>DDXG01000167.1 GCA_002347125.1 Phycisphaerales bacterium UBA2266
AGACATATCCACACCCACCGACCGACAGCCCCATCACGAGCGATACCGGCCAGATTAAGTGGTTCCATGGCGCCAAGGGCACAGGTCTTGTGGCCGTCGATACACCCAGCAGCCAGGCCCTCATCGGTTTCGTGAAGGACCGGACGGTCCGGCTCTCGAACCTCGCGGCGGATGTGAACAACCGGTTTTGCAGCATCGTCCTGACCTCTTGTGACGGCCTGCCCATCCCGCAATCCCGTCGGCTGCTTCTGGCGGTCACTGCCCGCTCCGCGAATTCCGGCATGAGATGGAACGAGAACCGCACCAGCCTTGAGGCCTGGGGTGGCCCGCCCGCCCTGATTGAGCCCGTACAAGGACTGATAACCCTGGTGAATCTCCAATCGGCGGCCTCCGCGAGGTTCACACCCATGGACAACGCCGCCAAGCCCATTGGACCGGCGATTTCGGCCGTGGAGGCTTCTGGATACATCCAAATCGCCATAGGCCAAGCCCCAACCACGTGGTATCTCATAGAGGTCGAGCGATAGGACCCTCCTGCGCTCCACCTGAGGTTGGAGTCTGCTGTCGCGTCAGAGTCCTATAACGCGCAGTCTCTAAGCCGCCGGTCGTTTCTGGACGATATGAACGGTGCGCGCGAATTCCGCGACGGGCACGATTAGCATGAGAAGAGCATTCTCCATCGTGGAACTGATGATCGTGGTTGCCATACTGGGCATCCTGGCCGCCATCGTCGTGCCCCAGTTTAACTCGCAATCCCGCACGGCCATGAGCGCCACGGCCAGGACTAACATCCAGAGCCTCCGCGGTGCGATACGTCTGTACGCCACCCGAAACGGGGGCGTGCCGCCCGGTTATCCCGGCAATGACACCTCGGTTATCCCCACATACACCACCCTCGAGGCCCAACTGACGGGGCTCGGCGGCTACCTCACCGAGATGCCGGAGAACCCCTTCAACAAGAAGACCGCCTGCAAGGTCCTGGGCAATCTCGATGCATTCCCCGCGGCCCCGGGCCAGACCGACCAGTTCGGCTGGATCTACCAGCCCGCCACCGAGACCATCCGCCTTAACTGGCCCGGAGCCGATGCCGAAGGCGTCGACTACTACGCCTACTGAGAATCCCCTTGTCCACCCGCCCGTTGGCCTGCTATACTCGCTCCAAAGTCGGTTCACCCGGCGCCCGGCCCCGTGTTGATCGGACGGACGCCGGTGTTCCCAGGGTCTCTATCGGAAGAAGAATCGCATGAACAAACCCCCTAAATCGCTGCCCATCATCATCCCCGGCCTGACGGTGTTCTGCTCCAGTGCGTGCATCATGATCCTGGAGATTGTCGCCGGCCGGCTGATCGCCCGGTTCCTCGGCTCGTCTCTGTACACGTGGACCTCCATCATCGGCGTCGTCCTGGCGGGTATCACGGTCGGCAACTACCTGGGCGGACGCATCGCCGACAAGTACACGCCCCGTAAGACGCTTTCGGTCTTATTCGCGCTGGCTTCGGCCTCGTGCATAGTGATTGTACTGCTGAACAACACGGTGGGGGAGTGGATGTGGCTGTGGAAGCTGAGCTGGCCGGTCCGCGTTTTCACGCACGTTGCCATCGTCTTCCTGCTGCCGTCTACGGTTCTTGGCACGATCAGCCCGGTTGTGGCCAAGATGGCCCTCGACCAGGGGTATTCAACCGGGCGGACTGTCGGTGACATCTACGCATGGGGTGCCGCCGGCAGCATCGCCGGGACGTTTCTGGCGGGGTTCTGGCTGATTGCGCTGATGGGCACAACCACCACCATCTGGACTGTCGGGGGCATTCTGCTGGTCATGGCGGCGGTCTACTGGATTCGCCTGTGGCCGCTGTATGTCTACACCGCGGTTTTTCTCGCGGCCCTGCTGCTCGGTATGGGCTCCATGCAGTGGTGCCAGGCGGCCGGCGCGGCGGTAAGACTGAGACAACCTCATGATCCCAGCGTCATCTATGAAGATGAGACTCCCTACTGCTATGTCGCGGTTCACCAACTCTCCCAGGAGCCGGACAGACGCGCCTTCATGCAGGACAAGCTCAAGCACAGCGGCATCGTGATGGGCGACCTCGACAACCTGGAGTATTTCTACACGCACGTCTACGCCGCTGTCTCGCATGGTGTCGCCAAGGACAAGCAGCGGATGGCCGCGATGGTCATCGGCGGGGGCGGCTATGTCTATCCGCGGTACCTCCAGAAGCACTTCCCCGACGCCCGTATCGACGTCGTCGAGATCGATCCGGGGGTCACGAAGGCGGCTATTGAGGCCTTCGGGTTGCCCGCCGACAGCCCCATCAATACCATCACCATGGACGCCCGCAACTACGTCGACGAGTTGCTCCACCGGAAGCGACAAGGCCGGGAGATCGTCAAGTATGACCTCATCTTCGAGGACGCCATCAACGACTACTCCGTGCCCTTCCAGCTTGTTACCAGGGAATTCAACGAGAGCATCAGCCAAATCCTCTCCGAGAACGGCGTCTACCTCGTGAATCTCATAGACTACTTCGACTCCGGGCTCTTCCTGGGCTCGGTGGTCGCGACGATTAAACAGACATTCCCCCATGTCAGCGTCGCCACGGAAGCCGACTCGCCCAGGGATGTCCGCAACACCTACGTCGTCGTCGCCTCGCGAAGTCCATTTGACCTGGCGAAGTCTATCGGGGAGTACAAGGCGGATATGGAGGCCTGGATATTTACCCCCGAGCAGACCCATGCCGTTATGGCCAATGCCGGCGACTTCATCCTTACCGACGACCATGCCCCGGTGGAGAATATGCTGGCCCCGGTTGTGCTCAAGAGCGCCAGCGAGTTCGCCGGAGCCAGGTACTTCCGCCGGGCCGGCCACTATGCCGAAGACGGCCACTTCGACCGCAGCCTGGCCTACTACAGGAGGGCGGTGCTGGCCTATCCTCAACTGTCTGTACGGGCGTACAACGAAATGGGCCTGCTCTACGCGGCCCGCAATGAAAACGAAAAGGCCTTGGAGGCGTTCAAGAAGGCCGTCGAGTCCGATACGATCCCCAGCGACCGTGGCAACGTCGCCTTGGCGAGCATCTACTTCAACATGGGCGTCATCCTTCAGAAGCTCAAGCAGGATGCCGAATCCGCCCGGTACTTCCAGAAGGCCATAGAGGATTTCCGCAAGGACATCGCAAAGAACCCCGACGC
>DDXG01000334.1 GCA_002347125.1 Phycisphaerales bacterium UBA2266
GATCTTCTTGGGGTTGTTGGTCAGGATGCGAATATCGCGCAGTCCCAAGTCGCGGCATATCTGGGCGCCAATGCCGTAGTCGCGTTTATCGGCCAGGAGCCCCAGCTTGAGATTCGCCTCGACGGTGTCCAGACCCTGTTCCTGCAGCTTGTAGGCCCGCAGCTTGTTGGTCAGGCCGATCCCCCGGCCCTCCTGCCGCAGGTAGATCAGGGCGCCGAGACCCGCCTTCTCGATCATCTCCATCGCGGTGATCAACTGGTAACCGCATTCGCAGCGCTGGGAGTGGAACAGGTCGCCGGTGAGGCATTCGGAGTGGACGCGGACGAGGACGGGGTTGTCCCACTGGATGGGCCGGCCGTTATCGTCGAGGTCGCCGACACCGCCCTTGCACAGGGCCAGGTGCGGCTCCGGGCTGGTGACGCTCTCATACCCGATGAGCTTGAATTCACCGTAGTCGGTCGGCAGGTGAACGGCGTCGACGCGTTTGATCTGGCTTTCCCGCTGGAGGCGATACTCGACGAGCTTGGAGATCGACGTGATCTTGAGGCTGTGCTTCTCGCAGAATTGGAGCAATTCCGGCACGCGGGCCATGGCGCCGTCCTCGTTCATGATTTCGCAGATGACGCCCGCGGGTTTGAGACCGGCCAGATGGGCCAGGTCCACGGCGCCTTCGGTCTGGCCGGCGCGGACGAGGACGCCGCCGGGATTGGCTCGTAGCGGGAAGACGTGGCCGGGTTTGGCCAAGTCGGAAGCCATGGCGCCGTCGGCGATGGCGACCTGGATGGTGCGGGCGCGGTCGGCGGCGCTGATGCCCGTGGTGACGCCCTTGGCGGCATCGATGCTGACGGTGAAGGCGGTGCCGAACTGGGCGGTATTGATGAGGCTCTGCGGGTAGAGGCCCAAGCTGTCGCACCGCTCGGCCATCAGGGGCAGGCAAATCAGACCTCGCCCATGTTTGGCCATGAAATTGATGACCGCGGGGGTCACCGCTTCGGCGGCGCAGACCAGGTCGCCTTCATTCTCACGGTCCTCGGCGTCGACCAGGACGATCATCTTGCCCTGTCTGAGGTCTTCGAGGACTTCCGGTATGTCACTGAAGTCCACTGCCATAACTGCCTTGCGTCAAATGACTTACTGTTCAAAGATGGTGCGTCTCGGCCTGCGGGCTGCTTTGCGGCGGTTGGTTGGCTTGTTCACGCTCGTACTGCTCAAGGAAGCGGCTGCCGGCACGAATATACAACAGTGTGGCCATGACGGCAACGGCCGCGGCCGACCACCAGAGTGTATGCACCAGGTGCTTCCAGCCGCTGAAGAAACTCGATACCTCCGGGGCGATGAGAATCGTCGAGACCATGAGGCATTGCAGCACGGTGGCGGTCTTGCCCAAGAGAGCCGGAACGATATGGATCTTTGACGTGACCATATAGACGGCCACGAAACCGATGAGGAGGAACAGGTCCTTGCCGACGATAAGCACGACGACAGTGGCCGGCAGGATGAAGCCCTCGACGCCGCCCCGCTTGCTGGTGAGCAACAGGCAGGCGCTGGTGACCAGCAGCTTGTCGGCGAGCGGATCAAGAAACCGGCCCAGCGTGGAAGTCTTGTGGGTCTTGCGGGCGATGTAGCCGTCGAGGGCATCACTGAAGGCCATATAGGCATAGACGGCGATGGCGCCGTAGCGGCAGAGGTTACGGGCGGCCGGGGTGTAGGCAGGGTTGTTGGCCTCCAGCATCAGCGCCACAAACGGGGCGATCAGCAGGATGCGCGAGATCGTTATTCGATTGGCCCAGGTCAAGTCCACAGGTTCGCCGTTTTCGGTTGAGCGGTTCCGGTTCCATCGAACGGTCGATGCGGCTCCATAGTCTAAGGACGCGGAATGCACGCCCAATAATGGAAACGGGACGCAAATAAGCCCTGTATACTACCGGGTCCGGTGGTTGGCGACAAGCGGAACGCTGTGGAATGTGAGGGGGCGCTGGGAGGGATCAGAGGATCAGCAGGAAGCCAGATGCGACTGCCTGAGCAGTACGATGAAACCGCCCGACTCGGAATGTGCGGGCAATCCACTCCTGTATCGCGGTCATGGGGCTTCGGGAGTCTGGCCCGCACAGCCCTCGCAGGCCGCTGTATCTGCGCCGGCACAGCCACCGGCGTCGCAGCCGGCATGTGAGCCCTCCATCGGGCAACACCCGGAGCCCATGCCGGAAGCGTGGCCCGCACAGCAGGAAGGCGACTGACCGGCGGCAGCGGGGTCGGAAGGCATGGCCATCATCTTAGCGGCAGGCGTTGTGGCGGTGGTATCGGCCGGGCAGCTTCCGGGGGTCTGCGTGGCCACCTCGCCGGGGCAGCAGCCCTGGTACAGCGACGGGGTCATCTGGCCGGGGCAACATCCGCCGCCGACGCCGCAGCTCTTGGGCGAGGGGTTTATGAGTATTCTGTGGGAGGCGACCGCACCGGCCGCCAGGATGACCAGTCCGAAAACCACCGTCTTCCAGGTGTTCGAAAGACCGGTATCTTGTGGGGGATTGGAGCTGCTGGGGCTGGTTTGCGGGGGTTTCTGATCATCACTCATGGTCGATACCTCATGTCAGGTTCATTTTTTCCGCGTGCTCAAAGCCACCCAACCGGGCGGCCGCCGTATTATATCGGCAATACAGTCTGAATACTACGGCCTGTTCAACCTGTCTGTTCACGCAGTCAGAAGCCGCGCAGCGAGAGAAGAAGGTTGTGTTTGTGCGCACTGCCGCCTACATCTCCCCCTTCCACTTGATCTCCTTGAACCATTTCCGCCGTCTCACGCTCTTGAGATCATCGTCCTTCATAGCATGTTCACGGGTCACAAGCGTCCCAGTCTCCTCACCCAATTTGAGCCACTTCCTGCATTCTTCAATATCACCCCGAAGGGCCGCGATACATGCCAGATTGTATGATGCAGCCCCCTGGCGGATGGACTCTGCCTTCTCGTATTTCTCGCAGGCCCGGCGGAAGAGGTCTTCGGCGACCTCGTCTTTGGACTGTTTGGCCCAAGCGGCAAGGGCGTTGCCCCAGTTGTTGTACGCCGTGTGGAAGTCGGGTTTGATGGCGATGGCCTTCTCGTATTTCTCACACGCCCGGCGGAAGAGGTCTTCGGCGGCCTTACCTTGGGACTGCCCCGCCCAATCGGCAAGGGTGTTGCCCCAGTTGTTGTACGCCTCGTGCTTGTCGGGCTTGATGGCGATGGCCTTCTCGAATTTTTCGCACGCCTGCCGGAAGAGGTCTTCGGCATCCTTGCCCTGGTACAGCCTGGCCCAATCGCCAAGGGTGGCGCCCCAGTTGTTGTATGCCTTGTGGTAGTCGGGTTTGATGACGATGGCCTTCTCGTATTTTTCGCACGCCCGGCGGAAGAGGTCTT
>DDXG01000344.1 GCA_002347125.1 Phycisphaerales bacterium UBA2266
AGGGCATCTTGGCCTCGCGTCCCGTGGGCGTCCCGCCCGCGCGTAGCACGGGCATCCTGCCCGTGCCCCACATCACGGGCAACCCCCCGCAGCACCCGCCATTCCTGCGAAGGCAGGAATCCAGAGGACCAGACACAATGCACAAGCAACTCCCAACGCCTCAAACGCCCCATTCCAAGGCCCAGATACTCCCCGCAAGTACAGAACCGCACATTCTCGACGATTACCAACCCCACCCATGCCCATTCCCACGCAAAAAACATGGAAACCAGCGAACCCAGCGAGAATACCGTACTTGCCACGTCTTGCAGACCCCACAGCCAGATCGTACTATTGCGCCCGGCACGCCGACACGCAGCCCCCTCGTGCCCGGCGAACAGCCAATCGTACTGCTGAAAGCAAAATGAATATGATGTCCCCGAAATTGGAGGGCATGCAAATTGGATTGTGAAGGTGGACCATGATTGAGACGCAAGCCATCATTGCGAAGGAACTGGAGCAAGCTGACTTTGACGGGCTTCCATGTTCCTGGAGATTCATCGCTGACCAGTACGACGGTGTCAGGGCCGCCGCCAAAGAGATGCCTCCTGCCTATAATATGCTCAAACTGGCTGTGTATCAAGCCCTTGTATTGCGGGACAGGGTTCTGATCGACGAAGCAGTCGAGCTTGTGGGAGAGAACGTGCCGGAAGATGCCCTGCTTTCCCTGACGGGAATGGCGGTCTATTCACTTGGCTTCAGGGAGGAAGGTCTGGGCCGGTTGCGTAAAGTTCTCGAGTCGCACCCCTCCGTGGCCGGGATGCTTGCACTGGGCGATCATCTGGAGGCTCCGGGGGAATTCTACGAAAAACTCAAACTTGCGTCCTCTGTTCTCACAACAAACCCCCGCGACCCGGATGCCCTGCGTCAGGCTGCATTTGTGCTCGTCCATTTCGGCCGACTATCAGAAGCACGGGAGTGTGCCAGACGTGCGATTGACGTCCATCCCATATCTTCTGGGCCAATCGAGACTTTGGGAGAAATAGCATTTCGGCGGAGGAAGTACTCCCTTGCCCTGAAACACTATAGACGGGCGGCGAAGCGTAGCGAAGGGCGCTACAGACTACGTCTGCTGCAGCAGATTACGTGTTGTTACTACTACTTGGGCAAATTCCGCCGTGCCAAGGAGTCCGCACTGGCTATGCGCCATGTCGCGTCAAAGGAGCTAGGGGTAGCAGAGGATGATGAGCGACACACTAGTTGGCTGGATGAGCTTGAAGGAAGGAGGAGACACGGCATTGAGTTCTTTGAGAGAGATTGCGCAGAGCGTGCGGCCCCGCTACTCAAAGCAGAGGCGCTGACTGAGGTGCCGCCAGGCAAGGCGAATCTCTATTCAGCCGCGATCGAGTCTATGACGAAGAAGGACTTCCGTTATCTGCAAAGAGCAATAGACCGTGTTGAAGATCGTGTGTCCCATGATGTCGTTCTGACTGTTACGGGCCGGACGCTGTTCGAGATTGGCGACGTTGTCGCTGGCATAGCCCAGCTGAGGCGAGCCGTGACTATGGGAGACACGGTCTTCGCCAAGTTCAATCTTGGTCACTGTCTTTCCCTTCACGATGCGACAGCGGCAGAAGCTTCGGAGTTGCTCGCCAACATTCTTGCGGACGACCCATCTCACTGCCCGGCCGCTTGTGATCTCGCTCGCATTGCCGGCAATTCCGCATCAGCCATCGCCCTGTACGAGAGGGCTTGTGCCAACAATCTGGATGACTGGCGTGTCTACTACGAATTGGGCACGAGGCTCTTCTCATTCGGGGAATTCCGCGAGGCCGTGAAAGCTTATGAAAGAGCAAGGCGTATCACAGATAAGAACCCCGCTCTAATTTCGCTGGCAATAGCCCGCAGCTTGGAAGCTGCCGGTGATGTGGCCGAAGCGAGGCGCAATGCGGAGCGTGCCGTCTTTGAGGATCCGGGCCTGCATGAAGCTCACGAAGTCCTGTTGCAGGTCAATCGCGAGGGACAGCCACCTGTTTCTACATCGTCATAGCACGGCTGCGGGCAGTGGCTCGACAACGTCATGGCTGGGTGTACGGGTATGGAATGCGACGGGGGCAAGGAAGTGACGATGTCACCCCTGCGAAGGCAGGGGTCCAGACCGTGCCGCAAGGTCGCTGGCGGCCAAGAGTCGTTCTGGATGCCTGCCTGCGCAGGCATGACAGAGTTATTGCCCGTGTCTATGCGAGGGCTGCGCCGGCCAGTATCGAGTATCCAGCACCCAGTATCCAGCGTCCAGTCCACACCGCCAAGCCGATGGGTCTGCCCCCCCGTCTCGTGTCTCTCATAATCAGCAATCACGCCCAAACCCGCTTGCAGACGGCCGGGTTTCCCTCAAAAAACCCCGGCGAAGCATGGCTGTAAGTCGCTTCTAAATAAGCACTTACAATCAGCATGGTCCTTTTTCGCTTGGGTTCAGCAAGACACCTCTGCTATAATACGAGCATGGCAGGCGAACGACACATGGACAACTCTGGCTTCTAGGTGGGTGATGGCACGGTTCTACTACGAAACCTGGGTCCCTTTCACAATCAACAAGAGGCGCATCCTCCTGCTGGCGATCGCAAGCTATATCGCGCTATGCTGATAGCGTTAGACCCGCCCCTCTGAGAGTCCACAGCCTGATACCTAACGCCGGCCCCGGCCGGGCGGCGCCTTCTGAATTACCCTCAAGCAAGCCCCCCCGCCCTTGGTATGCGCGCAGCCTCCGCCTGCCGGTGTCCGTAACCGCCTCGCGCGCGGACGGTCTGGCCCTTTACACGCGCACCGTGCGGACGTAATCTATGGCACGATGGAGTTATCCCATACGACAAAGGAGTGCCGCACATGATCATCAAGAAGCTGATTGCCTACTTCCTGCGGGGCCTGCTGGTCTTCGCGCCGGTGGCTCTGACTATCGCGCTGGTTGTCTGGGTCTTTACGGGTCTCGACCAACTGCTCCGCAACCTCCTGCAGGTTGAAATCCCCGGCCTGGGTCTGGCTATCACGCTGGGTGTCATCTTCCTGATCGGCGTCCTGACCTCCAACCTGCTCGGCCGCAGGTTCGTCGCCTGCATCGACCGCCTCTTCAACCGGGTCCCCCTCGTCAAGATGCTCTACGGCTCGCTCAAGGACCTCATCGAGGCCTTCGCCGGCGACAAGAAGAGATTCGACCGCCCCGTCGTCGCCCGCATCGCGGCGGGGGCCTCGGCCTGCGTGGTCGGTTTCGTGACCCGCGACGACCTGGCCGGGCTCGGCCTGAGCGACTACATCGCCGTGTACCTGCCCCAATCCTACAACTTCGCCGGGAATGTCGTCCTCTTTCCCAAAGACGCCGTGACGGCCCTGCCCATCCCGGCCGCGGAAGCCATGACCTTCATCGTCTCCGGCGGCGTCGCCGGATAGCCTCCGGTTAGAGGTCCGGGACCACCTGCGGATAGACCTGTCCCGTCGCATCCATCTTGAAGATGTAAATCAGGCCTTCGCGCAGTTTCGAGTAGACGGCATTGCCGTAAATGGCCACAATTCCGTATTCCTTGAGCCGCTGCGGGTCGTTGGCCAGCTCCCAGATATTCCACCAGAACAGCTCCCGCTGCTCGATCGGCAGGGCATTGAGCAGGTCCTTGTACCGCACCGGCTCGGTTCCGGGTTCTTCGATGAGGAATCCATCCTCCGGCCGCATCGTCTCCCCATATATCCGCCGCCACAGGTACAACGCCCTTGCCTTGCCGTCCATGACCAGCTTGTCCTCGAACTTGACGATCAGGGCGTCAAAATGCACCACGTCGCCCGGTATGGCGAACTCCTTCTCCAGGATGCGTTTCTGAAGGTCGCCCCCGGCCGTCTCGACGAACTTCAGGTGTGTTACCAGCCCCCCGTCGACCTCCTCCTGCCGCACCACCTTGGCATAGCCGATCTGCCCCTCATCCGTCAGGCGGGAAATCGCCTCCCGCAATTCCTCGTTCTGCGTCAGCAGCTCCCGAATCGTCATCGCACTGTGGTACAGCCCCCGGTTGAGATACCCGGCCACCCCCAGCACCACCCCCACGAATACCACCGCGGCCAACCCGATTTTCCTGCCGTTACCTGCCACAGTACACCTTCAAAACGCCCGTGCGCACCATCCCCCTACCCTCACCCCGATCATACCATCGGTCCTTGGGTGCTGAACATGTGAAATTATGCCCATCCTGGCACTCAGCCCCACGTCAGTCAATCCGCACCATCTCCGGCAATTTGCCGGCCATTCCAACGCGGTCGGCCTTGACAATGAGCACGCCGTTGATTCCCGGCATCGCCGCAATCGCCTCCAGGGCCGCATCCACGTCCTCGACCGCCTTTACCATATTCGCCGCTCGCGTGGCCGCCGCATCCGCCAAGGCCGCATCCCTCGCCACCACCGTCGCCAGATCGCAATCGCCCAGGCTCGTCGAATGCCCCATCCGTCCCGACGACGAGCACACGGCCAGCGGCGTCTGCTCCGGCCGGATCGAAAACCCCAGCCGATCCCCGATCCTGGCCGTCCCGCTGTGCAGAGAAACGACAATCGGCTCGATGGTCCGCAGGTAGATATCCCCCCCGTTGTCCACGACGACCTCATCCGCCCCAGCCGCCAATCCCGCCTCCCCGGCCAGTTGCGCCATCGCCCCGGCCACCGCCGCCATCGGCCCGACCCCGGCCAGTCCGGCGGCCCGCGCCATCTGCTGTGCCGATTCCGGCGCATCGACAAGGACCTCCAACGGCTCAAAAGACGTCCCAAACTCCGGATGCCGCTCGATATACCCCTCCAGGATGCGCCGTTGGCGAACGATCTCAGCCGTGACAGCCGCGAACGGCTCGCAGCATATCCGAAAGACCGCCTCCTTATGCATGAAACGCCGATAGACCCGCCCGCCGCTCATGTCGTTCGTATTTCGTCGTTCATATTGGGTCGGTCGGCAGCGCGTACCGCCCATAGTCCTGCATTTTGCTATGTATATTTGCTTTCTGCTGCTTGCTATTTGATTGGGCTCCGTGTCCGGCCCTCAGAACGCCGATGCACACGCCCCGAACGGACAGACCCGGATGCACGCCAGACACTCGATGCAGTCTTTCTCGCTGAAGGCCACCTCGCGCGTCTTCGGGTTGCCGATATGCAGCGCCCCCGTCGGACAGTGCACGATGCAATGGCCGCAGTGGGTGCATTGCTGTGGATCCCACGTGACGCCCTTGCCCGAATAGTTGATGGTCACGTTGAACGTCCGCACGAACGCCATCGCCTTGTCAATGTCGGCTTCCGTTCCGGTCACATCCAGCACCAGGTAGCCTTCCTCTTCCGGCGTCACCTTGGCCCGATAGACGTTCACAATCAGGTTATGGTCTTTCACCAGATGGTAGATGATGGGCTTCTCGCATTCGCACCGCGGGAAGAAAAGCATCAGTTTCTTGGTCACCATCGTCGCGTTCATCAGCTCTTGTCCCTTACCAGAAGCGGCTTCATCTTCTCATCCTTCGCCAACGGCGCGATCGGGGCCGCCAGCAGGAAATCCCCGCGGCGTATCTCATCGGCCAGCAGGTTCGCAATCTCCAGCGCCCTGTAATAGCTCGACAGCGAGCCGACCGCCACCTTTTTGCCCTCCAAATCAATCTCGCCTCCGCGGAGCTCTTCATAATTGACGTGGGCAATGACCCGGCCGGTGTTCTGCGGGTAATCCGTGCCGTAATCCACCACCGGCGCCCAGATGTCGCGATCCCGCACACAGGTCCGTTTGAGCACCTGCTCATTGAGGATGGGTATCGGGACACCCACGCCCAGCGCCAGCGACACCCCGTATCCCCGCAGGCTCACGCCGCGCACGAACGGCGGCCGCATCCGCTTCATGTCCGCCGTCAAAGCCAGCGTCCCGGCCCCGCCCGTGGGCACCCCGTCCTCGGTCCGCTCGCAGTCGCCCGCGTGTTGCGTCCCTTCGGCGTAGACGTGCCCCTGCGCCCCGGCCAGCCACGCCCGCGTTCCCACCCCAATGACGTCGTAACACGGGTCGTTCAGCAGCGGCGAGAGCTGGCCCGCCGAGCAATAACTGACGTTCTTGCGCCTCGGCTCGAGCGTGCCCATGTACGTGTAGATCGTGCGATCCGAATCATTGATCGCCACGTTGTAGTTCTGGTAGCAG
>DDXG01000082.1 GCA_002347125.1 Phycisphaerales bacterium UBA2266
ATACTTGTGTATCCTTTCGTTCGATCATGTCTACAATCGCTTCCATTCTCGGTTCGCGTGCATCAGCCGCTTGCCACCACAGCTTCGGTTGACCCAACTGCTGCAAGACCGCGGGCCGCCAACGCACTTCGGGCCTTCCCAGCGCCCCGCTTCGACCATAGCAATAGCGTCGAACTGAAGACGACTGTGATGCAACCGGCTTCCTGAAAAATCACCGCGATGATCGGCGTCATCACCCCGAAGACACCCAGCGTGAGCCCAATGACGTTGTAGATCATGGAGAAGACGATATTCAGCTTGATGCGGCGCAGGACCTTTGCCGACATCCACATGAAATCGGCCACGCCTGAGATATCATCCTTCATCAAGGTGATATCGGCGGTCTCGATGGCCACATCCGTTCCGCCGGAGCCCATAGCGATCCCCACATCCGCCAACGCCAGAGCCGGCGCATCGTTAATGCCGTCGCCGATCATTCCAACGACACGACCCTCGGCCTGCAAGGCCCTGACCGATTCCTGCTTGTGTTCGGGCAGCAACTCGGCCTGAAAACCGTCTACTCCGATGGCCCGGGCGACCGCTTCCGCGACCCGAGGATGATCGCCGGTCAACATGGTAATCCTCTGGACCCCCATCGTCTTGAGTAGGCGGAGGGTTTCCGGAATCTCGGGCCGGATCTCATCGGCAATCGCCAGCATACCGACTACTTCGTTGTTGTGGGCGACGAGGACGCCGGTGCGTCCCTGCTCCGATTGTCGGGCCATCTCATGGTCTACCGGCGCGAGGATGGGTACACCGGCTTCCTGAAGGAACGCCTGCTTGCCCACGCGGAGGTTTGCGGCATTCCATCGGGCCTCCACCCCCATGCCCGTCGCACTGACAAACTGGTCCGGGTCGGGTATTTCGAGGCGTCTGGCTCGGCCGGCCGCCAGAATGGAACGCGCCAAGGGGTGCTCGGAATACTTCTCCGCGATGCACGCCATCCGCAGGACCTCGTCCGGGCCTCTCCCGTTGAAGGAAATGATGGCTTCCACCCTGGGCCTTCCAAAGGTAAAGGTCCCTGTCTTATCCACAAGAAGATGGGTTATCTTATGGCCCAGTTCCAGGAAGATACCACCCTTGATAAGGACACCGCGGCGGGCCATATTGGATACACCGGCGGTCACGGCGGTAGGTGTGGCGATGGCGAATGCACAGGGGCACGCCACCAGCAGAACAGAGACCGCCACCTTGACATCGCGCGAGAGAGCCAAAGCGATGATCGCGAGCAGCACCACCGTCGGCAGAAACCACATCGTGAACCGATCCGCCATATTCTGAATGGGCGCCCGCGTTCCCTGGGCCTCCTGCACCAGATGCACGATCTTCGCCAGCGTGGTGTTCTCGCCCACCTTGGCCGTTCGAACCTCCAACCTGCCGGACTCGTTAAGGGTTCCACTGAAAACACTGCTTCCCGGAAACTTCTCCACCGGCACGGACTCGCCTGTAATCGGAGCCTGATTGACGCTGCCGGCCCCGGCGGTCACCACGCCGTCAACGGGAATCCTCGCACCGGGCTTGACCACAACGATGTCACCCACTTGAAGCTCGGCAACCGGGACGATGACCTCCTGCCCTTGCCGACGAACCGTCGCCGTTGCCGGGGCGAAATCCAGAAGGTCACGGATGCTCCTGCGAGTCTTGTCCAGGGTGTACGACTCCAGTGCTCCGGCGGCGGCCATTATGAAAACGATAACGGCGGCGGGCCTGAACTCACCTATCGCCGTTGTGGCCAGCAGTGCCACCACGACAAACACGTTGACCGTGATCTTTCGCTGGAAAGCGTCCTTGAACCCGGCGGTGAAGCGTTGAAGGCCGCCGAAGATGATGGCCACAACGGCGAGTGCCGCATTGAGAAGATGCGGTCCGATTTCCCAGTGCGCGAGAACCCAACTCGCCAAGGTCAGGACTGCTACCGCAACAGGAACGATGGCCAGGACAGCGAGGTCTTTGTGGTTTGAGCCATCGGATCCGCTACGCATGGCGTCCTCCTGCACTACCATCAGCCATCTCGTCTTTGGCCCTCTCATCGCCGTCGGTTGGATCGGCGGACCCGCAGCAGTCTCCACCCGAGCCGCAGCAACCGCCGGTCTTGGTCATGGACTCCCAGATCATGGCCAGAAAGCCCCTTCTTCCCTTCTCGTTACTTGCCTTGACTTCCATCGTCGTATTGCCTTTCGGTTACAGTTCCATACCGTCAAAATGACGCCAATAAGTACAAACCTGCGGAGACCAGCAGGACCCCGGCAACGGTTCGGATCGCCGAATCGGCCTTCTGCATCTTGAGCGATGCCTTCCCAAACGATACGCCGAACAGGATGGCGGTCAGCGGCAGGCTGAATCCGACTCCAAAAGCGGCCATGAGGATCATGCCCCAGAGGATTCGCCCCATCAGGATGCTGGCGCCGATGACGATGTAGATGCCCGGATTGCAGGGTAACGAAACGGCCGCTACACCACCGCCAAGAAACAGGCCCCCCAATACCGCACCCATCTTTCCACAGGCGGCGGAGCGACCCTCTTTCGCAGCGCGTCTCGGCAGGCTCAAGGGCAGCAGCTTCAATGTTGCCAACCCAAAGAACACCGCCACGACTCCGGCGAACAGTTTCCAGTACCGTCCAAGAAACGCCTGCGCCGCCTGGCCGATCAGCCCGGCCACAAACCCAAGGATAATCAGGGCCATGGCAGTGCCAACCAGGAACCAGGCCGCCGAGACCAACGCCGAGCGGCGATTGGTGTCCTGCCTTGTGCCCGAGTAGGCCACGAGCACACCCATCGCCGGCAAGGTGCAGCAGGCACTGGCGACGGCGCTGACCAGTCCCAGCAGAAAAGCCAACGGCAACCCTGCCGGCCCCGTGCCGGCCGTTTGCAGCGCATCGGTGATGGTCTTAACCATATCGGTCAATTGCACGCTCCCGGGGCGCACCCGGACGGGCCACAGCCGCCGGCGCTTGACGCAGCGACAAATCCCTGGATGAGTTTCGCCTCCGTGATGTCGCCGGAGACGGGGATCATCCCTCGTCCTTTGACCGCGGCCAGAACACCCGGCACGGGCATCTGTGCCGCAAGCATGTCGTGATCACGAGTCCCTGCCCTCAGCGTGAACGAGTCGATCTTGAATCCCTGAGACCCAATCCTCTTCGCGGCACTTTCTATGGCCATCGCGGGCGGATTGCCGGATGCCCCATCCTTGCCGGGCACATATACAAAGACGGCATCGGTTGCCGTAGCCAGGGTATTCAGATCCGAAAGCGATCCGATCTCCCTGCCAACAAATGCCTCCCGTGTCTTGGCCGGTTCGACCGTCGGCGTGGCCGAAACGCTCTCGGCCGGCGGCGTCTGTGCCACTGTGGGCGAAATAAAGACGGCCGCGTCCGGCGGGTCTTGCGCCTCATGGGTCTTGATCACGGCCCGCGCCACCAGTGCCACGGCGACAAGCAGCACGATCGTCCCCAGAATCACGCGCTTTCGCCTCAACGGTCCGGCGGCGTGGCAATCGCATCCCGGAGCACAGCCCGAGGCCTGTTGCTTCAGCACTTCCATGTTGTCAGTCTCTTTTCGGTCTTGATTCGATGAACTCATGGGTCATTTCTCCTGAATCCTGGGTCTCACGAACAACAACTCTTTCCATCCGGCGATGTCCGGCCGGTACAACAAACTGGATTGTCCTGCGCCGACGAATCCAACACACTCTTGGCAAAAGCCGTCATGGCAGACATAGACCCCTTCTCAACCTGATGGCCGACAGCGATGGCCTCTCGAACCTCTGGCTCGTCTATCCCCATCTGCCTGGCCTTGTCCACGTGATAGGTCAGACAGGGCTGGCAATGTGCCGTAACAGACGCCCCGATGGCGATCAGTTCCTTGATATGTCCCGTTAACGTCAGGGCCGGCTTGGCTGCTGTGATATTGAGACTCGTCACATAGTCTCCCGCTTTCGCTCCTTCAGGCAGGTGTTCGACGACTCTGCGGTACAGTGGATCGTTCCAATCTACCATGGCGTCTACATATCCCGGCTTGGGTGTCAGTTGTATCTCGATCAGTCCCGATGCCTCCGCCATCGTACGTATCTCATCCACCAGCACCGCCCCGGCGATGCAGCCGATGAGAGACTCGACCATATCCCGGATCTCCATCGGCAAAGGTTTGAGCAGGGCCAGATCGGAGATGGCGACCCGCCCACCGGACTTCAGCACGCGTCCAATCTCCCGCCAGACCTGTGGTTTGTCCGACGAGAGGTTCAGGACGCAGTTGGAGATCACCACGTCCACGCTGGCGTCAGCCAACGGCAGGTGCTCGATTTCGCCCAGACGGAATTCGACATTGTCCAGGCCGGCGTGCTTGCGGTACACGGGAATACTTTGGCGTGCCTTGCTTACCATATCGGGCGTCATGTCCACGCCAATCACGCGTCCCATCGGACCGACCTTCGGACCCGCGATGAAAGCGTCGAATCCTCCACCACTGCCCAAGTCCAGAACCACCTGTCCGGGTTTGAGCTCGGCAATGGCGGTCGGATTGCCGCAGGATAGACCCATGTTGGCCCCGTCGGGCAGTGCCTTGAGTTCCTCGGGCGTGTAGCCGATTGCCTGGGCAAGCCTGTCGGGCGACGAGGAGCCACAGCAGGATGAAGGACCGGCGCAGCAGCCGGACCCACTCCTGGCTATCTCCGCGTATCCCCGCCGGACAGTGTCTCTGATGCTCTCGCTTGGGTCGCCGGTCATGCAGATTCCTTTCAGTGCGCCTCAAGTGCCTGGGGTAGTGTCTGGACGAAGGCCCGGATTTCGTCGCGGACGCGGCGGTATATGTCGAGGGCCTGTTGCTCCGTCGAGGCTCGCCGGGCAAGCCGGGGTGGGTCGTCAAAGCCGACGTGGATGACCTTGGCCCTGCCTGGGAACAGCGGGCAGGACTCATGGGCGTTATCGCAGACGGTGATAACGTAGTCGAACTGTATATCCCGTAAGTCGTTGACATGCTTGGACTTATGCCCGGAGATGTCGACACCGGCCTCGGCCATGGCTTTGACGGCGGTTGGGTTTAGGCCGTGGGTCTCGATACCGGCCGAATATGGCTCAAGCACGTCGCCCTTGAGGTGGCGGGCCCAGCCTTCGGCCATCTGGCTGCGGCAGGAGTTGCCGGTGCAGAGAAACAGGATGCGCAGTTTATCGGGCATGGTCAGACCCCGGTGATCGAAACTGGGTTCGTCTTCTCAGTTGGCTCGGCAGTGTCTGGACTTTTCGCCGGGCCGCAAGACGAGGCAGCGAGTCTGTGGCGATCGGCTTTGGGGGTGGGCTGGTCGGCTAGGCAGTCGCCGAAGCACTCCTGGAGGCACTGCTCAAGGCGGCCTCTCGGTTCGCAAAGGCTGTAGAACATCCAAGTGCCATCGCGTCGGACTTGGACCAGCCCGGCCGACCGCATGATCCCCAAATGCCTCGAAATCTTGAATTCCGGGGCCTCCAGGGCCTCAGCGAGTTGGCAGACGCAGGTCTCGCCCTCGGCCGCCAGTAGGATCGCCAGCCGCAGCCGCGTCGGCTCCGCCAGGACCTTGAACAGTGCTGCTTCGTCTTCCATTCTGGGTTCCTTAGCTATCTGCATATCTGTGCATATACGCAATAATAGCCGAAGACGTTCCGTGAGTCAAGAGATATTCTTCACAAATCCTCGTGGAGCACTATCTGGCGGAACAGAAGAGGCACCGCAGCCGGCTGCTTCGGTCTAGGGTCGTCCAGCCGCAACGGGCTCCCACCAGCCGGACAAAGCGATAGCGTCCTGCCCTGCAACCAGGCAACGGCGCCGATGCGCCCCTATGGCGTGAGTTTGAGGGCGGCTTCGGCGACGCGGATACCGAGTTGTCTGGCGGTCTCAATCCCGAACTCGTCCTGCATGATATCATCTTTGTAGGCGTTCCAAAGGGTCGCGCCTTGATGCGCCCTCGGCTTGCCGCCGACGACCATGACTTCATGGCAGAGCATGGCCGTCTGGATTTCCTGTATGACGAGTTCCTGGCCGCCGTTGCGATAGGCACCCACCGAAAGCACGCCAACGGGGCAGTCGGCCAGCAAGAGCTTGGGCTCGCGGAGTACGGCGATGCGCTCCAGGAAGGCCTTGCACAAGGCGCTCATGCTGCGGAAGTAGGAGGGCGAGCCGATGATCAGACCGTCTGGAACGGGATTCTTGAGGCTTGGCAGCACCTCGATCTCAAAGTCGTCTTCGATCGGCTTGGCCTCGGCGGAGGTGGCGCCTCCGCCCGTGCCGGAGATGCTCAGGCCGCCGAGATCGATAAGTTCGGTCTTGATGCGGGAGTCGACCGCTTTGGCGGCGTCGAGGGCGACCTGGATAGCGGTGGCGGTGGTCTTGCCCTTGCGCGGGCTGCACGATACGCCGACGATTCGCACGGGCCGCTGGGCTGCTGCGCCCGCCGATGAGGCAGCCGCGATCCCCGTGCCCGCGGCAACGGCCTGAGCCATGAAGTGTCTTCTATCCATGAATTGTCCTCCTGAATGGGTAGTGGTTTTACGGAGCTATGTAGATCAGGTATACACCGGCGAGCAGTACGAGCACGCCGCAGATTCGCTTGACGATGGTGGTTCCGTGAGACTTCTCGTTCCAGTTCATGTACCGCTGGACGACCTCCGTGAACGTCCCGGCGAAGATGATGACCGAACAATGCCCGATGCCGTAGACCAGCAGCAGCAGGATTCCGTAGGAGATGTTCGATGAGGCCAGCTTGAAGGTCACGCCCAGCATCGGGGCCATGTAGGCGAAGGTGCAGGG
>DDXG01000358.1 GCA_002347125.1 Phycisphaerales bacterium UBA2266
CCGCCTGTTCAGCATCGACACGGGTGGCTTCAAGTTGCTTCTTCTGTTCCTCGATCTGTTGCTGAATCTCCCGGGCCTGGGCCTCGTCGACCTCGATATCCTTCATCAGCTCCAGCACCTGGGTCTCGATCTTGGAGTTGTCGGCCCGGGTGGTGTTAAGCTGGGTAAGAACGGCGGCATATTCCTTGTTGGTCTTGGAACTGTTGAGGGCGGCCCGAAACCGGGCAACCTGGTCTTCGCGGCTTCGAAGTTCGAGTTCTAGTCGACTGAGCTGAAGCTTGGTAAGCTGGATTTCCTCTTTCTTGGCCTCGAAGGCGTTCTGCTGGGTCCGGACCTGGTTTTCCTGCAGGATGACGCTGCGGCGGCAACGGGCGAGCTTGGCCTTGGCGGCCCGCAGTCGATTTTCGACGCTTTGAAGTTTCACCAACCCGGCGTGTACAGGTCCCATTCGTGCTCCTTGTGCCACGTATCAGCAGTATCGAATCCTGTATTATCGCGGCTAATGAGGGCGTTTGCAACCACTTTTTTTCGACATTTTGCCATCCGACGGGCCGAATGGGGCCACGCAGCGGTAATTGGGGGTTGACGCAAACCGTTCTGTGGGGTAAAGTTCGTGGTTTCTTCAATCAGCCGTTTTCAGGAGTACGTACGTGGAAGAAGCCATCGCAAAAGCGGGGGCCCTGATTGAGGCAATGGAGTATATCCGCAGCTTCCGGGGCCGTATCGTTGTCGTCAAGTTGGGCGGCAGCGTGCTGGACGACCATTCGTTGCAGCGGAGTATGCTGACGGACATCGCGTTCATGGCGACCGTGGGCATGCAGCCGGTGATCGTGCACGGCGGCGGCAAGGCCATCACGCGGGCGATGAACGCGGCGGGCATCGAGCCACAATGGGTGCTGGGACGCCGTTACACGGATGAACGGACTCTGACCATCGCCGAGCACACGCTGGTCAACAAGCTCAATACGCCGATCTGCGATGTGCTGGAGGAGCTGGGCTGCCGGCCGATGGGGCTGCATTCGCTGAGCAGTTGTGTGCTGTTTGCCGAGACGTTGCGGCTGGCCGGCCAGGACGGCCGAAAGGTCGATCTGGGCTACGTGGGTCGGATGACCGAGGTCAACGGGCAGCTTCTCAGGACGCTCTGCGGGGCCGGGACGATTCCGGTGATTGCGTCGATCGCCCGCGACAAGGCCGGCGGCAAGCTCAACGTCAACGCCGACAGCGCCGCCGGGATGGTGGCCGCGGCGCTTGGGGCCGACAAGCTGGTGATGGTCAGTGATACGCACGGCATCCGGCGAGACATGAACGACCCCGGCAGTTGGGTTTCGAGCCTCGATGAGACGCAGATCAAAGAGATGATCGCCGCGGGGATCATCACGGATGCGATGTTTCCGAAGGTGGAGGCGTGCATGGCCGCCCTTGAGGCCGGCGTCCGCAAGGCGCACATCATCGACGGCAGGATTGCGCATTCGCTGCTGCTGGAGATTTACACCGTTAAGGGCATCGGCACCGAGATCGTGCGTCGTGAGTCGTGAGTCTTCGGTCTTAGGTCTTAGGTCTTCTGACATGACAACACAAGAAACAATAGCGCTATTCGATAAATACGTCATTGCCAACTACGGGCGGCTGAACCGCGTGATCGTCAAGGGGCAGGGCTGCTACCTCTATGACGCCGAGGGTAACGAGATACTGGACATGTTCCCGGGTTGGGCCGTCAGCGGGATCGGGCACTGCCATCCGAGGGTCGTGGAGGCCATTCAGAAGCAGGCGGCCGTGCTGTTGCACATTGACAACACCTTCTACAGCGAACCACAGGGCAGGCTGGGGCAGTTGCTCAGCGAGCGGGCCTTCGGGGGCAAGACGTTCTTCTGCAACAGCGGCGCTGAGGCCAACGAGGCGGCGTTGAAGCTGGCGCGTCTGCACACGGCGCGCGAGAAGTACAAGTTCATCACGGCTGAGGGCAGCTTCCACGGCCGCACCTTTGCGACGGTTACGGCCACCGCTCAGCCGAAGTACCACGAGGGCTTCCTGCCGCTGCTGCCGGGCTTTGTTTATGTGCCGTATAACGACGTCGCGGCCCTGAAGGCCGCCTTTACCGACGAGGTCTGTGCGGTGATGGTCGAGCCCATTCAGGGCGAGGGCGGCATCAACGTGGCGACGCCGGAGTACCTGCGCACAATTCGGCAACTTTGCGACGAGCACGGTGCGGTGATGATCCTGGACGAAGTGCAGACCGGGATGGGCCGCACGGGCAAGTGGTTCGCTTACCAGCACTACGACGTCGAGCCGGATATCATCACGATGGCGAAGGCCCTGGGCGGCGGCATGGCGATCGGGGCGATGATGGCCAGGGCCCAGATCGCCGCCTGTCTCAAGCCCGGCAAGCACGCCTCGACCTTCGGAGGCAACTGCATCGCCTGTGCCGCGGGCATTGCGGTGATCGAAGCTATTGAGGAAGAACAGCTTCTGGAGCAGGCCACGCGCGTGGGGCAGTACGCCCAGCAGCGGTTGCGGGGCCTCAAGGCGAGCCGCCCGGTCATCGACCACGTCCGCGGGATCGGGCTGATGATTGGCGTCCAGTTGACCTCCGGCGGCGCGCCGATCGTGAATCGCTGCCTGGAGAAGGGCTTGAGGATCAACTGTACGCATGATACGGTGATACGGTTCATGCCCGCGATGATTGCGACCGAGTCGCATATCGACCGGGCGATTGAGATATTCGACGGCGTACTGGCGGAAAGCTGAAGTTCGGCGTGCGTATTGTGTATTGCGTCGTGGGTGTGAAATGAAGCACTTCCTATGTATCAATGATTTCACGCGGGGGCAACTGGAGGAGTTGCTGCAACTGAGCATCGATCTCAAGGCGCTGTACAAGCGGCGGGGGATGGATTGCTGCCTGAAGGGCCGGACGCTGGCGATGCTGTTTGAGAAACCGAGCCTTCGGACACGGATGAGCTTCCAGGTGGCGATGACGCAACTGGGCGGCAACGCCATATACGTCAAGCCCGCCGATATCGGCGGCATCGGTAAGCGCGAGCCGGTCAAGGACATCGCCCGCGTACTGAGCCGGTATGTGGACGGCATCATGGCGCGGACGTTCGAGCACGACACGGTCACCGAGCTGGCGCGGTACTCGACGGTGCCGGTGATCAACGCCCTGACGGACTGGTCGCATCCGTGCCAGGCGATGGCGGACGTGCTGACGGTGCGCGAGCACCTGGGAGGCCTGGACGGGGTGAAACTCGCGTTCATCGGGGATGGCAACAACGTGGCACGGTCGCTGTCATTCGTCTGCGCGAAGCTGGGCATGAAGATGGTGGTGGCGTCGCCGGCCGGGTACGAACTGGACGGCGAGACGATTGACACGGCTAACCGGACGGCCCCCGGCAGCGTCGAGCAGGTCAACGACCCGGTCCGGGCCGTCGCCGACGCAGGCGTGATCTACACCGACACATGGGTGAGCATGGGGCAGGAACAGGAGAAGGAGAAGCGTCGGGCGGACTTCGCCGGATTCGAGGTCAACATGGACCTGGTCTCGAAGGCGCCGGCCGGCGTCCTGATCATGCACTGCCTGCCGGCATACCGGGGGTACGAGATCAGCGACGAGGCGGTCGAGTGCTCGCGGTCGGTCATATTCGACCAGGCTGAGAACCGGCTGCATTTTCAGCGGGCCCTGCTCAAGAGACTGATGAGTTGAGGCTCGATACTCAATATCTGACGCCTGATGCTCGATGTTGGGGGCGGCCGTGAGCGGTCATACGAAGAGAATACTGGTGGCGACCACCAATCCCGGGAAGATCGCGGAGTTGTCGGCCATGCTGGGTGAGGGCATCCAGTGGGTGGGGCTCGGCGAGTTCGCGGATGTGAACGATGTGGTCGAGGACGGCCGGACATTTGCGGAGAACGCGGCGAAGAAGGCCCTCGGATACGCGGAGGCCACGGGGCTGTGGACCCTTGCGGACGACTCGGGCCTCACGATCGATGCGCTGGGCGGAGAGCCGGGCGTGCATTCGTCGCGGTATTCCGGGCAGGTCCATGCCGGAGATGACCGCCGGACGATCGACCGTCGTAACATCGAGAAGGTGCTTGGGCTGATGCGGGGTGTGCCTGCCGAGAAACGCACGGCTCGGTTTGTGTGCCGTTTGTGCCTGGCCCGGCCGGGGCAGGTGCTGCTGGAGGCTGAAGGCCGCTTTGAGGGGGTCATCGCCGCAGAACCTGTGGGCGAGAACGGCTTCGGCTATGACCCGATCTTCTTCGTGCCTGCGAAGGGTCGGACGGCAGCACAACTGACGGCCGAGGAGAAAAACGCCATCAGCCACCGCGGCAACGCGATACGGGAATTGCAGCCACTGTTAAGTGCATTGCTGGGGGGTTGAGGGTTCTCGGCCCGTCTTGGCAGCGTCGTGAGGCCCAATGGCCGTTGGCAGGGTTTGTACTTGACAGATTACGGGGCGGGTCTTTATTAAGCCAAGTCTAAATTAAATCGGCGAAAGTGCCGATGAGTCAGTCGTATCTCAATTTCGGGCATAAGGGTATTATCGGGTGCGCGGCTTTGCGCGGCCCGCGAGATCGTTTACATGGCCAAGTCAAGTAACTCCAACGGAACATCGCTGGTCATTGTCGAGTCGCCGGCAAAGGCCAAGACGATTAACAAGTACCTGGGATCAGGCTATGAGGTCAAGGCCTCGATGGGGCACATCCGTGACCTGCCCCCCAAGGGTCTGAACGTCGACATCGAGAACGATTTCTCGCCGACCTACGACATCATGCCGGGTAAGAAGCGGACGGTGGTCAGCCTCAAGGCGGCCGCGAAGGGCTGCAAAACGCTCTATCTGGCGACCGACCTTGACCGCGAAGGCGAGGCCATCGCCTGGCATCTCTCGCAGATACTGAAGATTCCGGCCGAGCGAACCTACCGTGTGATCTTCAACGCGATCACCGGCGCGACCATCCGCGAGGCGTTCGCCAACCCGGGCAGACTGGACATGGACAAGGTCATGGCCCAGCAGGCCAGGCGGATTCTCGACCGCATCGTGGGTTACCAGATCAGCCCCCTGTTGTGGAAGAAGGTGGCCAAGGGCCTCAGCGCCGGCCGCGTTCAGTCCGTGGCGGTTAAGATCATCGTCGAAAAGGAGCGCGAGATCCGCGCGTTCGTGCCGCAGGAGTACTGGCTGATTCCTGCGGTCTTCACCAGCGACGCGGCCGATTACGGCTCCGAGTGGCGGGCCTTCATGGAGACTCGGCCCGATGGCAAGAATCCGCCCACGGTCGCCCAACAGAATGAGTGGCTCGCGCAGCACAGGGCTTTCAAGGCGGAATTGGTCGGCGTCGGCGATGAGAAGTACCATGCGTCGGACGGCCGGACGGCCAACGCCGTTCTTGAAGCGATCCAGCAGGCGAGTTTCCGCGTCGAGGATATCCAGCGCAAGCAGTCGCACTCCAACCCCTCGGCGCCATTCATCACATCGACGCTTCAGCAGGCCGCGGCCAACCGCCTGGGCTTTTCCACCAAGCGCACCATGTCCGTTGCCCAGCAGTTGTACGAAGGCATCGACCTGGGATCGATGGGGACGCTGGGTCTGATCACATACATGCGAACCGACAGCACGCATGTCTCGGGCGAGGCCATGAGCGAAGTCCGCAAGCACATTGCCGGCAACTTCGGCGCAGCGTATGTGCCCGAGGGCCCCAACTTCTACGCGGCCGGCAAGAGCGCCCAGCAGGCCCACGAGGCCATCCGCCCGACGGACGTCGATCTGACGCCCGAGGGCATCCGGCACTGTCTCAACGATGAACAATTCAAGCTGTACGACCTGGTCTGGCGGCGTTTTGTGGCCAGCCAGATGACGGCGGCCCGGTGGGACGTGACGAATCTGACCGTCGCCGCCGGGACGTCAATGGGCGTATGCCGTTACAAGACCACGGGCCGGGTGCAGGTCTTCGACGGGTTTGCGAAGGTCTGGCCGGTGTACACCACGGAGCAGCCTCTGCCGAGTCTCACCGTCGGCCAGGACGTCCGCACGGTCGATATCCACTGCGAACAGCATTTTACCAAGCCGCCGGCCCGCTACACCGAGGCCTCGCTGGTCAAGGTGCTCGAAAGGGAAGGCATCGGGCGACCCAGTACGTATGCCTCGATCATCAGCACCATCCAGGAGCGGGGCTACGTCGAGCAGCGAGACAAGAAGTTCTACGCCACGGATCTCGGCGAGGTGGTTACGGACAAGCTCAACGAATACTTTCCGCAGATCATGGACGTGGCGTTCACGCGATTCATGGAGGAGCAGCTCGACAAGATCGAGGAGCAGCATCTGGACTGGCTGGGCGTGCTGAGGGAGTTCTATGGGCCGTTTAAGCAGCGACTGGACAAGGCCCAGGAGCAGATGAAACACGCCCGGGCCGAGGTGACGCCCAGTGAATACGACTGCCCGGATTGCGGGGCCAAGCTGGTGTATCGGTTCGGCAGGAACGGGCGGTTTCTAAGTTGTTCGGTGTATCCCGAGTGCAAGTTCGCCTGTCCCTGCGACAAGGACGGCAAGATGGTCGAGACCCTGCGGAGCGACCAGAAGTGCCCGCAGTGCGGCAAGAACATGGTGCATAAGAACAGCCGGTTCGGCAGTTTTCTGGGGTGCGAGGACTACCCGGACTGCAAAGGCACGCTGCGTCTGGACAAGGAGGGTAATGCTCTGCCGCCCAAACCGCCGGCCGAGCCGACGGGAATCAAGTGCCACAAGTGCAAGGAGGGGGAGTTTGTAATCCGCAGCAGCAAACGCGGGCCTTTCCTGGGTTGCGGGCGCTTCCCAAAATGCCGCACGATTGTCAGTATCAAGGAGATCGATCATCTGCGGGAGCTTCAAGCGGCCGGCGAGTGGCCCCCCGCCACGGCTGAGCAGGCCGATGTGCTGCTTGGTCGGGAAGACGCCAAGACCAAGGCGAAGGCGAAGCCCGACACCAGATCCAAGACCGGGAAGAGCAGCCGCAAGCCGTCTGGGCGGACCACCGGCAAGAGCCGCTCCGGGACGACGGTCTGAGGGGCGTTGCCCGGCCCTTGCCTTTGGCCAAGGGCCGGAGAACCAAGAACGTCGAACGTCAAACGCCAAACCCGCAACCGAAGAACCCAAAACCTCGTGCATAGCGTCCGAACGGGGCGGCTTTGGGCTTTGGGTTGTGGCTTTGGGTGTTCAGCGTTGAGTTTGCAGTTGTTCAGGGCGGGCGGCTCGGTATAATCGCGGTGTCCGGACCATGAGCGGCCCGGCGATGGGCTTGCACAATGCAGGCGTAAAGAGTTATGACGAAACAGAAAACCGAGACGAATCCCCTTGAGACGGTCGAGCCCATCGGCAAGCGGGTCCTGATCCGCAAGGATGAGGACAAGAAGCAGACCAAGGGGGGCATTGCGCTGCCGGACAAGATCGAGATTCCCACCATCACCGGACGGATCGTGACGATTTCCGCGGAGGTGGCGAATTCCGCCGACATCCCGCTGCGGCAGTATGACAAGGTGCTGTTCAATCCCAAGGGGGCGATCCCGGTCGATTTCGAGGGTGACAACCGGCTGTTCGTGGTGGATGTGGAGAACGTGGTCGCGGTCTTCCGCAAGTAGTCACGCCGGGCGAGTCCGGCAGGGGGATATGGGCAATATGGCCGATACACGGCGAAATACCTGGGGCGCCAAACTCAAGCGGACGCTGACAAGTGTGTTGCCGGTGGCGTCGAACCGCAAGGGCCGCTGTGTGAGGTGCGGGGCGTGCTGCAAGCTGCCTAACGTGTGCAGGTTTCTTCGTTATGACGAGCGGGGCAAGTCCTGGTGTGCGTGCTATTGGCTGCGCCCGCTGAATTGCCGCAAGTACCCGCGCACCGAGTCCGAATGGATCACGTCCGATACGTGTGGACACTCCTTCGAATGAACCCACGGGGTATTTCGACCGGTTGGAGGCTCATGGGCAGGATACCCATGCCGCGACAAACGACTTCCTCATACGCCTTCTGAGGGCGCACAGATGGACTGTCAAGAGGGGATGATCGTTGCCAGGCAGATTCTAGCGGCGTTTCCGCAGGGCCAGCAGACCGCCCGCCACCAGCAGCACGCAGGTCGCCGGCTCCGGGACTTCGGGGTCATCGCCGCCGCCGCCCTCTTCGCCGC
>DDXG01000276.1 GCA_002347125.1 Phycisphaerales bacterium UBA2266
CCGTTGCTGTGCAGGCCGCTGGAGCCCAGACCCAGGATCACATCGCCCGGCCGCACGTTGGCGCCGTTGATAATGCGTTTTCGTTCGACGACGCCGACGGCGAAACCCGCCATGTCGAAATCGCCCTCGGCGTAGGTATCGGGCATCTCGGCCGTCTCGCCGCCGAGCAGGGCGCAGTCCGCCAGCGTGCATCCGGCCGCGACTCCTTTGACCATGTCCACCGTCTCGGCGGGCGTCAGCCTGTGCACGCCCAGATAGTCGAGGAAGAACAGCGGCTCGGCCCCATTGACGAGCATATCGTTGACGCTCATCGCCACCAGGTCGATGCCGACCGTGTCGTAACGCCGCACCTGGGCCGCCAACTGGACCTTGCTGCCCACGCCGTCCGTGCAGGCCACCAGAACCGGCTCGCGGTAGTTCTTCTTGAACAGCTTCTCGTCGTAGTCCAGGCGGAACAGACCCGCGAACGCATTGACCGTGGGCATCACCCGCGGCCCGTACGTTCCGGCCACGTGCGACTGAATCTGCCGAACCATCTCATCCCCGGCGTCGATATCCACGCCGGCTTCTTTGTATGTTGCGTACTTAGTCATCTGCCGCTGAGAACCCAAAACGCCAAGCTGAGTTCCTCCGAGGGACGAGGGACGATGGACGAGAGACGCCGGGTCACGCGCCACGACAGAAGCCATCCACCTTTCTCTCCATGTTTGTCAGCATGGCATATACGTGCTCATATCGTTCGTTCAGGTCGTCGAAAATTGCCTGCGTAATATACCCGCATGCCAGGGAGAACGCCAGCCATGTCTGAACCTCCGCGGATTCCTGCCCCGCGTCCGACAGCTTGTTGAGGAAGACAGCTCTATATCTACGTTTGCGCCAGCCTTCGGCAATGTTGGTGCAGACCGACCTTGAGGCCCTACGAATCTGGTCCGTCAGCGAGTACTTCTCCTCAGGTGGAAACGACCTTGATAGCCTGAATATCGCCATGGCCGCTTCGAACGCCACCTGATAAACCTCTGAATCCTGTACTCTGGCGATTCTCTGACTCTCACGCCCGGGGGATGTTCTTTTGCATCCATCGTCCATCGTCTCTCGTCCATCGTCCATCGTCCTTCGGCGTCAGTCTTCCCCGTCATCGTCAAACATCGTCATCTGATGGTGCTCCATGATGAACTTGTTGACCACGTTGACGACGGGGATGCGGTACTGGCCCGACCAGCACGCGGTGCAGTAGTGGTCGGCAGGTAGGGCGGCGCAGGCCAGCATCCCCTCCAGCGACACATATCCGACGCTGTCGACCTCCAGGAATTCCCGGATCTCCCGCAGCGTCCGCTCGTTGGCGAGCAATTCGTCCTTCGTGGGGAAATCCACCCCGTAGAAGCACGGGAACCGGATGGGCGGGCAACTGACCCGCATGTGTATCTCCCGGGCCCCGGCCTTACGGATGGCCCGGATCTTGCCCCGCGTGGTTGTGCCGCGGACGATGGAGTCATCGACCACGACCACCCGCTTGCCGCGGACCGTGTCGGGGATGACCGCCAGCTTGAGCTTGACCTCCAGTTCGCGGACCCGCTGCTCGGGTGAGATGAACGTCCGGCCGACATAGTGGCTGCGGACCAGGCCCATATCGAACGGGATGCCGCTCTCCTCGGCGTATCCGATGGCCGCCGAGGTGCCCGAGTCCGGCACGGGAATCACCACGTCCGCCTCGACCAGGTGCTCGCGGGCAAGCTGTCGGCCGACCTTCTTGCGCAGCTCGTGCACGTTCTCGCCGAAGATGTGGGAGTTCTGCTTGGCGAAGTAGATATGCTCGAAGATGCAGTGGGCTGGCGTGATGGTCCCGGGCGTTACGAAGAAACGACTGGAAATCCCTTTCCTGCCGAGAGTTACGATCTCTCCCGGCTCGACTTCGCGGATGAACTCGGCATCGATGGCGTCCAGGGCGCAGGTCTCGCTGGCGACCACAGGCGCTCCGGCGTCGGTCTGCCCAATGACCAGCGGGCGTATCCCGTAGGGATCCCGAGCCGCTTCGATCCGGTCGGCAAAGAGAAACAGCAGCGAATACGCCCCCTGCAGGTGGTTGAGGACGTGCCCAAGCGGGTCCGGTTTGGCCACGTGGGTGGGTTTGGCCAGCAGGTGGGTGATGATCTCCGTGTCGCTGGTCGATTTGAAGATGCTGCCGTAGGCCTCGTACTCATCCCGTAGCAGCCCGGCGTTGATCAGGTTACCGTTGTGGGCGACAGCCACCTGCCCCCGTGAGTACTCGCACATCAGCGGCTGGCTGTTGCAGGCCCGGCTGGCCCCGGTGGTTGAATACCGCACGTGGCCGACGGCGATGGGATTCTTGAGCTTGGTCATCGCCCCGGAGCCCGTCCGGAAGACCCGGCGCACGGTTCCCATGCCCGTATAGCACCGCAGGTCCTCGCCGTCGCTGGAGGCGATGCCGGCCGACTCCTGGCCCCGATGCTGAAGGGCGTGCAGGCCGAAATACGTCTTCTCTACTGCTTGCGAGTCGCCGTAAATTCCGAAAAGACCGCAATACTCTTTCTTCTCACCGATGGGCTCAGACATACGCCGGATTCTCGTCCAACTGCCTTGTGGATGGGTGTTACGTCGATCGGACCCCATTGCGGATGCCGCCACCG
>DDXG01000125.1 GCA_002347125.1 Phycisphaerales bacterium UBA2266
GCTCCAGCACTGCATCGATCCGCCGGGCCTTTCCCACATCATACTGGCCCGACTTCTCATGCTCGATATCGAAGAAGCCGTTGCTCAGCCACAGTCGGATGTAGTTGCCCCCATTGGCCGAGAGCCTCTCGATCCACGCCTTCATCAGCGCGAGCCCCTCCTCCTCGCCGCCGTACGGCGCAATCATGTTCAGCCCATTCGGGATAAACGGCGTGCCGTCATCCAGCTCGAAATACCGCGCATCCCGCGGACTCACCCGCACAAAACGCTCCATATCCCCCGCGCCCGCACGCATGAAGACTACGCACCCGATAACAACCACGGAAAGACTGTACCTGGCGCGTGATTGGCTTAGCGGCCTCATAGGTATCACTCCTGAATGGGCGAAATCAGTCTGTTCACCATACACTCCATTATAGAGACTCCAGAGATACGATTTCCAGCCCTATGATTCTTGGTCTCTGGCGATCCAAGGTCCGAGAATAGCATTCCTGGGCCGTGGCGAGTGCGGTCCAGTACTCAAGGCGGCCGGTCGCGGTAATTGTCGCGCAGCGGTGTTTGGGCGGCAGGAATCGTTTTGTATACTTTGGATGACGGGCAGGAAGGAAGGACCCTCCGCAATTTCGGCTCATGGAAGGGCCGGGCAATCTCCCGATACTTAAGACTACTGCAAAGGCACACCCTATGAATACGACTACGCATGATGAATCGTCTCGCCGAGGGTCGCTGAGCGTGGCGACAGGCCGGCAACCGACATCCCCCGACCAACGAAGGGGCAGCCGGGGCTGTGATCGTGGGGGCATTCTGCGGCAGAGCTTTCTCTGGTTCGCGGTCGTCGCCGCGATGTTGCTGCTCGCGGCCGCGGGCTGTTCCGAGCAGGCGAACACGGCAGGGGGCTCAGGCTACCGCTTCGCGGACACTCCGACGGCCCAGCCGCTCTGTAATGCGAACGCCTCCGTCATGACCGATGAGCAACTGAACCGGGCGATCCTGGCCCCGTTCTCCGTGGCGACATACGAACAGACCCGACGCCGCCAGTGGGTCCGCGAGGCCGGCCATGCCCTGGGCGTAGCGGCCGATAAGCCAACCCCATCGCAACAGACCGTCGGCGACTGCATAAGATAAGACCGCTGACACAACCCAGCAGGTCATCGCTCGAAATGCAAGCACCCGGCGTGCGCGAATCTCTCGCGCACGTCTTCTTTTTGGGGATCACGGCGCCCCAGACAGACATCACCGTGAATTGTCGGCGGGCCGGAAGAAGGACTCGTATAGCGGCTCAATGCCCGCGTGGGCGGCGCTGTCCTTCGGAAACCCCGCGGCCCCCGGTGCCGAGCCGAAGCTGTTGCCTCGCCACACGTGCCCTTCCGGACGGTTCTGGTTGAAGCGGATCGCCTCGCCGCTCGTGCCATGGATGACATTGCCCTCGACCAGGAAACCCAGGCTCCCCTCATCGAAGAAGATGCCGTTATTCGGCGCCCCTCCGTGCGCATACTCGGATCGGTGAATGTCATGGATATGGTTGCCGCGCAGAATCGTCCCCGGCTGATAACCCAGTGTGTAGATGCCCCCGCCATCGGCCAGTCGAATCATGCAATCGTGAATATGGTTGTACTCGACGAGACAGTTCTTCTGGCTCGACGGTGACGGATCCCAGCGGAAGCCCACGCTCACGCCCGTGTACGGCATGTGAGCGACATGGTTGTGAATAATCCGCGTGTCCTCGGTGAAGGCGGCGTAGACGCCGACGCAGCCGAAGTTCTCCTGGGCACAGTGGTGGACATAACAGTTGCTCACCTCATTGCCGGTCGGCACCTCCGCCGGATTGCTCCAGTCCTGATCCAGCGTCCGGATGGGACCCTCGGGCAAACCGATGTGCACGCCGTTGCCCCCCACATCGCCGATCTCGCAGCCAACCAGCCGATTACGAAACGTCGCCACGCCCAATCCCACGGCCGAAGCTCCGATACGCAGGAACCGGCAGTGCTCAAAGACACAGTCGCGGGCATGGGCCAACTCGACGGCGACGGGCATGGCATATTCCAATTCATCGCCGGGCTCGTTCTTTGTCCCATTGTAGCCCGCCTGGATACCCGCGTATCCCCGCTGGGGCAGGTTCCACGCGCTGTGTTCGAAGACCAGGCCCCTGAAACACAGGTTGTTGACAGTCCGCTCGGCGGTCCCTCTGATCACAAGCAGTTGTTCCAACCGCGGTACGACAAACTGCATGGTTGCAGGGGCCTGCCCGTCGGCGGCCCGGTAGACGACTCTACGGGTCTTCGCGTCGAATCGCCATTGGGTGGCCTTGCTGAGGGAGCCGGGCGCATTCTCAATGAAAGCCGGTTTGCCCGGGGCCGGACAGGTCCAATGGTGGCCCACCCAGCCCAGGGGCGTGGCGGACGTGATGCTCCGACCCTCCACCCCGGCGATAATCCCGCGTGCGATCGACCAGTTGTGAATAATCACAACCTCGGCGTCGGTTCCGACCAGATCGCCCGGCAGATCGCGGTCGAATTCGATGGTCCGGGCATCCGATGATGCCTTCGCAATGCGTAGCAGACCCTCGGCTGGAAATACCCCGCGCTTCAAACGCCGGCCGTCGGCGTAAAGCTGCCGCACTAGCGGCTTGCCCCCTTCGGATACAGATACTGGGCAACTCCAGAGACTGCCCTCATCGTGCTTCCATCCCCCTATGATCGTGCCACCGCAGAGGCGCACGCTCTCACCGGCCGCGGCCGCGTACGTGATACAGTGCTGACCCGGCCCGGTGTCCTGCGGGCCGAATCGCAAGGGCTCGGACAGCTCATACCGGCCGCCTCGAATCAGGACTGTAAGCGGCCCTGACAGCCCTATTTCCACCCTTTCACGGACCGCCTGCTGGGCACGCCCGATACTGGCAAACGGTTTCTCAAGGGTCCCCGGATGGGTGTCGGCCCCATCCGTCGCAACGTAGAAATCGGCCTGCTCCATACCGATGGCAGTGCCCCAGAGCATCAACAGTAGTAGCATCGTTTTCTTCATAACGCTGATTATATGCAGTCCCGGCCGGGACGCCAGCCGAACTGCGGAAAACGCTGGCCTTTCGAACCCGCACTTGGTATGCTCTGCAAGCGTTGCCCGGCCGACCGGTGGCGTTTCCCACAAGTCTAACCAGGCAACGTGCATTTGCTGGAGTCTCGCAAGCCCCAATGGATCTGAATCTCAGGAGCAAAGTCGCTCTGGTCACAGGAGGCGCCCGCGGCCTCGGACGGGCCATCTCGCTCGGTCTGGCCGCCGAGGGTGCGGCCGTCGCGGTCAACTACCGCACCCGCCGGGATGCCGCCGAGGGCGTCGTTGCCGAGGTCCGCGGCCGCCTGGGCGGTCGCGCCGTGGCCGTCGGCGGCGATGTGTCGAATGCCGACGCCGCCGAGCGCCTGGCCGCCGACACCGAAGCGGCGCTGGGCCCAATTGACATCCTGATAAACAACGCCGGCATCTGACCGACCGCCTGTGTCAAGGATATGACCGAGCAGCAATGGGACCAGGCCATCGACACCAACCTCAAGGGCCCGTTTCTGATGTGCCGGGCCGTCATCCGCCGCTGGTTGGCCGCCGGACGAAAAGGGCGTATCGTCAATATCGCCTCGCAGGCCGCATTTCACGGCTCGACGACCGGCCACGCCCACTATGCCGCCTCCAAGGCCGGCCTGATTACCTTCACCAAATCGCTGGCCCGCGAGGTCGCGCCCCACGGCATCGCCGCCAACGCGGTCGCGCCCGGCTTCATGCAGACGGATATGGCCGCCCAAGCGCTGGCCGAGCGAGGCCCTGAGTACCTGCGCCGGATCCCTCTGGGGCGATTCGCCGACCCCCGGGAGGTGGCCGACGTGGTGGTATTCCTGGCCTCGGACCGGGCCGGTTACGTGACCGGCGCCACGTTCGACGTCAGCGGCGGCATGTTGATGCACTAGAGAAAGGAACTGGATGCTTGCAAGCCTCAAGGATGTACTGAGCGACGCCCGGGCGGGCGGCTATGCCGTCCCGGCGTTCGACGTTGTGGAAGATGTGATGGTCCGCACCATCCTGGACACCTGCGAACGCCTGCGCTCGCCGGTCGTCCTGATGGGGCTGATTGGGCCGGACCTCTCCGGCCGCGGATGGGACTACGTTCCCGGACTCATCCAGGCCGTGGCGGATCGCTATGACATACCCGTCGTGCTCCACCTGGACCACGCCACGGACCTGGTCAGCATCGAGCGGGCCGTGGAACTGGGCTTCACGTCCGTCATGCTCGACGGATCGGCCCTGCCGTTTGAAGAGAACGTCGCCATCACACGCAGAGCCGCCGAGCTCGCCCACCCGTCCGATGTCAGCCTCGAAGGCGAACTCGGCTGCGTCGGCGGCTCGGACCTGGAGGCCACCCGCCGCATCGACTCGGTCCTCACCGAACCCGACCAGGTCGAGGCCTTCGTCAAACAGACCGGGGTCGACGCCCTGGCCGTATCCATCGGCACTTCCCACGGCGTTTACACGTCGCTGCCGAATCTCAACATAGAACGCCTGCGGGAACTCAACGCCGTCAGCAAGGTACCGTTGGTCCTGCACGGCGGGTCCGGTACCCCCGAGGACCAGGTCCGCAATGCCGTGCGAAACGGCATCTGCAAGATGAACATCTACGCGGATTGCCGCATTGCCGTCCTCAAGGGCCTGCGGGAATCGGCCGGCGCTCAGAAACGACCCGACCCGACACTCCAGGACATGCTCGGTCCTATTCGCAACCGCCTGGCCGAGGTCGTCGAGCAGAAGGTCAGGCTCCTGTTTGCCGACGGCAAGGCGTAAGGGCTCGGCGATGAGACTGCTTGCCCTCAGTGACACTTACATCCCGGCGGCCTTCATGGCCGATGGACTGGCGCCCCTGCGGGACGCGGGAATCGACGTACACGTCCGCCACTGGGACCATCCCAGCCTGATTGCCCTGCAGGAGGACAATCTCCGCATCGAGACCGGCGGCCCCGACGCCGTCCGTCTGCCCGATGACATCACCCGCGATGCCGACACATTCGACATCATCGTCGCGCAGTTCGCTCCGGTAGGGGGGGGGCTCATCCGGGCGGCGACGAAACTCAAGCTCATCGGCGTCCTGCGTGGGGGCAGCGAGAACGTCGACGTGGCGCTGGCCACGCAGCGGGGCGTTTGCGTGATGAACACGCCCGGCCGCAACGCCCGCGCCGTCGCCGAGTGCGCCATGGGGATGATCCTCGGCGAAATACGCAATATCGCCCGCGCCCACGCGGACATGAGGTCCGGCAAGTGGCATCGCTCGTTCCCCAACAGCACCGCCATACCGGAATTGTACGGCAAGACCGTCGGACTCGTGGGCCTCGGAGCGGTGGGGCGGTTGATGGCCGGATACCTCGCCGCCTTCGGCAGCCGCGTCGTGGCGTATGATCCGCACTTCGCGGGCGACAGCGGCGCCGTCGAGATGGTGTCGCTGGACCAGTTGCTGCGGCAATCCGATGTTGTCTCGATCCACGCCCGCCTTACGAAGGACAGCCGCCACATGATCGCCGCCGGCGAATTGGCCCTGATGAAGCCGACGGCCGTGCTCGTCAATACCGCCCGCAGCGGCCTGGTGGATGAGCAGGCCCTGGCCGATGCCCTGCGCCGTCGACAAATCATGGGCGCCGCCATCGACGTCTTCGACGAAGAGCCGTTGTCGGCCGACCATCCGTTCATGCACCTGGACAACGTGACCATCACCCCGCACCTGGCCGGCAGCACCATCGACTCATTCCGCAACAGCCCCCGCATGATGGCCGAACACATCAGGAACCTCCTGGCGGGTCGTCCGGACGTACCCATCATCAACGGCATTCGCCCGCATTTCTTCAAAGACTGATTACAGGAACGACCCATGGCCGAGATGTCCTCAGCCGAACGAGTCATGCGGACCCTGCAAAGGCAGGAGGCCGACCGCATCCCACATTTTGAGTGGATCATCGACCGCCGCGTCCGCCACGCCCTGTGCCCCGGAAGTTCGTTTGAGGAGTTCAGCGTCCGGATGGGCCTGGACGCCATTATCACCGGCCCGGACTTCACGAAAGAACAAATCGGCCCGAACCGCTGGCGAAACGAATGGGGCTCGGTCCTCGAACAGACGGCCGAGGAATACCCCATCGCCGTCGATGGACCCATCAAGACGCTGGACGACCTGCGGAGGTACCGGCCGCCCGATCCTAACGCGCCCGGCCGCTACAAGAGCCTCGAACGCATGGTCGGTCTCTATAAGGGCCGGCTTGCCATCTGCGTCCACCTCAACGACGTCCTGTCCATCCCGCGAAACCTCATGGGCTTTGAGAACCTGATGATGGCCTTCAGCGAGCCGGACCTCATCCGGGCCCTCGTGGACCTGTCGGTCGAAATCAACATCGAAATGGCCCGCCAGGTCGCCAAACGCGGGGCGGACCTGATCTTCACCGGCGACGATTACGCCTCCACGGAGGCGCCTTTTATGTCGCCGAAGATGTTCGAGGAGCTGCTGCTGCCCGGCTTGCGGCGCGTGGTCGCCGGCTTCCACGAGCACGGCCTGCCCATCATCAAGCACAGCGACGGCAACATCCGCCCGCTTATCCCGATGCTCGTGGATGCGGGCATCGACTGCCTCGACCCCATCGACCCGCTCGCCGGGCTGAACATGGCGGAGATCAAGGCCCAATATGGCGGCCGCATCGCCCTCAAGGGCAACGTCAACTGCGCCCAGACGCTGACCTTCGGCACCGAGCAGGACGTCATCGCCGAGACCCGCGAGATCATCCGCACGGCCGGGCCTGGCGGCGGTATCATCCTGTCCTCAAGCAACAGCATCCACTCCGCCGTCAAACCCGCCAACTACCTCGCCATGCTCAACACCATCCGCCAACACGGCCGCTACCCCCTGAACCTTGACGCCGCCCCGTGATTCGCCCATGCCATGGGGTGGCACTCATGGCAATGGCGAAAGCCCATGATTAAATTGCCTAGATTGCCCAGCTTGCCTAAGTTTGGGTTTGTTTTTCAAGAAGGCCTCAGGCTCCAAGGGTCGCGGATCAGGGGTCGGGTGTCAGGTATGGAGTCAGCTTTCCTATATTGCCGAAGTCGCCTATGTTTGGGTTTGTTTTTCATTTTGGACTCTGGTGTCGGGCGAGGGTTAGCCCGCATTTCTCACCGGAGAGTTAGACAAAACCCCCTTGCCCTGGTATAAGTGCATACAGAACAATAACTTACCGCCAGGACAAGGAGGTCAATCATGCGGACACAGTGTACGGCGCAGTTTCTTCCCTTTCAAGCCCCAATCCGCCGCGAAGTTCTCGCCAGCTTTGACGGTGGTGCGATCAGTTCGGATGGTGGCGGCCTGTTGCTTGCCCAGGTGGAACGGTGCACCGGGATTCTGCGGCAGTTCGCCGCCTGCTTCAGGGATCACCGCGATCCCGACCTGATCGAGCATACGCTGGAGGAGTTGATTGCGCAGCGGGTCTATGGTCTGGCCCTGGGCTATGAGGACCTCAATGACCATGAGGAACTGCGTTATGATCCTTTGCTGGCGACGTTGGTCGGCAAGGCCGATCCCAGCGGCCGGGCCCGTCTGCGGCAGCGTGATCGCGGCAAGGCGCTGGCTGGCAAGAGCACGCTCAACCGCCTGGAATTGACACCCGTGGGGGCGGATCGAGCCAGTCGCTATAAGAAGATCACGGCTGACAGCCGACGAATCGAGGACCTGTTCGTAGAGCTGTTCCTGCAAGCGTACGAGCGGCCGCCCACACAGATCGTCCTGGATTTGGACGCCACGGACAATCCGCTCTATGGCGAGCAGTTGGGTCGGTTCTTCCACGGCTACTATAACCAGTACTGCTATCTGCCGTTGTATATCTTCTGCGGGGACCATCTGCTGTGTGCCAAACTGCGGCCGGCGGATATTGACGCCTCGGCCGGGTCCGTCAAGCAACTGGACCGGATCATAGGGCGGATTCGCCAAACGTGGCCGAAGGTTCGCATCATCATTCGGGGCGATTCGGGCTTCTGTCGTGAGCCGATCATGCATTGGTGTGAGAGCCACGGGGTGGACTATATTCTGGGTCTGGCGATCAACGCGCGGCTCAGACGCCACGTGGGCGGGGCGTTGGAGCAAGCGCGGCAGCAGTTCGCGCAGAGCGGCCTGGCCAGCCGGGTCTTCGTGGAGTTTTCCTACCAGACGCTCGACAGTTGGTCCTGTAGCCGGCGGGTGGTCGCCAAAGCCGAATATCTGGCCAAGGGCGAGAATCCGCGTTTTGTGGTCACCTCGATGGCGTCGGAGGAAGTGGCCGCGGCGGTGCTGTACGAGCAGCACTACTGCGGCCGTGGGGATATGGAGAACCGGATCAAAGAGCAGCAGTTGTATCTGTTCGCGCTGCGCACCAGTTGTGCGACGATGCGGGCGAACCAGTTGCGGTTGTGGTTGTCGGGGATTGCCTACACACTGCTGGCGTCGCTGCGGCGGCTGGGTCTGGAGGGCACGGAGTTGGCCCGTGCCCAGTGCAATACCATCCGCCTGAAGCTGTTGAAGATTGGGGCCCTGGTCCGAGTCACCGTTCGCAAGGTGTGGATCTCGTGGTCGGAGAGCTTTGCATACCGCGACCTGTTTATCCGGGTCTATCGCAACCTGGTGAAGCGCGTGCCGGTTCGGCTGCGTTGCTGACTACCGCAGCAGCAACTTCTGCGGTCTCGGTGATACGTCGGTTTTGGCGGCGGCATGGAAGGTTTGCGCCGCCGCCGCACAAACGTGGGCGGAAGATCGCCCTTACGCCTCTTTCGAGCGGTTCCATGGCTTGTGGCGCCGCCATGTG
>DDXG01000013.1:0-4832 GCA_002347125.1 Phycisphaerales bacterium UBA2266
AGGGTGTGCCCCGAGGCACATCGGGGTTGCACACGCGGAACCTGAGTCACGAGCGTAGGGTGTGCCCCGAGGCACATCGGGGTTGCACACGCGGCGCCTGCTGTGATTATCACCTGAGTTCGGAGACGACACTATGATGGGCAATGAGATACAGGTCAACCATGCGTCGGGCCAGGCGGTGTACGCCGTGATTCGCACCCGCGCCGGGCAGGTGTGGCATCCGGCCGCGGCGCAGTTCGAGGATTGGGGCGCCGATGGCCACACGATGGACGATTACGACCTGCCGCTGACGGACGCCGGCGGCGGCCTGTACGTCGGCGACTTCCCCGATGACATGGCGCCGGGTCGCTACACGGTGCAGGCGTTCGGCCGCGCCGGGGCCAACCCCGCCAGCGACGACCCGCTGGTCTGCGCCGGGCGGATCGTCTGGACGGGGACCGGGGAACTGACGGCCGAGAAACTGCTCGCCAACCGCGCCGTCCAGGATAAGAGCACCGGCGCCATCGACTATTACGACGACGACGGCGCGACCGTCCTGCTCACGCACGCCCCGGTCGACGGCGAGCTGACGATTGAGAGGTTACGATGAGCGGGTTCTCGGACTACTGGAAAGACGCCATATTGAATCACCTGTTCGGCAAGGGCGGCTACACGGCGCCGACGATTTACGTGGGATTGACCACGACCGCGCCGCCGGATGACGGCTCGCCCGTGAGCGAACCGGCGGGCGACGGTTACGCCCGCGTAGCGACCGGACCATGTCACTGGACCGCCGCCGTCGACGGGCTTATCTCGAATACGAAGGGACTGCTGTTCGCCCAGGCGGCGGCGGACTGGCCGACGGCGACGCACTTCGCCCTGTTCGACGCGGCATCGGACGGACGCCTGCTGGCCTCGGGACAACTGGCGGCGCCCATAACGGCCCACGCCGGCGACACATTGGAGTTCGCCGCCGGCAGCCTGATGGTGCGGATGACCTGACAGACCATCCCGCAAGGGCCGCAGCGCCCGGCCAGTACCACAGCGTCTGGTCACTGTCGCAGCGCCCGGCCACTGTCACAGCGCCCGGCCACTGTCAGAGCACCAGGTTGCTGTCATAGGCCCCGGTTACTGTCATAGGCCCCGGTTATTGTCACCCTGAGCGAAGCGAAGGGTCTGAACGACAGACAGCCCATGTGCTTTTCACAACCCGTCGAATACGGCTGTTTTACGGCATTATCAAGGAGATTGCGATGGCTGTTATCAGAAAGAATTGGGCCGATGAGGTGGTGATGATGGACGCCGTCGACGTGACGACCGGTTCGTATTCGCCCGCTGTGGACTTGCAGGCGGACGGCTACGAAGGGGCCCACGTCACGGTCAAGGCGGATTTCCCCGCAAGCCCGACGGACGACCTGGAGGTGTACGTCCAAGCCTCACTCGACGGCGTCGCCTGGGACGATACGCCGCTGCTGTGTCTGGCCGTTGCCAGGATAACCGACCCCAACCAGGTCAGTTTCGTCGTGCGGGACGTGGCGCGGTTTCGCCTCTTCTGCAAGCGCAGCGGCAGCGCCGATACGATTGTCGTGACGGTTAAGAACCGCCCGTGGCGATACGCCTCCGTCGGATGAGTCGTCCGTCGCCGGTCGCGCGCCGTCGCACTCACGCTTGTCATGCTGAGCCGCGGCGAAGCGCAGGCGAAGCATCTCGTCCGCACTTGCGGGCCGTCACAGGCTCGCACGGAAAGGTCCGCATACTATGGCCAATATCAAACCCATCCGAGGCACGATGATCCGCACAGGTCACCCCCTGGCGCGGGGATTGTTCGCCTGCTGGTTGCTGAACGAAGGCGGCGGAACGAGGGTCTGTAATTCCAGCGAGCGCCGTGTGGGAACACTGCGAAACGGCGCCACGTGGCGGGCGGGTCGAAGCGGCCCGTGCGTGACGCTTGACGGGACCAGCGGCTATGTGGACCTGGCAACACACGAACCGCGGTGCAACGCGCCGACGGGGTTCACCTGGTCCGTGCGGCTGCGGTTCTGGCAACTGCCCGCCGCCGCCGGAACCACGCCGATCTGTCTGGATTACCGCGGGCCGTCCGGGCACTACTGGTACCTGCGCGGACGGACCTGGGACAATCGCCTCGACGTGGCCTTCCTCGATCCTGGGCAATCCGTGGTATCGGTGGTCGGCCCGGTCCTGGAGGCGGGGCGGTGGTACGACGTGGCCTTCGTCTTCGACGGGACCGACATCCTGCTGTACGTGGACGGCCGCTTGTGGGACGCCAAGTCCCCGGGCGGCATTCTGGCCGGGCCGGGGCTGACGTTGCGGATCGGCCACACCGGTCTGTACGGCCCGGAGGCGAGCTTCGAGCACGTGATGTTCTGGGATCGGCCCCTGGCGGCGGGGCCGGTCCGCCGGTTGTATGCGGACCCCTACGGCATGTTCGAGGAACCCGCCGGGCCCCAGGTGTTTATGCATGTCGTTGGGCTCCGCGGCGGCGCCGGGACATTGACGGACGCCCGGGCGACGGCCGGTCGTCTCCAGTGCGGACCATGGCTGGGCGGGCGACTGGCCGGTGAACGTCCGTGGCTGAGGGCGGCGCTGTTTGGTGGCTGCGACGCCCAGGCCTTCGCGCTCGGCACGGTTCTGGGCGGCGGCTGGTTCTGGATGCGCCGCCGCGGCTGTGCGGCGCTGTACCGCGGCCGTGCGGTCTCGCGGATCGACTTCGACCGGGCGCTGAACGTCGCGGTCGCCGACGCCCAATACGTCGCCGCGCCCCGCCACAGCCCGCACAATCCCGGCAGCGACTACTATTGTGTCGTGCGGCGGCTCAACGGCCAGGGCATCGCCGAGCGGACCCTGTCGCCCGTTCGCGTGAGCATCACCGCCGACGGGGAACTGGAGGAGGCCCGGCCGAACAGGGTCTTCGCCCTCCATGCCCATGTGATCGCCGGGGCCAGGGCGCATCTGCGGTGGCTGTACGAGGCCCTGGGCCAGGCCGACCGCGCGGCGACGTTCAATGTCTACGGCGACGGCAGCAGCGGCCGAGTCGATTTCGACAGCGCCATCGGGACGGTTGCGGCCCACCCCGACGGCGCCCGGCGTTTCTGCGAATTCGTATCCGAACCCCTGGCGACCGGCCGCCACCAATTCGTCGTCCGCGCCGCCACGGCCGACGGCGTCGAAGGCCCCGGGCTCGGGGCGCGCGTGGACATATCCGCCACACCGCCTGAGGCCCCGCATATCACGCTGACCGTTTAATATGATGCCGACCGCATCCTGTCATTCTGAGTGAAGCGAAGAACCTGTTCCGCGAGTGCGTGACAGGCCCATGAATGCGAAACGGAGATTGAGATGAACAACAGGGTAGATTTCTTTCAACCTGAAATCACCGACCTGGCGATCCCGGCGGGCACGGCCGTGGTGTCCGTCGAGGGACACGTCCGCGGCGACCTGCAACCCGCCGAGATCATCCGCGCCGGATGGCCCGGGTTCGGACGGGCGATTCTGGTGTACCGGCCGACGGCGTGTGGCTCGGCCGCGACGGCCGTCGAGGACATCGAGCGGATATGCCCGATGGGCGCGGGCGTGCGGGTGGATATGGTGTATGAGGGCATCGCCGGCGGCGACCCGAGGCCGTACCCGCTGTTCGTCGGCCGGGCCGAGGAGATTCAGATGCGACTGGGCGACAGGGAGGAAACCGTCGAGATCATCGCGCGGGACTTCAGTGCGGAACTGGAGCGCACGATAGTGTTCGGACGGTGTGTCGCGGCCGGGCAGGCGACGGAATTCGCCGAGGACCTGCCTACGATATTCAATTCGGGGCAACTGGGCAACGCCTCACCGTCGCTCGTCCAGCACAATGGACGCGCCTACCGCGTCTTCGCCGCTGAAGGCACGATAGGGCGGCCGTGGCGCTGTGGCGAGGTAATCGAGTATCTACTAAGCGAGCATCTGCCGGCCGGCTGTCTGGGCCGGCCGAGTCTGGCGAGGCTGCTGGCCCTGACGGGCAATGCCGTCATGCCGGACCTGGACCTGACGGGCCGGAACCTCGCCGAAGCCCTCTGGCAGTGCTGCCGGGCCGCCGGCGTTCAGTTTCGGCTCGATACGCGGGACAGCGAGTCCGGGCCGGGACAGGGGATCGTGTTCTACCGGCCGGGTCGCGGCCGAGAGGTGGAACTCAACCGCCAACCGAGCGGACAACGTCTGAGCCTGTCGAAGACGAACATCGCCGAGTTACAGGGCCGACGGCAGCGGCCTGCCGGCGGCTCGCGTATGTCGCCGGGTCCTTCGCCGGCGCACGAGTCCACTGTGATCGAGCGTTTCGACGTGCGGACGCTCACCCTGGAGACGGACTACCAGCCGGGCGACCGCGCGGTCACCGGCCCCGACAGCCGCGATGTCTTCAGCCTGCGTCGCGACCGCCGCGCCATCTGCCACATCGAAACCGTGCGGATGGACTTTGCGGAGCAACAGACGCATTTGCGGATCACCCACGCGAGGACGCATCCATGAACAGAACCACAAAACAACGATGGCGTTTCGACAGACGGGTGAACGTCTCCACGGCCGTGCAGTTGGTGCTGCTGGCCTCGCTGATCATCGGCAGTTGGGTGAACCTGCAACGCCAGTTGGCCCTGCTGCAGAGGGACGTCGGCGTGCTCGTGGAGAACTACCGCCGCCTCGACACCCGCCTCGAACGCCTGCACGAAGCAAGCCTCTCGCACGAGTACCGACTCCAGACAATGGAACAGACACGAGCCGTCATCCGATGAGGCAGTTGCATTTCGCCGGGTTACGGGGATTGGCGTGCTCGCGCCGGATGTCGCATGTGCGGCGTCAAAGGCCAA
>DDXG01000013.1:4868-15889 GCA_002347125.1 Phycisphaerales bacterium UBA2266
GCGGCGCAGACGGCCGAGGTGGAGTCGGCGTCACCGCGGTTGCAGTCACTGACGCGCCTCAGCGAGATGCAGAGCCGGGCGTTCGTGGCGGACTACGGCCTGCCGCGGGAGTTGCCGGCCGTCGAGACCGTTGAGCAGATCGTCGCCGAGGACAAGTGGGAATTGGCGCGAAATGCCGAGGTCGATTCGCTCGAAAAGCCCAACGGCTGGGACGTGGCCAACGGCCTGCTGGAGGTGGCGATCGGCGTATCGGGCCTGCTCGGCGGCGTCTATGGCGCCCGGGCGGCCGGCTACCTCCGCAAGGCCCGCCAAAATGCCGCCGCCCTGCGGGAAATCATCACCGGCAACGAGCTGTTCAAACGCCAGAACGCCGACCAGGCCCAGGCCTTCAAAGCCGCCCAAGCCGCCCAGTCGCCCGAAACCCGCCGAATCGTCAGCGAAATGAAGGGCTGAGGCTCATCTGTAAATGCTTTATTTAGAAGGACTTATCATCGGATGAGGCTGGGCGGGGTTGACGCTGGGCGCGGTTGCGGGGATAATACATAGGCAGGCCCATGTTCCTGTGAGGAGAGTGAGTACTGCTGTTTTTTTTGCAGGAAGCTGTAGCATTGTTATCTGAAAGCGGTTATGAAGGCGATACACAGAGTGTGACAGTAGAACGCCGTAAGGATGTTGAAGAAGATGACGGAGTACCGGAACAACTATGCCAACCTGGTCGTCCTGGGCGGGTTCAATCCTGCTATTCTGACGCACGAGTTTCTTGTGAAGGAGTGCGATCTACAATTAGGTTCTGAGCCGCATCGCAGAGTAGAGCTCAATCCCGTTGTCAGCTCGCTTGAGTATAACGATGTCAGTTTCTTCGCGGATCTCGGTCGGCTTGAGATAAAGCAGAAGAATTGCGCAGATCCAAAGTCCAGTTTCGTCGCAGATTATCTGGCCTGTTATATGGAGAAGCTCCCGTACACGCCGGTCACGAAATGCGGCACCAACCTGAGTTACGTTATCGGCCCCGACAAGACGCGGTTGGATCGGCTGAATGAGTGGCTCAGGACGGATCGCAGGCGATTCTATGGCCTCCTGAAACACCCTGTCATTAGCCTGGAGGTGTCGTTTCATCCGGAGGGAGATTCCGAGACCGTCGTCGGATGGGTCCTGAAGATGAAGTCGGACGATGGCAATGCCGTCATCACGCTTAAGACAGCGATTTCTGACACCCACTCAGGAGATGTGAGCGTCGATTTCAATTATGAGGTATCAGGACTCGATAAAGACAAGAGCCGTCTCCATGGAATGCTAAGGAATTATGCGCCGATCGTGGACTTGTTCATGGAACAGGTTGGCGCGCTATTTGGGGCGTGACTGTAATGTTCGATAGTACATTTGACAGCATGTCGCACGGCGAACGGGTATGTTGTTCACTGCTCGGTCTTGCTGGTGTTAAGCATGAAGAGTACTTGGCGGAGATGTACCGGACCATGGTAGATCGCTGTCTGGGCACGCAGGAAGCGGCGTCTTGGGCCTTTGGATCGAATCAGTGCACGGAACCGATACACAGGGAAGGCGTGTGGCAGTTCGACGAAGTGCTGAAGGCTCCGGTCCGTGAGCAGAACATGCGGGCCGTTGAGTTGCTGGACAAATGGTTCGCTGAGCCGGATGACGTGGGCCGGAAACTCTGGATGGAGTTCGATGCGGAGATGGAGGCTCATCCATTCGCGCTGGGATGAGGACTTTCTGAAATGGCGGCATACCTGCTCGATGCGAATGTCATTTCCTCTCTCATCAAAAGAAACGAGGACGGAAAGAGGGTCGGCGGAAGGCTTGCGGACGTCCTCAGACAGAACGCCACGGTCTTGATTTCGGGGGTCGTGTACTATGAGGTGGCGCGCGGCCTGCACCATCTGGCGAGCACTCAATCCGGGGCCGGCTCCCGGCAGTTGGCCTTCCTCATGACCTTGGCAGGAAATCTCAAGTGGTGTGACCTGGACATGGATACGTGGGAAGAAGGGGCGCGCTTGTGGGCGAAGTGTCGATCACATGGAACCCCTACGGGAGCTGGTCTGGACAAAGACGTGCTGATCGCGGCCCAGGCTAGACGCAATAACGCTGTGATTGTGACGAACAACGCTAGGCACATGCGACTTCTGGAAGTTTCGCACGAGAACTGGTAGAGCACACGGCTGCGTCGAAGGGTCGGGCTGCTGGAGTTTCTATGGAGCGGGCGGTCTGGGGATCCGCAGAATCAAACGCGGCCGTTCAGGTAATGGGCGGCTCGCGACTGCCACCCGTGTCAAAGGCTATCCGAGGGACGGCGCACGTGTTCTCGCTTTGGCGGCAAGGGCGGGAAGGCGGGTGTTTCCGTAGGAATTGCATGGACGGAAAGTTGCGGATTGGGCCCGTGACATGGTTGACCCGGTGGATGACGGGGGCGTATGTTGGGGTCGAATCTTCAATGTGTTCCCGCTTTGTGAAAGGGTATGACCATGTCGAGGCGTTTGGTGATGGCGGTTTCGGTGGTGCTGGTGGGGGTGCTCCTGTGCGGGCCGGTCGGGGCCGGGCAGGGGCGCGCGTCGAGGGATGGGGCGGGCTATCGCGAGGGGGCGGACTTCGTGGTCCGCAATCTGGGCCTGCGGCGCAACAGCGTCGTGGTCGATATCGGGGCCGGCGACGGCTGGTGGTCGTCGAAGATGGCCGAGAAGCTCGGGCCCAAAGGTGTAATCCACGCCGCCGAGGTCGAGCAGGGCAAGGTCGATTCGATGAAGAGCAAATGGGCCGCTGTGCCGCAGATCAATCCGTACCTGTGCCCCACCGACGGCACGGGCCTGCAGGAGGATACCTGCGACCTGGCGTTCATCTCGAAGACGTATCACCACCTGGGCAAGGACGGCCGCCTGGAGTACCTCAAGCATCTGGCCAACGTTATCAAGCCAACCGGCCGGCTGGTGATTGTCGAGCAGCATTCGGCCCTGACGCGCTCCACCCATTCGGGCCACCCCGGCGAGATCGCCGCCCAGGCCGAGCAGGCCGGCTGGATGACGCTCAAGGTCGTGATGATCCCCAACAGCGACCATTTCATGGCCATCTTCGTCCAGCCGGACGGCTTCCGCCAGCAGATCGAGAAGCAGATGGAAGCGGCCCGGCAGAAGCAGGCCGCCGGCCAGTAGCCCCCAGACCTCAGCCGTTTGCCAACGGAACGGCAACACTCGATGCCGACACCGCCCTTGTCATGCTGAGCGCAGCGAAGCATCTCGCCCTCGCAGAGGATTCGACAGCGATTGCATGGTCGGCATCGTCGCCAAGCAGCATCACCACGAGCCTGCCCCCGATCTAATCGGCCGAGCGATGCGCCTGATGTTCTTATGCCTTACGCTCTTGTGCCTTGTGCTCTTTCGCCTGCCCCGTGCGGGTTCTGTCCGTCGGCCGGAGGGTGTGTATCGGCCGATGCGGACAGAACCCGGGCCCCGAATGGCGTGCGCACCGCTACTGATAAGGGCTTCCTACGGCTCCAAAACGAGCCACGCGGGCCTGGTCTTCCCGCATTCAACCCCTACGATGCGCCGTCGTTCCTTACTGTTCCAAGAATCTCCAAAGAACATAGGCATGACATGCGGCGGTGTCATCATGCGTATGTAACGTCATTTAGCGGGGGCCACCATTCCGCGAAAAACGCCAGACCGCGCCCTTGATAGTCATTGTTGGGTAGACCTCGTCCACTCGCCAGAAGTAGTCCTGGGGCGTGGTGGGCCAGGGTTTCATGAATTCATAGCAACTAACCAGCGGCGTTGGGACAGAGCCCCTGTACGTGGGCGACTCGTGGGTGGCGTCCTGGACCGCCTCGAAATCGGACCCGAAGTACACGTCGTGCGACAGAGCGCCGTGGCCGGACTGCCAGGTAAGAGTGAAGTTGTCGGTAGACCCGCCATCGGGTGGTTGAGGGTCGGTGGCCTGGAAGCTGACGGCCGCTGTCCAGTTCGCCGCCATCAGCGCCAAGTCCGCCATGTCTATTTTGCAGTCGCCATTGAGGTCGCCGGGTATGCGCACCTGGCAGAGGGGCGCGCCGAAGAACGACCGGCTCGCTTCGGCGGTGCCCCCGTAGACGCCCATGTTGATGCGCCCGCCGTCGGGCCACGGCTCCAATAGGGGGAATATCATGGGGTCGCCCGCATCGATACAGGGGCTGGTGACGTCGTCTAGAACCCATTGGGCGGCGGCTGCATCCCAGCGGCCCGCCTGACTCTTGAGATGGTAGTCGCCATTGACCCAGATATCGTCGTAGGGGTAGTCGGGTGTGCCATTGTCCTCCCAGTGCCCGGGATCGACAAAACAGGGGTCAACGACGATGTTGCCGACACCAGGCCAGCCGCCGAACACATTGCTGTATGTGATCTCGACTTCGCTCTCAGGTCTCAGCTCAATCTCGTGACCGCCGTCCCAAAGGATGGAGTTGCGGATCCGGCAACGACTGGAATCGAGCCCAATGGCTGGCCCGCTGCCGGCGCGATTGCCCACAAACGTGCAATTGTCCACTTGCAGGCCCATGTCGGCGTACTCGCCATACACGGCGCGGGTGAAGTTTCCAACGAGGAACAAGCACTGTGCGAGGCGAACGAAAGGCGTCGAGGTTACGCGAATAGCTGTTCCCTGCGCTGGGTTGGGCGGGGGGAGTTTGCTATTACCGATGAACGTACAGCGCGTCACCGTGAGCTGTCTGTCCCGCTCACTCAGCACACAATAGGCGGACCCGCTCCTTTCGAAACAACATTCAGTCAGGATAGTCCGGCAGGATCGAGTTGCTACCCCGACGGGACTATCCCTGAACGTGCAGCGAATGAGTTGAACGAGACCGGCGCTATTAGCCGTGACAGCTTTGGACTCACCCTCAAATACGCAGTCCTCCACGGTCAAATGGTCACAACGATAGCAATACAGAGCGCAACGAGAGTTGCCTGTGAAGGCGCAATGCCGGACAGTTGCGGCGGAATAGCCGACGTATATGCTGCCACCAAAGTAGTTCGTGAAGGAGCAGTGAATCATGCGGCACCGTTCAATCGTGGGGCCGGCGTCTTGGCACTCAATGCCCCCGCCATAGAAGCCATATCCTCTCGTGATGGTCAGACCCGCGATGACGGAGTTGGCGTCTTCGCCGTTCTGGAGGATGAAGCCTCGATAGAGGTCCTGGCCGTCGATGATGGTGGCCTCGACCACGGCTTCGTCGGCGGGGTTGGTGCTTCGGACGGTGATGGCCTTGCCGAGGAAGTCGATGTCGCGGTTTCCGGGACCGGTGTAGGTTCCGGGTGCGATGACGACGTGGTCGCCGTCGTTGGCGTCGTTGATGGCGGCCTGGATGGTGGGGTACGGGTCGGGCACGTGCCGCTCAACCGCCCCGGCGACGCTCGCCGTCACGGCCAGCAGGATCCAAAGCAGGATGTTCTTCTCTCTCTTCATAGTACTGTCTCTCAGAATCGACATGATGGTATGATTACGCAGGCCGGCTAAAGGGGTCCGGTACATTTTTTCGATATGCGGACGGAGAGCATTCAGGCGGGACGCACCGCAGGCGGTCGAGTCAAAAAATGTACCGGACCCCTTCAGTTCGCACACCTTGTCAACTCCCAAATGGCGAATCAAAACACGAGACACGCCGACGGCCGGCGGCCGTCACGACAAGGCAGGGCTGCTATGAAATGAAAGCGATATGATAACGGCACTACGAGTATGACACGTCTTTGCCTGCCTACAATACAACACTACACGAAAACGTGCCCCCGTGTCAAGGAATATCCGCCGGCCAATACCCCATGCGGGCACGAGCCCGCCCTCGCCCAGACGAGGGCTGATGCCTGCGACGCGAATCATCCCGGCCCTTGCCTTCCGCAAAGGGCGCCACCCCGGAGGACGGCTGCGCTGTGCCCTTATGCCTTTTTCGGCCAGATCGCGGTTTTTGGCTCAAAAACGATGGTGGGGGGGGCAGGAAATTTGCCGGTCTTGCAGAGAATTAACTTGACTTGTGCGACGCCGGAGGCGTAGGATGAGTATGTGAGCGTGCGGGCTTTTTGGCCGCTACGCATTGGATGCACTCTTTCTACATAAAGGAGATGTGATGAGAACGGCACTGGGGGTCATCATTTCGGTAGTCCTGGTCTCTGCGGTTCATGGGGCGGTGGTTATCGACGATTTCTCGGATCCGGGCAGTTCGGTGGTGGTAGCCATTGGTTTGACGAGTCCTGATCCAACGCTTGTCAAGTCGACGGGGGCCGGGATACTCGGCGGTGAACGCGACGTGCTGCTGGACGTCGCCGGCGCGGCGGACCTGGATTCGTTCATCGGGACCATCGGGGCCGGCAAGCTCTCGTTCAATTCGAACAGCCCCGGCACGGTGCTGACGCTTCAGTACGACGGCATGGATTCGGACATCGTGGGTCCTCCGGCGGGTCTGGTCAACGCCGAGGGGCTCGGTGGCGTGGATCTTCTGGCGATGGGCAGCTATCTGTATCTGAACTTCGGACGGATCGACGGCGGCGGCCCGCAGACGACGGGCCTGTCCATAGTGGTCAGCGATGGGATGAACACGTCGGTGTACTCGGGGCTGATTCCCGATAGCGCCGTGCCGATGACGTATCAGGCGCTGTTCTCGGCGTTCTCGAACCCGTCGGTGCTCTCGGCCGCGACGAGCATCGAACTGGTGCTCAATCCGCAGGCCGTCGAGGATGTCGATTTTGTGCTGACGGAGATAGGCGTGCCGGAGCCGGCGACCCTGGGTCTGCTGGGTCTGGGTTCATTGATCCTGATCGGGCGCCGACGTCGGGCCTGATTCAGGCATACGTTTTTCTTACAACTCACGTGGGACCGGCTGTGCGCCGGTCCTTGTTTTTTGCCCCCGGCCGCGAATCGTACTGGATGCCTGCCTGCGCAGGCATGACAGAGTCGTTACCGGGGCGTGCAGGCATGACAGGGGCATGGCCCGCGTGGGCAGGCAGCAGAGGATTGTGGCCGGGGTGTATGGGCGTGGAATGCGGTGCTGGGCAAGGAGGTGACGATGTCACCCCTGCGCAGGCAGGGGTCCAGAACGAGCCTGAAGGTCGTCGGCGGCCGCGAGTCCTTCTGGATGCCTGCCTGCGCAGGCATGACAGGGTCGTTGCCGGGGCGTGCAGGCATGACAGGGGCATGGCCCGCGTGGGCAGGCAGCAGAGGATTGTGGCCGGGGTGTATGGGCGTGGAATGTGGTGCTGGGCAAGGAAGTGACGATGTCACCCCTGCGAAGGCAGGGGTCCAGAGCGAGCCTGGAGGTCGTCGGCGGCCGCGAGTCCTTCTGGATGCCTGCCTGCGCAGGCATGACAGGGTCGTGGCCGGGGCGTGCAGGCATGACAGAAGCGTGGCCCGCGTGCGTGTGCGTCATGCGGTTGTGACCGGCGGGCCTGGGTTTAAGGTGTTGGGGCTCCGGCTTCGCGTTTTGGGTTTCTTCGGCGGTAGTATACATCAGGGTCATGTTAGTGTATTACGTATCCCATGCCTGACCGACGGACACATCGCGGGCCGCATCCGCGGGATGAGGCGCTCTTCGGCGCGGAGATGATTCCCAGGCTGAGGGCGGCGCTGGCGGATTACTGCCTGCTGCTGGGCAAGGGGTACGCCGACGGCAGCGCGCTGAAACTTGTAGGGGATCATTTTGGCCTTATACAAAGGCAGCGGATGGCGGTCATGCGGTGCGCGTGTTCGGATGCGCAGGCGGCTCAGCGGGCGGCCCGGCGGGTCGAGGTCGCCCGTGCGGCCGGCGGCGAGGTGGATATCGACGGGTATAACCTGTTGATTACGCTGGAGGCGGCGCTGAGCGGGGGTGTGCTGTTGGCCGGGCGGGATGGGTGCCTGCGCGACCTGGCGTCGATCCACGGGACGTACCGCCGTGTGGCCGAGACGCTGCCGGCGATCCAACTGGCGGGGGCGTATCTGAGCGAACTGGGTCCGGCGCGGGTGCGGTGGCTGTTGGACAGCCCCGTATCCAACAGCGGCCGGCTCAAGACGCTCCTGCGGCAGACGGCCGAGGAGCACGGCTGGCCGTGGACGGTCGAACTGGCGCAGAGTCCGGATGGGGTTCTGGCGAGGTCGCAGGCGCTGGTGGCGACCACGGACAGCGCGGTGCTGGACCGGTGCGGCCGCTGGATGCCGCTGGCCGGGGCGATTGTCCGGCAGCGAATCCCGTCGGCATGGATCATCGACCTGTCGGCCGGGTAGGGGCCGAAGAAGGGGTCCGGTACATATTCCGCAGGTATGGAACATGCCGGCGATCCAACGCGCCCGCCCACCCTCATGCCTCACGCGGAAAATGTACCTGACCCCTTTAATTCAGGCGCATTTATCGGACGCAAGGCCGGTGCAGAGGTCAAAAATCGCCTCATAAACCGCATAATCGCCCCATGTCGCTGATTCGCCGGCCCCTGATAGCCGAAACAACCGGCGGTACGACTATCTACAGAAGGCAGGGTATACGATATGGCTAAAGGCAAGAATGTGCTGACGACGGGCGATGTTGCGAAGATATGCAACGTCGCGCCGAGAACGGTTTCCAAGTGGTTCGACAACGGGCAGCTCAAGGGCTACCGGATTCCGGGCAGCAAGGACCGGCGGATCCCCATCGGGGAACTCGTGCGGTTCATGAAGGCCCACGACATGCCCACCGACACGCTGGCGGTCGGCAAGCTGCGCGTGCTGGTGGTCGACAGCGATCCGGGCGACGCGGCGAACCTGGTGAACGCCATCGCGGCGAAGGCGGACTACGAGATACGGACGGTCGATAACGACTTCGAGGCGGGCATCTGCGCGGGCAAGTTCGCCCCGCACGTGATCGTGATCAATCTGTTCGCGCAGGGCATCGACGCGGCCGAGATCTGCAGGACCATCCGCGAGACCGAGGAACTGGAGACGGTCAAGATCATCGCGCTGGCCAGGGGCCTGAGCGAGTCCGAGGGCGAGATGCTCCTGCGGCAGGGATACGACGCCTGCGTGCGGGACGGCGCCGACGTGGTGCGCAAGATCGAAGAGGCCACCGCCATCATCTACTGAGCCGCCCGCGACGGCACGACGAGACATCCTCCTTTTACCGCCCGCCAACGCAAGAGGCCGGTCACGCTGACCGGCCTTTTTTATTACCGCAAGACCTGCGCCGGGCCGGCACATGACGGCAGGCTCAAGGCTGGCCGGACGGCCGGGGTGGCATCCCTTGCCGCAGACAAGGGATGGGGTGGGTTGGTGCGCCCCTCAGGCCCCCATGGCATGGATGTGCGGGCCCATCCCTCCCAGACCCCAGACCCCTGAAGGAATTAAAGGGGTCCGGTACATTTAGTCGCCGACGAGGCGGTCGATCCAGGTGGGCCAGACGGGCGTGAGGTTCGCGTTGAACTGGCGGTGCCACTTGAGGCTCCAGAGGTCCTTCATCGTGACCGAGCGGACGGACCAGTCGGCGAACATCATGCCGATCTTGCCGTTGATGTGACGGTTGACGCAGAACTGGCGCATCTCATCGACAACCGTCGCGCCGCTGTTGTTCGCCACCTCCCCATCGTAGTTTGGCGGACTGTCGGTATCGCGGGGCCAGGCATCGTGCCAGGTTCCATCGCCCAGCACGGGGACATTGTACGGGCTCTTGACCTCGTTGACGTTCCTCCAGAACCAGGCAAAGGGCCGTTCGTTGGACCCGCTGCCCCGCGAGGCCTTCATGTGGTTGGTCCAACTGTTCTCGTTGTAGCTGCCCACGACGTGGAGGTTCTTGCCGTTGGAATACTGCATGGTCCGGTTCCACGATGTATAGGGACCCCAGCCCGTCTGGTCAAAGGGCTTGACGGCCATCGGGCACAGCAGCAGGTCCACCTCGTCCTTGTAGTAGGGCTTGAGTTTGACCGGGAACTGCCCGGCCGACTCCGGCAGCGACGGGTACCACTGGGGGTGCCCCCAGCCCTCGATGAAGAACCCGTTGTTGTCGCCGGTGTACATGGCGTAGAACTGGGCCCACTGCTTGAGGCGCGACATGCACAAGGCGCCCTGGGCCTGTTTCCTGACCCGCTGGAGGGCGGGCATGAGGATGGACATGAGCACGGCGATGATGGCGATGACGACGAGCAGTTCGATCAGGGTGAAGGCCGTTCTGCGCTTCATGGGCGAGGACCCTTAAAAGCAGAGAGGGAGCAAGAGCCAAAACCTACTTCAAGCCCGCTCATTCTAACATATCGGCGTCGGTGTGAGAAGACCCATTCATCGCCGGGGCGGCCCGGTGGTGGATTACTTCTTCGGTCGGCCCTCGATCATCGCGCTCTGGAGGCGGATGAGCATCTCGGGGCTTAGGGTCCGCATACGCAGGTCGCTGAAGACGACGGCATAGCGGCCTTCCTCGGTGGGCCAGTACATCAGGATGGCGTTGGGGTTCTGGAAGTCGCAGGCCGGGCCGAGGTAGGTGGCCTGTTTGCCGCGTTCGAGCAGTTGCGTGTGGAGCATGGCGGCCCGGCTGAGGGTCTCGGCGCGGCTGTAGTCCTTGCCCGGCAGGTACTCCAGGACGAGGCGGAGGTCCTCATAGAGGGGTTCGCCTCCCTGTCGCTGGTTGTAAAACCGGGCAAAGAAGATGAGCGTGCCGATGATGATGACGGCGGCGGCGACGCGGCTGATCCGCAGGTCGATGATGATGTTGATGGTGTCCAGGCCGCGGTGCGGGTGCAGGCGCGGGGGCGTTTGGGCCTTGATTTCCTGGGCGAGGCCCGGCCGATAGTCGCCGACGGGCCGCTCGGCCAGTTCCTGCAACAGCACTTCGATTCTCTGCTTATCCATCTTAGTAGCCTCTGTCAACGGCCGTCGGCCAAGCCTTCTCGAAGGGCGTCGAGGCCGCGGCTGAGGCGGCTCTTGAGGGTTCCTTCGCGGATACCGGCGGCCTGGGCGGCCTCTGAGATTGTCAGATGCTGCATATAGTGCAGGACGACGGCCTGCCTGAGCTTCCACGGGAGGGTTTCGACGGCCTCCCGCAGTCGCTCCAGTTCTTCGTCATG
>DDXG01000054.1 GCA_002347125.1 Phycisphaerales bacterium UBA2266
GCATTGTGAACTACCGGGATCAGATGGGGGAAGGACTGAGCGATGTGTCGGAGCTGGTCGACGCAGGAGTGATTGAGCAAGACGTACTTGACAGGATCTCGGGGAAGTTGACGACGACCTCGAATGTGTTTTCGCTGTTCTGCATTTCTACGGCGGAGCGGGCCAATGTTGATGGGGCGCGATTGTTGACGGAGGCGGTGGTCGACAGGAGTTCGTCGCCGGCCAAGATACTCTACTGGCACCAGGGGACAGGATACTGATGAGCAACGGTACGGTTGACAATGAAAGACGACAATCCGCGGTGGCGATCGCGAGCGTTGACGGCGCCTTCTGGGGTGTCGAGTTGCGACGCCAGGGCGCCGGATACGAAGTGCTATGGGCCAAGAACAGCGCGGAAGCGGCGAAGAACTGGGAGTCCTTTGGGAACGAATGCGGCGTGCCCGTTCCACCGACTGAAGGCGACGAAGAGACCCGCCGCAGGGTGGTGCTGGGATATGACGGGGCATCGGTGGCTTTTTACCGGATGAGCATGCCTTCGGTCGGCGGCGATGAAATGGAGGCGATGGTTCGGATGCAGGCCGAGACGCGCCTGCCGTTGCCGGGCGACAAGATGGAGATGGTGTGGCGCAAGGGCCCGGCGTCGAACGGGCAGATTTCGGTGGCGATGGCGGCCGCCAGAAAGGACCAACTGACCGATTTTGTCGGACGGATACGAAGTTTGCAGCCGAACGAGATTCTGTTGGACAGCGAGGCGGTGGTTCGGGTGTGGCAGGTGTTGTTCGGGGCCAATCAGCGGACGGCGCTGGTGTTGAACGTGCTCAAGGACAGCACACAGGCGTGTCTGGTGGAGGAAGGACGGCTGAACAATGCGGCCGTGCTGGATGTAGGACTGACGCAGTTTGCCGCCTGGACGGTGCTCGACGAGACGGTTATAGAGGCCGAGCGGTTTGTGCAGGACGTCTGGAGCGTTATCGGACTGTTTGGCTGGAGCGACGGGGAATCGCTTCCCATTGTCGTACTTTCGGACGGTTCGACAGGCTACGAGACGGTGGCGGAGTGTCTGCGGCAGAGCGGCCTGAACGCAACGGTGTCCCAGCCGGTGGATGGCTTGCTCAGCGGGCAGCCGAAGCTCGGCCGCGATGAGGTATTCGCCTTTCGCGTGGCGCTGGGCCTATCGCTGATTGCGCTGGATCGCCGGGATGCGGGGTTCAACATCTTCGAGCGAGTGTATCAGCCGACGCCGGCCAAGAAGAAGCGGCCGCTCTTGTTGTCGATGAAGGCGACGGGCGCGGCTGCGGTGCTGATGCTGGCGGCGTTTCTGGTGGTGGGTTATGTGCTCGACCTTCGCAGTCCGGCGGCGGTGAGCCAGAGAATGGAGATGGTGGCCGGTGATACGAAAGTGGACGATCTGCAGAGGCGGCAGGATGTGCTCAAGCAGGTGGCCCAACTGCGGCCGGACATCCTGGAGATGATGACGGAGATCAACGCCAGCGGGCCGCGAGGCATCGTCCTTGACAGCATCAGCTATAAGCGCGGCTCGCCCGTGACGGTTACAGGCCAGGCGCAGAACAACGACCAGATTTACGAATTCCAGAAGAACCTGCTGGCCAGGAAGGTATTCGCCGGCGTGGAGATTCAGAGTACATCGACGGTGCGCACCACCGCCGCCGCGCAGACCGGGCCGCAGTCCGGGCCCCAGTCCGGGCCCCAGGCGGGGTCGCAGACCGGTGGTCCGGGGGATGGTCGCGCCGATGGAGGTGGCCGCGGGGGTGGACAGATCAAGTTTACTATGGCACTGAACTATAAGAACTTCAGCAAGAAGAGATAGATCTGGCGAAGACGACGATTATGTTCGGAAAGATAAAAATCACAGAACGGGACAAACGGGCGCTGAAGCTGGGCGTTATCGGGGTGATTCTGGTCGTCGTGTTTGTCTTTGCCTCCACATGGCATGAGACGTGGAAACAGGCGAAGCAGGAGATGGCCTCCGTGGAACGCAAACTGGACGCCATTCGCGTTGAGCCCCGACGGCAGGCGGCCTTGCTTGGCGCTGTCCCAGTGTTCGAAATGCCTCAGGAGGAGGAGTTGCAGAAGTTTCTGTTTCGGGACAAACTGAACGAACAGATCAAGCGGGTGGGTATCAAGAGCAATCCGCTGGATATTCTATCGGGGACGAAGAAGGAAGGCGTGTACAAGTTGCTGCGGATCAAGTGTACGGCGCGTTGCCGGTTTGCGCAGGCGATGGACCTGCTGGCGGCGTTGCCGGAGAACCCGTACCTGGTGGCGGTGGAGGAACTTCGGATTCGTGTGGATGCGAAGAACCGGCAGGAAGTGGATATGGACCTGGTGGTTTCGACCTTTGCGAAATGAAGGTGGTTTATGAAACTGGATTTCCTCAAGAAACGCGAAGAATGGTTGTCGCTGGTTTTCATTGCGACGTCGGTGGGTCTGGGGGTGCTGATCCTGCTGAAGATCAGCGGGTACTATGTGGTGCAGGCCGAGGCCGGTCAGACTATTGCCATGGCGATGCAGGAGGGCCAACCGGATCCCAACGACACGCGGACGCGCCTGGGCAAGGTTAAGGAAGTGGCCGGCACATTGAAGACCCGCAACCTCTTCTCGCCGCAGCCGACAAGGCAGCATCCCGTCCGCGAGGTGGCCGGGATTCTTGGCGGCGAGGCCCTGATCGGGGATCGCTGGTACAATGAGGGCGACCGGGTATCGGATGCGCGGATCGTGAAGATCGAGCCGACGCAGGTGACGGTGGAGTGGGATGGCCAGATGAAGGTCTTTGCGCCGATATCGGGGGGACAGGGCTGGGGTGAAGATCGGGCCGGCCGCGCGGGCGGTCGCACTGGAACGGGCAGAGCGGAAACCGGTTCGACCGGGGGTAGCCCGGTGCAAGTCCAGGTCTCGAGCGAGGCTCGCGGCGCGACCGGACGGGTCGAACTGGGCGGCGATATGCGTGTTCGATTTGAAGGCGGCGGGGATATGCGGGAACGCTGGGCGGGAATGAGCGAAACGGAACGCACGGCGTTCCGGGATCAGATGCGGTCACAGTTTGGCGGCGGTCGAGGCGGTCCGGGAGGAATGGGAGGAACGGGAGGAACGGGTGGAATGGGCGGTCCCGGTGGCGGTTTCGGCGGCCGTGGGGGGGGGGAAGGCGGTTTCGGCGGCCGAGGTGGTGGTGCAGGGGGGGGCGGTGGTCGTGGTGGACGTTAGGAAGAACGGACTTTTTTTAAGGTGTGAGCCATGAAGGAAATGAGCACAAGAATGACGGCGGCAGTGGCAGGCGTGGTTCTGCTTGGTTCACTGGGACTGGGGTTGGGTATACGGCATATTCGCGCGGGCGGCCCAAAAGCGACGGAGGAACCGGCCGCCAAGGCGCCTGCGCCCGTCGCCCCACAGCCAACGCCAGATCGTCCGACGGGGGACGAGCGAGGTTTCGATCGTGGGGGCCGGGGCGAGCGAGGCGGGTTCGGCGGTGCCGACGGCGGGGGGATGCCGTTTGGGGGCGACCGTGAGGCGATGCGCGGACAGTGGGAAAACATGAGCGAAGAGGAGCGTGCCGCGCTTCGCGATCAGATGCGCAACCGGATGGGCGGGGATCGGACCGCGCGTGGAGGCATGCGCCGCGAACGTCCGCAGTTGTCACCCGAGGTTCAGGCCCGCGTCGATGAGCTTCGCGCCAATATGGAGGACATGACGGAGGAAGAGCAGGCCAAGGCGCGCGAGGAGATCGCCCAACTGACGGGCGGCGGATTCGGCGGCTTTGGCGGGCGTCGCGGCGGGGGCGATGAGATGGTTTTCAGCGGTATGGACGCGGCCGAGGCCGAGGCGCTGAGGGCCAGATGGCCGGATATGACGGACGAGGAGCGTGAGCAATACAGGACCGAGGCCCGCCAGCGGTTTGAGGCGATGCGTCAGCAGGGCGACGGCGGACCCGGCATGAATCCATGATCTGGGAGGTATATGACTGTGGGTAAGAACGTGTATGCAGTGTGGTATGTGGTAGGCGCAGCGGCGGTGCTGACGGTGATTGTCGTCGGCTTCGTGATTCCGCCGGGCGCCGGGCGCAATGTCGCCGTGGATGCTCCGAAGGCGGCGCCGAGCGTTGCGGCGGCGGTCGCGACGGCTGTATCGCTCGATCGCGAGGACAAGGCTGAGCTTCGTGAGAGGTGGGCGAACATGAGCGAAGCCGAGCGCGAGCATTTCCGCCAGGAGGTGCGGGCCCGGCTTGCCGAGTCGCGGCGGCTGGCCCTGGAGGCGCAGGCCCGCGTCTCCCGCGAGCAGGATGTGCAGCAGGCGCAATTAGCCAAGCAGCGCCAGGAACGAATGGAAGCAGCAAGTAAGGCCAGTGGAGATAATTCGCAAGTGCAAGTGAAGTAAGCCCGCGGCATGCCGGTCGCGGGGTGTTCGATGAAAAGAGGTGACTCCATTGAAACGGTCTAGAAGTCTATTGTGGGTTCTTGTAGGTGTGGCGTCGGTGTTGATCGTGTGGAAGGTGGGTTTCGACCTGCCGGCGCCGGAGGAACCGAATGAGCCGGCGGGTATTGTCCGCGAGTCCAACCAGCCAGGGGCGTCCGCTCAGGCGGTTGCCTCCAGCCAGGCGGCCGGACCCAACCAGCCAGGCGGGCCCAATCAGCCCGTTGTTGGGGTTGAGCCCGAGGATGTACGGGGCTTCACCCTGATGCCGGACGGCAATGCGGTCTTCGCGGGCGTCGTCGCTCGGCGCACCGGGCCGGGCGACGCTAACGCGGCGGCCGATGCCAATGCGCCGATGCTGGCGGATGCCAACGACATGGATGAAGACATGGCGCTGGCGGATGCGAACGACACCGACGACGTGATGACCGTGGCCGACGCCAATGCGCCAGGTGGACGCCGGGTGGTCGCCAGGACCGGTCGAGGCGCCCGATCGACCGAGCCGGATGAGCCGCTGGAGTCGCTGAACCTCAAGACGGTGGAAATGCGCCAGGTCATTGACAAACTGGCCGCATGGACGGGTAAAGTGGTGATTCCGCACGATCAGGTCATGTCGCAGCGGCTGACCATCTACTCGCCGGATCGGCTGCCCCGCAGCGAGGCCCTGGAGCACATCTACGGGGCTCTTCGTATGCGAGGATTCGTCGCCGAGCATACGGAGAAGGCCATCTACCTCAGGCCGATCGCCGACGCGAAGCTTGGCCAGGTCCCGACCGTTCCGGCGGACCAGCCGCTGGCGACCTTTGAGAACAAGGACCAGGTGGTTCAGAAGTTCTTCACGCTCAAGAGCTACAGCCCCGCGCAGATGGCCCAGGTGATCTCGCCGCTGGTGGGCGATTACGGATACGTCAGCGCCGACGAGGTGGCGCGAAGCCTGCTGATCATCGATACCGTCTCAAACCTGATACGTATAGAGAGCATTATTCAGCAGTTCGATATCCCCGCGTCTGAGCAGGCGGTTACGAAGATCGTCAACGTCCGGGTGGGCGACCCGTCGGAGATTGTACAGATGCTCCGGATGCTGCTGGGCGAGACGCAGGGTCTCAGCGCCGCGCGAAGCTCGAGCAGCCAGCAGCGTCCCAGAACGA
>DDXG01000202.1 GCA_002347125.1 Phycisphaerales bacterium UBA2266
AACGGCCGCTTCAACCGCATGGATCCGTTTGCCGGCAATTACGAGGACCCCCAATCCCTCCACAAATACACCTATTGCCACAGCAACCCCGTCAACGGGACTGATCCGACAGGAGAACAGTTCACTCTGGCAGGCCAACTTACGGTCGGCGCCGTGATAACCGGATTGATAGCCGTTGCTCTGCCGTATGTGCTTGTTGCTCTGGGGGCATTGGCGGTGGTGGCGGGCTTGAATATCATTGCCGAATTGTCGCGAGAGTATCTGGCGGCGGGTCTGTCGACCGTAGCGGCAGAGTTAAGAAGCAATGCCAAGAAAGTGGAGGAGGCGTTGCGAAAAGCCGCCAGAGTGCTCAAGCAGACCATCCAGGAGCTACTGAAGCAGAAGCCGTTCTTCGTCTTCGAGCGGTTTACCCCGAACATCTACAAGTTCACTGCCAGTTGCCTTGTGTGGAACCCGCTCTGGCACTATCTCACGTGGCACGGCAACGCGGCGTGGACCGCGAGAAACAGGGCATTGGTGTTATCAAATTACGCGTACCTTCGAAAGCCAGGATACAGTATCGACGAGTTCCCCTATGCGTCAACTACCCAGGGCGGGCCAGGTGCGATAGGATATGCCGTTCCATGGGTCGAGAACAGCATTCAAGGTGGTTACCTTCGTGCCCATTATTACGGACTTCTTAGAAAACCAATGACGAGATTCCTCGTGATACCCGTCCCCAAGTGCTAGATGTGCTCTGCTGGGGTGGTATTGAAGGGGTGGCATGGTGGTAGTATGAAGAACTACGAGGATAGCAGAATCCGCTTCGCGTATGCAGAAGACTTCAAAGTGACCAGAGCGAAACGTAAATGGGGACAGTATGACCTTGAAGCAAGGAGAGGCTTTCTCAAAGGGGGGATGTCGGTTACGATATGCCTGGTTCCTGAGGATGCACTCGATGATCTGAAGAGATCAATAACTGACAGTCCGTCCGCGCCCCCGGGCATGATATCTGGCTTGGAGGAGGTGCAGCGTTATAGATCGGTTACAATTGGCGACAAACACGGGGTTGGTCTTTGTGCAGTTCTATTTGACGCGTCCGGCCTCTTTTGGGGAAAGAGATATGACTACTTGTTTTATCTTCCGAAAGGTGGTCTGTCTGTCGTAATCGATGCGCGGGAGGATTTCACTATTGAGTCGTACAAAGAATTGCTGGAATCGATTGTGGTTAAAACCATAGAGTAGTACGATGGAAGACTCTGCCCGGGAGCAACAAGACGAGTCGCGAAATTGCAGAGCAATTGCGCATCAGAGCACACGGCGGCGTTGACAATCTGGAGAACATTATTAACGCGATTGGCAAAAGGCGAAGTCACCTATTGCCATCATAAGAGAGGCAATGTAGCAATATGATGAAGTTCTTCTCCAAGGGATTTGATATAGAACGTGGACAGTACGGCATGCGGATGGTTCTGACTGGTGCATGGACAGATGCAGCCAGAAGGACCCTTGAAAAGCGCAATATTGTTGAACTGGAATTGAATCCTGCAAAAGGTTGGCAACGAAACAATCTTGCATTTCTCAGTTTGTTAGGGGGGCTAGTTGCCTTCGCAATAGTTGATGAAAAAACTGTTGATGTAAGTCCAATTCATGCCTTATCGCATTTGCGCTCACTGAAAGTACTTACCTACTGCGATACACCAATCGACTTTACGCGCTTTCCACAATTAGAAGAAGTCAGCTTAGAGTGGCGCGAAGGGGCATCATCCTTGTATGATTGCGCAACTCTCCGGCATGTATTCATCAACAACTGTTCTGCAAAGTCACTTGATGTGTTTCACAAGCTCAACCGATTAGAGTACTTGTCATTAAAGAGCCCGCGTCTTGAGATGATTGGCAATGTGCCGACGCTGCAATCGCTCAGTTTCCTGGGAGTATACAACGCTGGTAGACTGTATTCTCTGGCGGGTGTGGAACAGTTTCCGAATCTCGAGATGTTGGAGATTGAGCGGTGTCGAAAGATATCGAATATCGTCCCGGTGGCATCACTGCGGCGATTGCAGCGTTTGATGTTTGCCAACTGTGGGGATATTGACAGCCTCAAACCTGTCGCGGAACTCAAGGAGCTTCGGGAAGTGTTCTTTCATGAATCGACGCGGATAGTTGACGGCGATTTGACGCCGCTGAAGTCGTTACCTCACTTGGAGGATGTATCGTTTCAGGAACGACGCCATTACAATTGCGGGTGGGAGGATCTGCCCATGAGGTGCTCTGCGGCCGAGCTGAAGAAGGCCAGGCAAATGCTGGGCGAATAGAAACACAATGGCTTCGGTGTCGATACGACACTGTAATCCGTGCGTTGGGCGGAGGGAACCCAAGGCTATCAGCGTTCTTTGGCAAGTGAATTAGAGCCCGCTATCGGGCATTGCCAGGGCTAAGCTGTCCGTGTCGGAAGTGTGGACGTTCTTCCGGTGTCCTGCTGGCCCGTATCATGCTCCTGGGGCCCGGCTGGTTCCAGCAGGCGGCCCAGGCGGACATCCAGTACCACGGGGCCGCCGTAGCCCTTTCGGACTGGGCGACGCCCGGCTCAAGGGCGTGAAATGCTCATCGGAATGCAGCCAGAAGCTGTACTCCTATTCGGCGCCGTGTTCCGCAGGCCCACCGGCGGCAGAGTGAGCTGAGATGGTCGCCACTCCAAGGCCCTCATCACGAGACGCTCTGTCCGGCAACACCCTGCCGATCATACCTCTGCGGCCGCGACGTTCGTAGTCCTCCCACCGCGCAGACCGCAGGCCGCGTCAATGTACAGAAACGAGGGATTGGAGGCTGGAGAAGGCCACTGCCCGCGCCCGACTCGGGGGGCCAGCTTGTACCTCTCAGCAGTGCAGCCAGCGGACGAACCGGGCCAGGCCCGTGGCGATGTCGGTGTGCGGGTCGTAGCCGAGGTCTCGGCGGGCCTTGCTGACGTCGGCATAGGTCTGAATGACGTCGCCGGGCTGCATGGGCTTGCGGTCGATGACGGCCTTGGCGCCCACGGCCTTCTCAATCTCCGCGATCAGCACGTCCAGGCGCACGGGACGGGACTCCCCCAGGTTGTATATCTCATAGCCGCCGCGGCGGTCCATCGCGGCGACCACACCGTCGAGGATGTCGTCGATATACGTGAAATCCCGCTGCATCGACCCATCCCCGAAGACGGGAATGGGTTTGCCCGCCAGGATGAGGCGGGCGAACTTGTGGATGGCCAGGTCCGGCCGCTGGCGCGGGCCATAGACCGTAAAGAACCGCAGGCAGGTCACGCCTATGCCATAGAGATGGCTGTAGGTATGGCAGATCAGCTCACCGGCCTTCTTCGTGGCCGCATACGGGCTGATCGGGTAGTCCACGTTATCGGTCTCGGTGAACGGCACCTTGCGGTTGTTGCCGTAGACGCTGGAACTCGATGCGAAGACGAATCGCTTTATGCCCGCCTTCCGCGCGGCCTCCAGCATGACCACCGTGCCGTTGATATTCACATCCATGTAGCCCACGGGATCATCGATGGAGGGTCGAACGCCCGCCTTGGCGGCCAGATGCACAATGACGTCGATATCGCCGCCCGCCAGAATCCTCTCGACGCAGGCCGCGTCGCGAATGTCGGCCTCGACCAGCTCAAACCGCCCACTTGCCAGGGCCGGCTCGATGTTGGCGCGCTTGACGTGCGGGTCGTAGAAGGTGTCGAAATTGTCCAGCCCGACGACCTCATCGCCTCTGGCAATGAGCCGTTCGGTCAGATGCGAACCGATGAATCCCGCCGCTCCGGTGACCAATACTTTCAAGGGCTTCTCCTGTTGAATTGCTGCTGATCTTCGCTCCGCCGACGAGCACCTGATGGAATGTCCTCAGCGGTCTCCGGGTGCTCGGCGGTGGGTTTCGCCTTTCGGATATCGTCGGCCAGCCGCAGAATGAACCGCCGCATCGACTCGGCCATATCCGGGTGCTTGAGCGCGAACTCGACGTTGGTCTGGACGAAACCCTCCTTGCCGCCGATATCGCAGCGGCGGCCCCGCAGCTTGAGCCCGTACATCGGGTGCTCGCGGACCATCATTCGCATGGCGTCGGTGACCTGGATTTCGCCGTTGATGCCCGGTTGGACCCGGCTGAGATACTCGAATATCTCCGGTGTGAACACGTAACGGCTGGCGATGGCGAGATTCGACGGGGCCTTGTCCGGTTCGGGTTTTTCCACGAAATCCCTGATCCTCAGCAGGCCTCCGTCCACGGGCTGCGCATCGGCGATGCCGTACCGGCTGACGCGGCCGCGGTCCACCTCCTCCAGCAGGACCACCGAGCCACCGCAGGCATCGAAGGCCTTCGACAGGCAACCGGTCGCCGGGCTCTCGGCGTCGATAACCGTGTCGCCCAGCAATACGGCGAACGGCTCATCCTGGACATGATGCCGCGCACAATAGATGGCGTCGCCCAGCCCGCGCATCTGTTTCTGCCAGACGAAATGGATATCCGCCAGCTCCGAGATCCGCCGGATCGTCTCCAGTTCGGCGGTCTTGCCGGCGGCCTCCAACTGGGCCTCCAGTTGAAAACTGCGGTCAAAATGCTCCTCGATCGCCCGCTTGCCCTTGCCGATGATCATCAGGATATCCGTGATGCCCGCGGCCACCGCCTCCTCGACGACGTACTGGATGACAGGCGTGTCGACGATGGGCAGCATCTCCTTGGGCTGGCTCTTCGTCGCCGGCAGGAATCGCGTCCCAAAGCCCGCGGCTGGAATGACGGCCTTACGAATCATGGTTCATCCGGATTCATTTCGGTTCGGCGATGCGCGGCTTGATGGTTGTGATGTTCAAGGCCGCCAGTTTCTTCTTCAGGGCGTTGAACATCGCCTCATCGGCGTACGTGCCCACGATCGCGCCGCCGGAACCTGTGAATTTGGCGCTGGCGCCGACACTGCGGGCGGCCTGAACCATCTCGCGGTTGCGTTCGTCAATCGTGTACACCTTGAGCCGGCGGTTGAAATTCGCGTCCATCAGGGGGCCCAGCTTGTCGGCCTGGCCGCACAGCAGCGCCCGTTTGACCTTGTCCGTCAGGGCCGCCCAGAAACGCATGGCGTTGACAACCGCCGGCTCGCCCCGGTCGAACCGCTGCCGGATGTCGCTGTGCACCTTGCCGGAGACCTTCGAGAGGTCCTCGCGGTACGCAATATAGAGTCTGGGCAGCAGCTTCACATCCAGCGGCTCATAGACGCCGTAACCCTGTTTCTCGAAGACCTCGCGGTTGAAGTCCATATACACCAGACCCTCATAGACCTGCACGACGCGGTCCTGAAGGCCGGCCGCAATGTGCAGTTCATCGCGCTCGGCCGCCAGGATCAGATTGGCCTGCGTGTATTTCGGGATGCTCACGCCGTAGAACTGCATGATGGCCCGCAGGCCCGCGGTGATAATCGCGCTGGAGCCCGCCAGCCCGACCCCGTGCGGAATGTTCGAGCGGTAGCGAATCGTGAAGTTCCTGTCGTGCAGGGCGATATCGTTCTGGCGGCAGTAGTCGTGGAACCGTTTGACCGTCGCCTTGAGCAGCCGGATCCCGCCGTAATAGCCGTGCAGCCGGACGTCGTCGACCAGCTCGTCGATGCTCTGGAAGACCGAGCGATCCTTGATATTCGGCAGGATCTCCAGCTCGGGCGACTCATACAGTTCGACCTCGGCGGCGAAATTCGTGAACGTAAACGAGATCGTCTTGCCGAAAAAGCCGTCCGACGGGTTGCCCACCAGGCCCGCTCGCGGATATGCCCTGGTTCGTATGATCATGTATCCGATTCCTACAGTCTTTGGGAATGCAACAAGAGACACTCAGAGAACATGCCTGTCAAGCGAAATCGGCCGGTGGGGAGCCTCTGTTGACAGGGCTCTCGCCGGCACTTTCACGAGCTTCACTATCTTAACAACTATCGACACAAAACGCCCATAGGTGTAGAGAAAGACAATCCCGGTTTGATTTATCGGACCATCCTGCGGGAAGGAAGGTCGCTCTATGCCGCCTGAGGTCGGTCCGGCCGGCGCAGACGATTGGCCTCGCAATGCAATACCCGGTGAGGCATCTCTCCCTGTGGCGAGCGGCCTCGTAGAGGGTGTGTGAGAGGCCGGTTTGTCGTAGCATGGGCATCCCGTTCGCTTCGCTCAGGACAGGCTTNNCCCATGAGTCGCAGGGCCATCTTGGCCCTGCCATTGGCCCTATTCCACGGGCGAGATGCTCGTGGCAGTCACGGGCAGGATGCCTGTGCTGCGTTGACGCTCGTGGGAGTCACGGGCAGGATGCCTGTGCTACTTTTCACACACCCTTTTGCAGCCGCGCCTTGTGCTGCTCGTACCAGTCGATGGTGGCCCGTAGGCCCTCGTCGAAGGGGGTTTGGGCCTGGAAGCCGAAGTACTCCCTGGCCCGGCTGGTATCCAGGCAGCGTCGCGGCTGGCCGTCCGGCTTGGAGGGGTCCCACTGGATGCGGCCTTTGAAACCGGTCAATTCCACGATCTTCTCGGCCAGGCCCTTGATGGTAATCTCAAAACCGGCCCCGATGTTGACCGGTTCCGGCCCGTTGTAGCGCTCGGTGGCCAGCAGGATGCCCTCGGCGGCGTCCGCGGCGTAAATGAACTCCCGTGAGGCCTTGCCCGTGCCCCAGCACTCGATGTGGTCGGCCCCGCTGTCGCGGGCGTCCACGCACTTCTTGATCAGGGCCGGTATCACGTGGCTGCTGGCGGGGCTGAAGTTATCCCCGGGGCCGTAGAGGTTGACCGGCAGCAGAAAGATCGAATTGAACCCGTACTCCTGGCGGTACGCCTGCGACTGGACCAGCAGCATCTTCTTGGCCAGGCCGTAAGGGGCGTTGGTCTCTTCCGGG
>DDXG01000129.1 GCA_002347125.1 Phycisphaerales bacterium UBA2266
ATCCTGCTCTTTAAGGCCATGCTCTACAGCCTCAAGGCCACTTTGGAGTACCAGAGCCCCTGGAACTTCGACATTGGGATCGACCAGACGGCCCTGAACAACTACCTGCGCAACACAGGCCTTGGCGAGCCCCAGACCATCGCCGAATTCCAGGCCCTGCTGGCCATCTTCAGCCTCGACATCCGCAACTTCATCCAGAACAATATCCCGATCGCCGCCCTGAACGCGCCCGACCCGTTCGATGTGATCGACATCGAGGACCTGTGGTCCAAGTTCAGCCTCAACACGTATCTGTTCGGCGCGTATCCCAACTGGGGCATGTTGAACCCCACCACGGGCTATCTGAACGTCGATGGCCCCACCGTCCTGGCCCAGCTCAAGGCCGACATCCTCAACATCATCAGCATCTATAATGAGGCCATCCAGCACATCACACACGAGAACGTGCCGGAAGGCACGGACCCCCAGGACGATGAACTGATCTACATCGACCCCAACTACGCCTACTTCGCCAACCACTGGCACACGCTCATCAACGACGTCAACAACGCGCTGACGAACGATACGACCTTCCAATTCACGCTGGAGACCACGTTCACCTACGACATATTCCAGGGGGCCGAGAAGGTGGCCACCCTCACCTTTGAACTGGCTCCGGGCGCCTTTGTCGGCCAATGGGGTCTATTCGAACTCGATCCCGGGGTGGTTCCGGGGCTGCCTTCTCCGTGGACGGTCGTCGACGTGGAGGCAGGCTTTTTCGGCGACCCGATCTTTGCGATCGATATGGTCCTCTGGGGTGGGCCCGAGCAGAACCAGATCGGCTGGGGCTACATCGACGTGGAGGTCAGTGCCGACGGCCAGACGATCACCGATGGAGTCCTCGTTTACAACTATTGGGGCGAGGGCGGCCCCGCCGAGGGCCAGGTGGACGGACTGACCGGCGCGCTGACCGACATGGAAACCGAGCAGGTCACCGTGAACCCGAATCCGTTGTTCGGCGATTCGCCGACGTATCCCGATCCGGTTCATATCCGCCATCTCTTCCCGGAGTTGACCAACAAGAACGAGTTCATCCGCGGCACGATGGGCCACGGCATCGACAATGACGCCACGCTCGGCGGCATCCTGCCGGACATGGCCCAGGACGACTGGGAGGACATCTTCCGCTTTGTCGCCGGCCCGGCCAAGCCCAATCTGGATATCACCAATCCCAACACGGATCCCGTGGACCCCGTCCGGGCCAAGGTCGGCTCCACGGTCAATATCAACGTCACTGTCGTCAATAACGGGCCCGGCAAGGCCGGCCAGTTCGACCTGACCCTGTATCGGTCGGGCGACCAGCAGGTGGACAATACCGACACCGCCATCGCGGTCCGGACGATCAGGAGCCTCAGCAGCGGCGCCCAGACCACGCAGGTCCTGTCGTTTGCGGCGCCGGCGACCGTCGGAACCTGGTACCTGGCGGCCATGGCCGACAGCGGCCGCGTCGTCTCCGAGGTCGATGAGACCGACAACTGGAGCGGCGTGATCACCTTCCAGACCGAGCCCGTCAACAGGGACCTTACCGGGACCATCGCCACCACCTTCGCTAACGGCGCCAAGGGCGAGGACGTCGGCGACTTCAACATCCTCGTCCAGAACAACGGCAACGACCCGGCCAACGGGGTCATCGCCATCAATATCTACGCTTCCGCGAACACCACCTACGATGCCGGCGTCGATACGCTGCTTGCCACGGTGAACGCCTCGGTCAAACTGGCCCCGGGCGTCTCCAAGCTGTACAAGTACAAGAAGATCGCGCTGCCGGCGGCGCTGGCCCCCGGAACGTACTACTTCCTCGCTCATATCGACCCCACCGGCGTCGTTACGCCGGACAACAATCTCGCCAACAACGTCGTCGCCACCGGTGCGACCGTCAACGTCGTCCAGGCGCACCGCGACCTCTGGCCGTCCAATCTGGCCACCACCTTCGTCAATGGGGCTCGGCCGGGCCAGGTCGGTGATTTCACCTTCACCATCCGCAACAACGGCAACCTGCCCGTCAGCGGCACCATCGACGTGGACATCCTGGCCTCGGCGGATCAGGCCCTCGGCGCCGACACGCTCGTAACCACGGCGCCGGTCAAGGTCAAGCTCGCCGCCGGCGCCGCCGCGACGGTGACGCTCAAGAAAGTTACGCTGCCGGCGCTGGACCCGGCCGTCGATGTCTTCTTCCTGGTCCACGTCGATTCCGCCGACGTGGTCGCCGAGTCCAACGAGGGCAACAACGTCGCCTCCACGGCCGCGGCCATCGACATCAATCAGCCGAACGTCGATCTGTCCGGTGTCCTGGCCAATCTGGGCGCCAACGCCGCCGTCGGCGCGAAGGTCACGTTCAATCTGACCGTCACCAACAACGGCGCCGGCGCTGTCAAGCAGAAGGTCCGCATCCAGATATGGGCCTCGGCCGACGCCGCCTATGACCTCGGCGATACCCTCATCGTCAATGTCGAAACCAACCTCAGCCTCAAACCCGGCGCCCCGAAAGTGCTCAAGCTCAAGGGCACGATTCCGGCCGGACTCAACGGGGCCTATCACTTCATCGCGCTGATCGATACAGCGAACGTGCTGGCCGAATTCGACGAGACCAACAACGAGGCCGCAACGGCGGCCACGACGAATATCAACTGACGCATCCGGCGGATGACAAACGTCTGTGCATCATCGACCGTGGCGGCCGATCGCTTGGCCGATGCGCCTGAAGGACGCCCCTTATGGCCGAGATACTCACACTCACGGCCCTGGGTGACAACTATATCTATCTGATCGTCGGCGCCGGCGACGCCGTGGTCGTCGATCCGGGGGATGCCGGACCGGTTCTTCTCGCCCTTAAGGGCAACGGCCTGCGGCTGGTCGCCGCGCTTGTGACCCATCACCACGGCGACCACACGGCCGGCCTGGCCCAACTCAAGGCCGCCACCGGCTGCCGCATCTACGGTCCCGACAGCCGCTGTATCAGCCCTCTCGATCACCTGGTCCGCGATGGCGACTTGATCGACCTGCCTGTCGGTTTCGTCCGTGTCATCGCCACGCCGGGCCACACGAGGACCTCCGTCTGCTACTTCCTGCCGCAGACCGAGGGCGGGCCGCCAAGCCAACCCGCTGCGAATGCCCGTTGCACGCGGCCATGTCCAGCCGATGTCCGGCCGACCACAGGGCCCGCCCTCTTCACGGGCGATACCCTCTTTACCGCCGGCTGCGGGCGGCTTTTCGAGTGCGATGCCGCCGCCATGCACCGATCCCTGGCCAAGATCGCCGCCCTGCCCGACGAGACACTCATCTACCCCGGCCACGATTACGCGGTCGAGGATTACATGTTCACCCTTTCCATCGACCCGCACAACCAGGCCGCTCAGCAGGCACTGCGGCATCTGCGTGATGCACAGGCGCAGGGCCGCCCCATCGTCCCGACCCCGCTGGCGATGGAGAAGCGGACCAACCTCTTCCTGCGCACCGATGACCCGCCCCTGGCCGCCGCCCTGGGCATACGCACCGATGACCCGGCAACCGTCCTTGCCGCCGTCCGCCGCCGAAAAGACGCCTTCCAGCCTAGTTGAACGGGCCGCCACCTCTATTCGGTCTTCGCGGGCCCCTTCGCCTCGTGCTCAAGCTCCTGGTACGTCCGCATCAGCTCCGCCACGGCATCGGCGCTTTCATCGACATACAGCGCCAGCCAATCCCCCTGCACACCCGCCTTGGCCACGCGAATGCCGGCCGCCAGCCGCCCCCGATGGTCGCCGCCCGCCTCATCGCCGGCCGCCAGAGCTGCCATCAGCCGGTCCGTAAGGCCGCCCTGCGTCTGTTCGTAGGCCCGGGCCATCGCCGCGACGACCTTCCGCCCCGCCAGCGTGTTGCCCTGACAGGCGTAGTACCGCCCGGCGGCCGAACCCCACCATAGGCTCGGGCCATCCGCCCGCGCGGGGTTCTGCTGGGCTGTCCGCCCGGCCGCGTCGATTATCGCCAACTGCCGCATATCCCGCTGCGGGTCATCCTTGGCCAGCTCGGCCAGCACCGCCTGGGGGCCCATGCCGCCGGCCAGCAGGTCCAGTGCCCGCGGTCCCCATTTCGGTTCGTGCCAATGCTGTGTGCAGAACGCCCCCACGCCCGCCCGAACGTATGGCACCACCTTGCCCACCGCCGGATACCGGCTGGCCACGGCCGCCCCGCAGACCCCCGCGTGCGGGTCCACCGCCACAATCGAAAACGTGCCGGAGACCTTCATCGGCGTCGATTCCGCCACACCGGCGACTTCCGGACCACCGCCCGAGACGCCGCACCCGGACGCCCCCGCCAAGACTGTCCCCAGAAACAAGCCCATTACCACCCGTCTGATGCGTCCGTCGGTTCTCTCGTTCATGGCTGTTCTCCAGTCGCAATCACACGTGCAACAAAGCCCCACACCGGCGCCGTGTTACCACAGCCGGGGCCCGACGTCAATACGGCCGACGGCGGATGCCTCGCCTTTTTCCCCCCTCAAGGCCTTGACAGGCCCGGCGGCCACTCGCTACAGTACCCCCACTTGGGATTTCCGCGCCCGTAGCTCAATTGGATAGAGTGACGGACTTCGAATCCGAAGGTTGCAGGTTCGAGTCCTGCCGGGCGCATCGTTCGCCGACCGCGGAGCTGATTGCCTCTGCGGTCAGCACGCGGAGAGGCCCTGTTCTCACCCCTGCGCAGGGCCCGGGCCGGCGAATCTGCTGCCTTCATCCCCTGCTCTGCGAAGGCGCAATATCCTGTCTCTTCGGCGGGCATTCCGGCACTCGGTCCGGTGCGACGGGGGCCGTGGGCGGCCTCGAATCGTCCTGGATGCCTGCCTTCGCAGGCATGACAGAGTCGTAGCCGGGGAAGTCGAAGGGGCCCGGCACGCCAAAAAAAAGGGCCCCGATTTCACTCGGGACCCTTGGATTTTTCAGACTTCCTGCCGCGATGATACTATCTCGGGGAGGCTGGGCGACCGCCGCCGCCACCGCCACCGCCGCNNCCGCCGCCACCCATCGCCAGCGGAATCGCCACCGCGCCGGCGATAACGCCGCCGAGCACCCATTTGTTCGAGAAGTCCAGACCCAGAAATTTCAACTCCTCCAGCAGGGCATTCGTCGCCTTAGGCTCGGACTTCTTCTGTAGTTCAATGACTTTGACAGCGGGCATCGAAACCGACGAAACCGGGTTGACCGCCCCCTCGCAGACGTTCGAGCCGCACACATGACCGGCCTGGGCCGCCGTCAGACCCTCCGCCTGCGCCCACTGCGGCAGCGTCGTCGGGTTCGTCAGCCTCACCGGCTCATCGACCAGGCCCACCTTGTCCACGAGCCTGGCAAAGCTGTCTTCCACATCGCCCAGACTTACGCCGACGCCTTCGGCGTTCGTTCGGAATGTCACAACTTCGCTATGAAGTATCTCCTTGAACCCGCGGGCGGTGGTCGCCGTCTCAAAGACGCATGCACTGAGGTAGATGTTCTCCATCTCGGCGTCGAACAGGTAGGCGCTATTGACCTTCGCGCGGGCCGGCCCGGCCGAGGTCTGGATCGTGAACGGCTCGGACAGCGCCCGAACCGCCACCATCTCGCCGAGTTTGGCCGAGCTGACCTCGATGGCCGTGACCGTGAACATCAGGCTCTCGCCGAGGATGTTCGCCAGCTCGCCGGTCGAGGTCTGCTGCTTCCACGTTCGGCCCACATCCTTGCGGCCGACCTTCTGGACCGTCTGGATGGACGTGTTGCTCAACTTCGCCCACATATCCATATCCCGCCCCAGATCGCTGAGCTGCTGCGTCTGGCGGTCCACCACGAACGACATATTGGCGTCCCGCAGACGGTCGGCCTGGAGCTGGAACCGCACCTGGTTCTTGGCCAGTTGCTCGGTCGAAACGGCGAAGACGGTTTCCACCTGGTTGCGGAACTGGCCCTGGCCGACGTACTCAACGGCGGAGATCATGCGGTAATGCTGCACATCCTCCGCCACGGCCGCCACGGGCAGAATGCACGCAAGCGCCACAATCAACCACCCCAACCTCCGTCCCCGGCTGTGCTGCTTTCCTGTACTGGTCATTGCGAACTCCTTTCCAAGACACGGGTCCCTGCCGCAGGGATCACACTCCATTGCATATCGGCCCTTTTCGACCGTCTGACACACTATGACGCAGTCAAACACCACCCCCACATGCCCTTCGGACATGCAGCTCCTGTCTATAATGTGAATCCAAGCCAGCCTCGCTGTCAACTCTTTTTGCCAATTTGGCAAGATTTTTTCTGACCTGCCGCCCGCTCTGGGACCGCCGCTCACCGCTGGGGCCCTTGGCGGCGGGCCACCCGCCACAAGGCCCGCCCTCAGTACCCCTGCATCCGGCATCGCTTGCACGCTGCGTGATACAACGTGCTGATCGGCGCCCAAGCGCTCCGGGGTGTGCTGGGGCGTCTTTCACTATCAAAATCCCACCTGCCGTCTTGACAGGGCCGCGGCTGGGTCCTACGATGACCCCGAATAGGAGTTCATGTCTTAGGACTATGGATGGTTGTAAATCAGCACACCTTCTCCAGGAGCGCTCGGCCGCTGTGCCGATGGCGTGTGAACTCCCCGGCTAGTACCTTCTCAAGGGTGATTGTGCAGCATCCCGCCGCCGCAGTGAATCTGTAGGCCAGGCGGTATGGCATTGCGGCGCACCGACGGGGACGGAGTATGCCCGCTCGTCGTTCGGATTTCGTCGTGCGTCGTGTGTCCGCGGTCTTGGGCCTTTTTTAACCACGGATTAACGGAGATTTGCACGGATGTTAAGGTCCCGTCACACGGTCGGACGGTCCTGCTGTCCTGCCGTCAGACAGTCGGACAGTCACCGCCTGCTCATTCACGGTGCAACGTCATGATTCACGGTGCAACGCCATGATTCAGACAGCAACG
>DDXG01000083.1 GCA_002347125.1 Phycisphaerales bacterium UBA2266
AGATGTGTATAAGAGACAGGTGTGCGTGCGTGGCGGTTGCCGGCGAACCCAGCCGTCTGGCGGTGTCGGTCTGCCGGGCGGGTTCCGAGCAGCCGCTGCCGTGCCGTGCATGGGTCGTCCGCGGGGGGATGAGGCTCTACGTTCCCACGGCCGGGCGATGCGCGGTCTACGACCGGGATTCCAGTTTCGCCTGCGACGGCGTCTTCGTAATGGAGCTGCCGCCAGGCCCCGCGGTTGTCCATGTGGAGCGGGGCAAGGAGTACGTTCCTGTCGATGTGCCCGTCGATATCAAGCCGGGCCTGACAGCCTCCATTCGTATCGAGCCCCGGCGCTGGGTCGATATGCCCGCTGAGGGTTGGTACAGCGCGGACCTGCATTGTCATTACGGCGTCGGCGACGAGGGTGCCCTTCGGTTGATCGCCCTGGCCGACGACGTCCACTTCCAGCCGGTCCTGACGCTCTGGAACCACCAGAGGCGCGAGCCCGTTACGGACTGGCCGCAGTGGGAGCATGAAGGCGTGGTCGCCGCCGATACGCGCCATATCGTGAGTTTCCGAAACCAGGAGATTGAACGTATCGGCGGCGGTTCGTTCGAGTCCGTGGGAGCATTGCTGATGTTCGGCCTTGCCAAGCCCGTGGTCATACCGACCGGGGATTCCAGGTATCCCTGCGATGCGGTCCTTGCCGCCCAAGCGAAGGCGTCGTCGCCGCGGTGTATTATCGACACGGACAAGCCCATCTGGGCGGAAAACGTCGTCACGATGGCCTTCGGCCTGTTCGATTCCGTGCAGGTGTGCCACAACCACTACCATCGCCAGGCCACGCTCCAGCTCGGCTGGGGCATGGCCGGGTCCGATATCGAGGACGAACAGAAGGACTGGGGGCCCGACGAGTTGTTCGTGCGCACCAACTCGACCTACTACCGATTTCTCAACTGCGGTTTCAAGCTGGCCGCCACCGGCGGCTCAGCGATGGGCGTCATGCCCGTGCCGCTGGGGTACAGCCGCACTTACGCCAGGCTGGAAGGCCCTCTGACGGAGGCCAGTTACCTGGATGCGATCCGCCGGGGTTGCACCTTTGCCACCAGCGGTCCCATGTTGATTCTCACCGGCGACGGCCGCGACTGTGGAAGCGAGTTGCCTTATGAGGGCAAACCCATTGAGTTGCAGGCCCGCCTGCGGAGCATCGAGTCCATCGACCGCCTGGAGTTCATCGTCAACGGGCGAGTTGCCCAGACCATGAGCCTCCAGGACCGAACGCCCTCGCCCGTGCTTGATATCACCGCCGAATACGCATGGACTCCTGAAAGAAGCGGTTGGGCCGCGGCCCGCGCCATCTACGGCGGCCCTGAGGGCCGGCTCCGCCAGGCTCACACAAGCCCCGTCTACGCCACGGTCGACGGCAGGCCCACGGCCTCGAAACGGGATGCCGAGTTCATGATCCGCTGGATCGACCGGCTGAAGGAGGTGGCCCGGCAGCCAGGCCGGTATGAGAGTACCCGACAGCGGCAAGAGGTGCTGGAGAAGTTCGAGCAGGCCGGGAACGTCTATGAGGACATCGCCCGAAAGGCTGTTCAGTTCTGGGGCGACGATTCCTGAACGGCCGCCGCGGCCGGCGGCGGCAGGACGAACGCGGCGGGGGCCTGCCGGCAACGGCGTCCCTTGCCGCATGAAGCGACGATTCCCACGCGACGGCCGTCAGCGACAGTTTCGATACGAACGCGAAGGCTTGCATCGCGGTAGCCCAGGTCGTTGACGTCCAACACGGTCTCAACGCCCAGGAACTGTGCGCTCGAACCGTTGGTGCTTGCCCACGCGGTCGCCGCGGCAACCAGGTCCGCCGTCGCCGCATCCAGGTACGCCGTGTCGCCGGCGAAGATCATGCTTCGCGAGATATGTGTCAGGCTGAACATGACAGCCGCGACGATAATGACAACCATCAGCATCGCGATGAATATGAAACCGCCTTGTCGCCGTAAGTGGTTCATTCTGCCACCGCCTGCCCGGGGGTTTGGGCGAAGAAGACGTGGGAATTAACGAACCTGTCCTGCACGTGGCCCCGGCTGTTCTGCCGAATGGACGTGGATGCCGCCAGCGCCGGGACCGGTCCGCCGGTGAGCGCCCGCCATCGAACGGCCAGGCCCGGTAAACGCCAGGAGCCCGTCACGACCGGCTCCCCGTCGGTCCTCGCCGTTGCGAGGCGACGCATGAGACCGTCGGCGAATTCATAGGACACGACGCTGTCGCCGATGTAAATGATCGGGTAACGGCCGTCCGCGCCAAGCTCCACCGACCGGGCGGCGGCGACGTCATCTCGAACATGCGCGATCATATCGAGGCATGCCGTGTCCTCCTGGACGGCGCGTATACTGCGCGGGACGTCCTGCGTGAAGATTACGTAGATGCCCGCCGTCGCCAAAAACAGTGCGGGCAGCACAACCACAACGGTCAGCGTCTCAACGAGCAGATAGCCGTGTCTTCTTCGCATGGAGCTAGACGCCTTTATCGAGTTTCGTGACGTATCGGCCATAGCGCAGCGTCACAGATCGGTTGTAGCTGGGGGCCGTGGCCCTGACGTCCACCCGCGTCAGACCCTGCCACGGTCCCGTGCCTTCGGCGGTGGACAATTCGCAGACAACGTCCGGCCACAGTTCCTTGGCCAGGGCGGAGTCGAGAGGTGTGGCGGTGGCGGTGATACTGTCGAGCTGCGCCCGTGCGGCCGCCGTACACTGCCGCCGGACGTGCTGATAATGGTTGAACCGCCCGAACCCGTCCAGCGACACGGCCAGGCCCGCAATGAGGATGCTCAGCGTCGCCAGGGAAAAGGCCAGCTCGATGAAGATGGCCCCGCGTAAGCGGCGGCCCGGCAGTCTCGTTCGTATGTCGGATGTCATGGCACAATGAAATTCACAAGATAGGTGATAAACGCCACGGAAGGCAGAAAGATAGCGAGTATGACGAAACCCACAACGCATCCCATGGCCACCGTCGTACACGGCCAGAGGATGAACCGGACCAGATTGGCCCGGTAGCTGTAGTTCGTGCGGTAGAATGTCTCCAGCGTCTCAAGGATCATCGGCGTGTTGCCCTGATTGACGCGCACATCCAGGGCCCAGGCCACCGGCGAGCCGATACCGCAACGAATCGCGGCATCCGAGATGTTCTCACCCGCCTGTACGCAGGAGAGCCACTTTGAGATCCTGCGGCGGAACCGTTCATTGACGTCCATCTCGCAGGCTGTCGCGATGGCCTGATCCACGGTGGCGCCGGCCCGCAGCGACATCCGCAGGGCCTCCACCAACTGCAGCGTGGACTGGTTCCGCTCGAACCAGCGGCTCACCGGCATGTGCCATTTGATGAAGTCGCCCATGCGGGAGAGCAGGTGGGGCGCCCCCGGCCGACGCGGCCGCAGCCGCGTGTGAATCCACAGAGCGGCTGTCGTAAACAACGCCAGGAGGATGACAGACAGAAGGAGCGTCCCAGGACCGTTGTAGAACCACCCTGCAATATCGAACAGTAACTTGGTCGGCGCCGGCAGAGCCAGATCGCCGCCGGACAAATCCCCCCAGACAGCCTTCAGTTGCGGCAGGACAAACGTCCCTAAGCCAATGACCACAAGCGTGATGACCGTGAACAGCAGGATTGGGTACCACACGTGGACAGGGTTGAACCGTCGCTTACGGTTGGCCGTCTCCATCAGGTCCGCCACGATGCACTCGAACGCCTGGCACATCTGGCCCGTCCGCTCGGCCGCCACGACATTGGCCACGGCATGGCTCGGACAGCCCGGATAGGCGTACCGAATCGCCTGGCTGAGCGGATAGCCCTGAACAAGCCATTGCTGCAACCGCCGCAGAATCCTGGACCTGCGGTCGGAGCGATCTCCAGCGGCCGTCTGAAGCGCCATCGGCAACGGCAGGTTCTGGCGAATAGCCCCGCCGATGGTGGTCAGGACATAGCCGGCCGTAGCGCGTCGGCTTGTGATGGCGGCAAAGACGGTGGCCCCGATGCTGACGACAATGAACAGGGCAAAGGCGATGCTCAGGAACATACCGAGCACCGACGACGCGGCCGTCACAAGCAGCACGACGAACGTCAGAACGACCGCGACGCCGATCAATATCCATCGGGCCAGCGTCTGCGGCCATTCCTCGGCGTCCGGCCGGCGTTTGGAAGCGGCCACGCCGACAACCGTAAGGAGGAACAGAGCGACGCCCAGCAGCGAAAGGGCCGGCTCGGCCTGCAGACTGCCCGCAAAGCCGACCAGACCGGCCACAAACGGGCACGTAATAATGGCGACCCCGGGCTTCTTGAAGGCGAGCACGACGTAGATGGCCAGCACCGAGATGGAAACAGTCAGGAACATATCAGGAACATATCAGGAAGCCGCCGAAAGACTCGTAATGACCTGCACCATGGGCAGGAACAACGCCATGACCATCATCGCCACAAAGCCGCCCAGGAATATGATCATGATGGGTAGGGCCACAGTCTCCAACCGCGCCTGGATACAGCGAGTGTGATCCGCGTACATCCGGCTGAGGCTGTGCAGATTGTCCTGCAACTCGTTTCGCTGGGCGCCCAGTTGCATCGAGTAGAAGAACAGTCTGGGCACCATGTGGGAAAACTGACCGGCCTCGAGAATGCCGACGCCCTGTTCCACCTGTGAAGCCACCATCTCGGCCTCCAGAACGGCCCGCTCGCTGCCCGATGCACCGGCCCCCAAACGCAGGCACGCGGGCATATCGCAGCCGGCGGCGACCATCATGGACATGGCTTCGGCCATCCGGGCCAACACGCTGCTGTGGTAGACCCGTCCAATCAGCGGTATGCGCACAATAACGGATTCCTGAAACCGTCGGCCGCCCGGCGTGGCCGAGAGCCCCAGCCATGTCAATACGACGACGCCCACCACAACACCGACAATGCCCCAGAAGGCCACGACGTTCGAGGCCATCGCGAACAGACCCAGGGTAAGCCCGGGAAGATGGCCGCCGACCATCTCCTCAAGGACCTCGCGGAACTGCGGAACGATGTACAAGAGGATGCCTGTGACGATGAGCGAGGCCATCGTGAAGACAACCGCCGGGTAGGTAAATGCCTCGAAGATGATCCGGCGCGTCTGCCCGGACATCTCGAGGTGCCGGTTGAGACTGGTGAGCATCTCACTGAGCCGCCCGGTCTCCACACCTGCCTTGAGGATGCGTCCATACAGCGGCGGAAAGGACCTTTGGTGCTTGGCGAAGGCCTCTTCAATCCCAACGCCCGCCTCGAGGTCGTCGGCGATAGCGACCACCAGACGCCGCATGGCGCCGGATGCGATGTCGTGCGCCAGTTCTCGCAGGCCCCGCTCGAGCGGAATGCCGGCCCGTGTCAGCGCCGCAAGCTGCTGGTTGAACAGCAGGAACTCGTTGCGCCCGACGGGGGTCCGCGGTTTCTCGCGTGCGGCCGCGTCGAGCGAGTTGACTTGCAGGTTCATGCGCCCAAGCTGGTCGGCGGCCTGATCGCGGTCGGCCGCCTCGATCGTCCCGGCCATCAGCCGGCCTTCAGTGGTCAATGCCTGATACTGGAATGTCGCCATAGACTGAACTCCTGCGCATTAGCGAGACTGCTCACCGTCCGCCATGATGAGGCCTATGGAATCGAGCTCCTGTTGCGTGGTCACGCCCTCCGCGACGAGCTGCCGGGCGTCCTCCAGGATATAGGCATACCCCTGTTGCCAAATGAGGCCGTCCAGAGCCCCGAGATCGCTCTTCTCAAGGATCGCCAGGCGAAGCCGGCTGTCCAAGCGCACCATCTCGGCCACAAGCGTCCGGCCTTTGAATCCCGTGCCCAGACACGATTCACACCCGACCGCCTCATAGCCGTTGTCCGCGGCCCGGCGGCATTTCGTACACAGCCTGCGAATCAGCCGCTGGTTGACCACGGCCGAGATGCTCGATGTGACCTGGTACGGCTCAACACCCATTTCAAGCAGTCGCACCAGGGCCCCGGCGCATGTGCCGCTGTGCAGCGTGCTCATCAGCAGATGCCCCGTCAGGGCCGCTTCGATTGCGATGCGGGCCGTCTCGGCGTCGCGGATCTCCCCGATCATCAGGACCTGCGGGTCCTGCCGCAGCAGGGACCGCAGCGCCGTCGGGAAGGTCATCTGCCCGTGAGGGGTAATCGGCGTCTGTGTGGCCCCGTCGATGCGTATCTCCACGGGGTCCTCCAGGGTAACTACGCTCTTGCCCGGAAAACGCGCGATAATGTACCGCAGCAGCGCCGCCAGGGTCGTGCTCTTACCGCTGCCGGCCGGCCCGGTCATCAGCAGCAGTCCCTGGTTGCCCGACACCACGGCCTTGAGACCCGCTAGTATCCCTTCGGGGAAGCCCAATCGGTCCAAATCGGCCAACTGTTCATTCTTATAGAGCATCCGGACGACCGCCCGCTGCCCGTAGAGTGTGGGGAAGACGGCCACCCGGCGGTCCAACAGGCCGTTGGAGCGAGACAGGGCCGTATCGATCCGGCCCTCCTGGGGGATGTCATTACGGTAGGTCAGCAGCCCCGCCAGCACCTTCAGACGGGCAATGACGTTGTCGGCGACGATTGCCGGCAGGGTCTCGACCGTGCTGAGTACCCCATCCAAGCGAAAACGCACCGCCAGCGACGTCTGGCCGGGCTCAAAATGGATATCGCTGGCCCCGCACCGGATCGCCCGGTCGAGCAGCTCTTCGACGAGTCTGACAGTGTCGCTGGGACCCGCGGGATGGCTTTCAGATGTGTTTTTCGCTGCTTTCATGGCTCTTTTCGTGCTCAGACCGGCTGTCAAGCCGGCACTACCCTGTTGCCGCAAGTAAGACGCCCGGCCCAACGGGTATGTTAATTGGAAATGCCAAAAGAAGTTTTTTCGGTAATATTCCGGCTGTTGTGATTAACATATATACAGGCGGTGCGTCTAACCCCGTAGAAAACACGGTGCGGTTTCAAAGGGCTATGTTCGAACGCAGTGCCAGTTACGGGCTCGTCTGGGATTACACGGCCTCCGACGTTGATCGGAGCCGCCAGTGGGTCCTCTGCGCCATGCAGAAGTACGGCCGCGACCTGGTTACGATGCTCTGGCGAATCCTGGGCAACGACCAGGATGTCTGTGACGCCTACCAGAATACCTTCCTCCAACTGGCCCATGTTCAGAGCACCCTGCGGCCCGCCGGGATCAAGGCCTATGTCTTCCGCACCGCCGGCAACGTCGCCATCACCATGCTGCGGCGGCGAACGGCCGAGCGAAAGGGCCTGGCCGCCGTCGCCGATCAGGCGGGGGCCCTTTGGAACGTAGGCGACGGGATTGCCGCCGACGGCGGTCCGGACTGCGATATTGACGCACGGCAGATGAAGGAGTGTCTGCGATGCTGCATAGCGAAACTGCCTGATAACCTCAGGGATGTCATTGTCTTGCGGGACCTTGGCGATCTGTCCTATGACCAGGTAGCGAAGATCGTCGGAATTACACCGGCCACGGCACGCGTCTATCGCTGCAAGGCGGTTCGCCTGCTGGCGGCGTGGATGAAGAAATGAGACCACTGCGATGAAACGTCCAACACGACATCCAGACCATCATGAATCGACGTTCGACGGATGGGAGCCGTCGAATGATTGCAGGACCGCCAGAGGCCGCGCGCGCAAGTTGCTGGATCGCTGGCTGGGGGCCGATGCCCTCTGGGTCCAGCGCCATATCGCCGCCTGCCCTCGCTGCCGGCGGCGATTCGCCGCCCTGGCGAAGGTCGATGTAGCATTGTCCTTGCTCAAGAGCGAACCTCATGCCGTCGATCTGCTGGCCCGAGCAAACAGTGCGGCGGTTGGCGTGTTGCGGCATGACATCCGCCAGTCCGAGCAGGCCTGCGAGCTGAAGGTTCGCCGCCCCGTCCCAACGCTCTGGGAGCATGCCGGCGACTATTCCCATTCCGTGGCGAACCTGGCCGCCTGCATCGTCCTGCTGGCCCTGATGAAGGTGGGCGTCATAACCTCCATGAGGGACTTCAGCGCCAAGGGTCAGGACGCCATCGAGCAGTACTACGCCGCGCAGGTCGGCCGGGATGTGGCCGACGAGATCTTCACCGCGTAGGGCAATCGGGTCGCACTTGCCCTGTGCACGGGTTCGGTGTATCATCCCCAAAGTACCAAACTGATAGCTGTATGCGCTTTGGGGTGGTCCAATGAAGGTCGTCGTCAGGTTCGTACTGGCCGCGGTGGTGTTCCTGGCCGCGGTATTGCTGCTGACAAGGGTCATTGGCGATGGTGATACGGAGGTCTCAGGCCCATCCATCACGCGCGTGGCCGATGTCAACGGCACATGGAGTATCTTCCGCGGCGACCAGCGCCTTCTGGGCCGGGCCGAGGGCTCGTTGGCCGATTCGCTGAGGCTCCTATGGCGTTTCAGAACGGCCGATGAAGTCAGGTCCTGCCCCGTCGTGGCCGAAGGGCGGGTCTACGTGGGTTCGAACGACGCCAATGTCTATGCCGTCAACATCGCCGACGGCTCGCAACTCTGGTCGCACCCCACCCAGGGCGCCGTCGAAGCCGCGCCCTTGGTGATTGAGGGAACCGTCTACGTAGGGTCCTCCGACGGCTGGGTGTATGCCCTCAACGCCGTCGATGGGTCTTTGAAGTGGCGATATGAGACCGACGCCGAGGTCAAGGCCTCCGCCAACTGGACCGGCTCGCCCGACGGCAACGACCTGCGGATCGTCGTCGGCAGCTACGACAATCGCCTGCACTGCATTGACGCCGCCACCGGCAAGGCCGCATGGACCTACGAGACCGGCTACTACATCAACGGTGCGCCGGCCGTGGGCGACGGCTTGGCGGTATTCGGCGGATGTGATGCCGTTATCCACGTCGTTTCCCTCGCCGACGGCAACGATGTTGCCCACATTGACGCCGACGCCTATATCGCCGCCTCGGCCGCTTTCTATGAGAATGCCGTCTATCTGGGCAATTATGAGAGGTCCTTTCTCTCTGTTGACGTGGCCAAACGCGAGGTTCTCTGGCGACACGAAGGCCAGGGGCCGTTCTTATCTTCACCGGCCATAGACGGCGACCGTGTCATCGTCGGATGCGACGACCACAAGGTATATGCCCTGAACCGCGATGATGGCCAGGTCGTATGGACGTTCGAAACGCTTGGCGAAGTTCCCAGCTCCCCGGTTGTCTGCGGCGACCGTGTCGTGGTTGGGTCGTCGGATGGGCGTCTCTACATGCTCAGCGCCAAGGACGGATCCCGAATCTGGCAGTATGAAATCGGCCGGGCGCTGGCGTCGTCGCCGGCCGTCGCCGGCGGCAAGGTCTTTATCGGCTGCGATGACGGTTACCTGTATGCCTTCGGGCCGCCATAGCAAGGGGGCATGACTGTCTCATGCGCATTGTGCAGATAACGCCCGGATCAGGCAATACTTTCTATTGCGAGAACTGCCTTCGCGACGCCACCCTCGCCAGGCCCCTGCGCGATCTCGGCCACGACGTCCTCATGGTCCCCATGTACCTGCCCGTAGAGATAGGCGACCGCGACTACTCGGGCGGCACCGAGATTTTTTTCGGTGGCATCAACGTGTATCTGCAACAGAAGACAGCCCTGTTTCGCAGGACGCCTCGCTGGCTGGACCGCCTTTTCGATTCAAGGAGGCTTTTGCGATGGGCCGGGCGAAGGGCGGGCATGACCAGCCCACGAGACTTGGGCGAGACGACCCTTTCCATCCTGCGGGCCGAGCAGGGCAAGCAGGCCAAGGAGCTGGACCGCCTTATCGAATGGCTGCGTCAGCGGGACAATCGCCCCGACATTGTATGTCTGTCCAACGTACTGCTGGCGGGTCTGGCCAAAGAGATTCGTCAGCGGCTCCATGTGCCCGTTGCCTGCGTTTTGCAGGATGAGGAAGGCTTTCTCGACTCTCTGCCGCTGCCTTACGCCGAACAGGCGTGGGACCTGCTGAGGCAACGTGCGGCCCACGTGGACGGTTTCATCGCGGTCAGCGAGTTCTACGCGTCCGTCATGCACAAGCGGCTCGAGATCGACCGCCGGCGCTTGCACGTAGCCTGGCCCGGCGTCGCCACGGGTGATTACGCGTCGGTCGCGCCCGCGCCCGGCGTCCCGACCTTGGGCTTTCTGTCGCGGATGTGCCCCGACAAGGGCCTCGACACCCTCGTAGACGCCTTCATCACCCTCAAGCGGCGTCCATCTCTGGCGAATGCTCGTTTGATCGCCGCCGGCGGCAGGCAGGGCCCCGACGCGAGATTCATCAAGTCGGTGCGTTCGCGTCTTCAGAAGGCCGGATGCGCCCGGGACGTGGAGCTTCTCGATGTCTTCGACGCGCCGGCCAAACGGAGCCTTTTCGCTCGCCTGTCGGTTCTGTCGGTGCCCGAGAAGAACCCCACGTCGTACGCCACCTACGTCCTTGAGGCCCTGGCCGCGGGCGTCCCGTTTGTCGAACCCGACAGCGGCGTGTTCCCCGAGCTGCACCAAGCGGTTGGCGGAGGCCTCCTGTGCAAGCCCAACGACGCCACGGTTTTGGCCGACGCCCTCAATCCGTTGCTTGTGGACGCTGAACGGTGCCGGGAGTTGGGCGCCGAGGGGCGAAGACGGGTTGTCGAACGCTTCGATGTTGGCCGGACGGCCACAGACCTCGTGCGGGCGATGGAAATGATCGTGGAGTCTTATCAGTGAGGGGGATTATGCTGGAACTGATTCATGTGAGCAAGGACTACGAATCGCCCCTCGACAGGCAGGCTGCCCGCGTCCTGCGGGATGTCAACCTGAAGGTTGATTCCGGCCGGTCGCTGGCGATTGTCGGCCCGTCCGGCAGCGGCAAGAGTACCCTGCTGAACATCATCGGGGCCCTGGATCGCCCGACCTCGGGCGAAGTGCGGCTCGACGGCGAGGACCTCGGGCGCATGACGGACGCTCAACTGGCCCGCATCCGCAACAAGCGCATTGGCTTCGTATTCCAGTTGCACCACCTGCTGCCGCAGTGCACCGTCATCGAGAACGTCCTGATCCCGACCTTGGCGGACCCGTCCCGGTCTTCGCACGAGGCCCGCGACCGGGCCATGACCCTGCTGGATCGTGTCGGCCTTACCGACAAGGTGCATCATCGGCCCGGTGAACTCTCCGGCGGCCAGCGACAGCGGGTTGCCGTCGTGCGGGCGCTCATCAACCGTCCGGCCCTGCTGTTGGCCGATGAACCCACCGGCTCTCTGGACAAGGCCACGGCCTCGGAAATCGCCGACCTGCTCGTCGACCTCAACCGCACCGAGGGCACTGCGCTGATCGTGGTAACGCATTCAGGCGAGCTGGCGGCGCACATGGAGCGGGGCTATGAGCTGGTCGCGGGCACGCTGAAATTGGAGGCCGATCACTGATGCGATTGTTCGCTCTGGCCATCCGAAGCCTCCTGTTTTACTGGCGCACGACCGTCGGCGTCATCCTGACGGTCGCCGTCGGCACGGCCGTGCTCACCGGCGCCCTGTTGGTGGGCGATTCCGTGCGTTACAGCCTCCGCCGCATGGTCGACGTCCGTCTGGGCCGCACCCAACTGGCGCTGGTCCCCCAGAATCGCTTCTTCCGAGCCGCCCTGGCCGACGAACTGAGCCAGTCGCTCGGCGGACCTGTCGCCCCCGTCCTGATGCTGCGGGCCCTGGTCTCCGGCGGCGACGGCGCCCGCCGTGCAACGGACGTGCAGGTCCTCGGCGTCGACGACCGCCGGCACCTCGCCG
>DDXG01000316.1 GCA_002347125.1 Phycisphaerales bacterium UBA2266
GTCAGAGATTTACGTGACATAGTTCTTCTCCTGGTGTTTAGTGATATATAAGCGATAGAGGGCCCAGAGAGCACCGAGATATGGTCAAGAAACCCAAAACGCAAAGCGTAAAGACCAAAACCAAAACCCAAAGCCCCAAAGCCTGCCGGCAGCGCGGGACGCCGGTTCTGGGTTTTCGGCTGTGGTTTTGGGTTTGAAGTTCTGAGTTTTCAGTTTGGCAACACAACCTCTGTGCCCTCTGTGGCTACAGTCGTTCGTTATTGTTTGGATCAGGCGGCGGCCGCCCATTGCTGTCTGATGAACTTCAGGGCCTCGGTGTAGGCGTGCTCGCGGCTGGGGAAAAAGTCGCGCCAGACACGGGTCGCGGCCGCCAGGGCGGGCAGCGCCCGTCCGAAGGCCTCGACGACCAGCCAGTCGTCGTAACCGATGGAACGAATGGCCTTGAAGGTGGCGGGCCAGTCGATGTGGCCTTCGCCGGGGGTGCCGCGGTCGTTCTCGCTGATGTGAATGTGGTTGATGGCGTCGCCGTATTTCGTGATGACGCCCACGGGGTCCTTCTCCTCGATGTTGGCGTGGAAGGTGTCGTAGAGGACCCCGAACGAGGGCTTGTGGACCTTCTTGGCGTGGGCGGCGGCGTCGGCCATCGTGTTGAGGAAGTAGGCCTCGAAGCGGTTGAGGAATTCCACGCCGAGCTTGACACCCAGTTTGGCGGCGACGTCGGCGGCCTGCTTGTGCACCTCGACACAGCGGGCCTTCTCTTCGGCCGTTGGGGCGTCGCCGGTGAAGACGCCCAGCGGCTGATAGAACGGACCGCACAGGACGTCGGAGCCGACCGCGGCCGAGCATTCCAGGGCCCAGGTGATGTGCGCCAGGCCGCCGGCACGGTGCGAGGCATCGGCGCTGATGCAGTTGTGCGCCTCGTCGGGGATAACGCAGACGCTGGAGCAGCCCAGGCCGGCGTTCTTGACGGCCTTGCCCACCTTCTTGAAATGGGCGGGCTCGCCCTCAAAAATGGGGATTTCGACGCCGTCGTAGCCGATCTTCTTGATGGCGTCGAACAGGCCGAAGTGCTCCTCGGTAACGTGGGTGGTCCACAGCAGCATGTTGAATCCGACTTTCATTCAGAAGCTCCTTACTTCGTATTGCGTATTTGTATTGCCCCGAAGCGAATTCGGGATCGAGGCCGACTTCGTCGGCCGGTTCCATTCTATAGACGAGACCGGTGCTGATTCTACTATGCCTCCAGGGGGATTTTCAACCGGCTGCATTGGCCGTGGAGCCATTTGAGGGATTTGACGATCATGGGGCCGGCCTGGCCCTCGCACTCCATACTCAGGACCCCCGTATAGCCGCTGTCGCGCAGGAGCTTGAGGCATTCGATGATATTGTCGGCGTTGACGCCGTCGCCGAGGGCACAGTGGCTGACGGCGATCCCGGTCTGGCCGCCGCGGACGGCCGCGGCGAGGGATTCGGACACGTCCTTGATATGGACGTGGGCGACCTTGTCGATGAAACGCTTGAGGAAGACGACGGGGTCCTGCCCGGCGATGAAGGTGTTGCCGGTGTCCATGTTCATGCGCAGGTACGGGCTGTCGCAGAAAGCGAGCATCCGGGCCATCATGTCGGGACGGGTGGTGAAGTAGCCGTGGGGCTCGATGTTGATGATCATCTTGTGGGCGGCGGCAACCTCGATGATCTGCTCGTAGGACCGCTTCATCAGGTCCATGGCCTCGTCGTCGGACAGACCCTCGGGGGCGTGCATCCCGTCGGTGGTGTCAACGCAGGGACAGCCGACGAGGCTGGCCCACTGGATGGACTTCAGGACATAGGGAACGCCGCGCAACGGTCCATCCTTGCCGGAAAGCGGATAGGCCGCGTCGACTTGGGAGAATTGCAGGCCGTAGGATTTCATCTTGTTTCGCAGCAGGATGGGGTCTTCGTAGAGGGCCACGTGAGGCTGGTAGCCAAGGCCGTGGATCCAACTGACGCCGTCGATAAGCCCACACTCGATGTAATGGACGTCATTGGCCTGGGCCCATTTGAGGCAGGCCTCGAAGCTGAAGTAAGCGGAATTGAAGGCGTCTGTGTGAAAGCCAATCTTCATTATGAGCCTCGTATTTCGTCGTTCGTATTCTGAACCGCAGGCTACAGGCTTCACGATCCTGAAGTCTGAGGTTTCAAGTCTGACTATCTATTGTGTCGGGGTGGTCCCGAAGCCAGTTCGGGAAAGGCAAGGGCCGGATCGAACCAGCCCTTCGCTCCGCGAAAGGCTGCCACCCAACTCATGCGTCGTGTGTATCGCGTGGCGCGAGCCACCAGCGGCTGGCTCATCCTTCGTCCCTCATCTCTCGGCCGTCAACTGGGCGGTCCAGGCCGTGCCGCGGCGGAACAGTTCCGCCGCGCCCTTGTTGGCGAAGGCCTGGGCATCGTGGCCGAGGACACAGTGGAAGACGCGGCCCTTGCCATAGTTGAGGATGAAGGCCATGGGGTAGACCTTCTGGTCGACCTTGGACGTGGCGGTGGCCAGGACCTTGATGGGCGTCCGGCCGGTCAGGCAGGTGTAGAGTTCGTCGGTGATCTCGAAGGGCTGTAATCCACGCGTGATGGGGTGGTTGGCGTCGGCGATATCGACCTGGAAGGGGCCGTAGGGGTCGTGGCCGCGGAGCTTGGGATCCCACACCCGGCCGACCACCTTGACAAAATCGGGCCACTCCTGGAACGCCCCGCAGGCGAAGTGCGTCAGGACAATGCCACCGCCCTGTTGGGCGAACTTCATCAGGTTCTCGCGGGCCTTGGGGCCGGGGTCGGGGGTCTCCCAGTTCATGAAATGGATGACCAGGGCGTCGTAGCCGAATATCTGGTCCGAGGCAAGGATTTCGGGCTTCTCGACAGTCGTGACGGTCAGGCGCGGGTCCTGCCGCAGGCCCTTGGCCAACACGGGGGCTGTTTCCTGCCATTTGTGGCCAGGGTAGTCAATGCCGGTGATGATGAGGATTCTGGCGGCTTCCTTGGCCGGCGGCACGGTGTTGGGGTCATTCGGCTCGGCGGCCACGGCGGCGACAAGAACGGCCCCAAGGGCCCCGGCAAGGAGTCGACGGCGGGGAGTGTTCGGGGTGGAGTGGCTTTTCTGCAAAGCAGACGGGTATGAAGCCATGATGCAACTCCTTCTCCATTAGGTTCGCGGGCATTCAACAGGCCGATACGCCCCATGCACTATAGAGGCCCCCACGCAGACTGTCAACGCCATACGAACCGGCCGGTCAGGAATGGTGCTTACGCCTGTGGGCGAAAAAAATAATTTTGTGCTTGCAAACCGCAGCCATAGCGCGGTAGTATGGACTCAGAATCAAGAAGGACTGAAGGCGGACCAGGTCTTTCATACGTAATGACTGCTATCATATCCTCTTTGTAGTGCATATCTTTCCGGTCCCGCCTTTGCATTCGTGTCAAGCGTTCCTCTGCGCGCATCGCTCATTCATGGAGCGACGGCGTGCTTTGGAGGTTTCGGTATGGTCCGAGGCTTGAGCGACCTGTCAACGAATCTCGCGTCTATCGGGCCTGAAGGCCCCGCGGGTGCGTTCTGCGCATGGAACGTAAAGCTGCCGCCGGTCTGTCGGCGGCGGCGCCATTATACTTTATCCTTCTTATTGAAAGGGTTGAGAGATGCAAAGGTCGAAGAAGTATCGGAGTGTGGCGGGGGTCCTGATATGGGGGCTTCTGTCGGGACTGTTGGCGTCCGGTCCAGCGTATGGGGCGGGCGAGGGGCGGGCCGTCCGGCAGCCCGTGCCGCGCGAGGCGATGCAGACGGCGCAGGCGAACCTGATGGCGCCGCTGAGCCGGTCCTATAGCCTCTGGCCGACTCAGACAACCGTTGTCCAGACCGCCAAGGTGCGGGCCGAGATCACCATCTTTAACACGGTGGCCCGGACCCAACTGGACATCGAGATTGTCAACACGGGCACGCGGGTCGAGATGGGCACGTTGCTGATTCCACTGCCCGACGGCGCGGTCCCCTATGACATGGCGTACTCGGCCGACGGCTGGTCGTGCCAGACGCAGGTGTTGCGAAAGACGCAGGCCGAGCAGATCTTCAATACCCTCGTCTGGGCGGTGCGCGACCCGGCCCTGGTGGAGTTCGCCGGGCACGACCTGCTGATGACGCGGGCGTTCCCGATTGAGCCCGGGGCAAGGCGGACGATCACACTGCTGTACTGGAATATCCTGGAGTACGAGCAGGGGCGCGTGGACTATCGCCTGCCCCGCACGCAGTCGCTGCAATACGAGGTTCCGTGGGAGATCGTAGTCCAGATACGGTCGAGCCATCCGATCTCGACGGTGTATTCGCCGAGCCACCATTTGATTGTGGAGAGAATCTCCGATAAACAGGTGAAGGTGGAACTGGACGGCGAGGTCGGCGATCAACCCGGCCCGTTTCAACTCTCGTATCTGCGTCAGGGCGA
>DDXG01000214.1 GCA_002347125.1 Phycisphaerales bacterium UBA2266
TGTCCGGCATCGCGATCCCCGGCGCCAGGGTCGTGGTCATTTTCATCCCGGGGGACGCGGCCCACCCGGGCAGAGCCATGCCAAGGATCATCAGGGCCGCGAGGATCGTGCTCAGCATCTGCGTTCTTCTCAATCTCTTTGCTCCTTTCTTCCAGTCGCCACAGCACCTGGCTTCAAAGATTCTCAGGGAGGAAAGAGCATGCTGCCCTTCCCTCCTCGAACCGTGCCGATGATTTAGTTCGACAGCGCCTTCTTGCGGGCCGTCACGGCGCGGCCTTTTTCCTCGTCCGCCTTGTCGGCATTTTTCATCTCCTGCACGCCAATGGTAACCTTGTGGATCTTGCCGGTGAATTTGAATGGCGCCGGGATGCCATAGTCGGCCACCGGGGTCTCCCCGTCCTCGCCCACATCGGTTCCCTCGTCAGCCGAGAAAATGAAGGGTTGCGTGCGATCGATGCGACCCTGGGCGACTTTCCGGTCATTGACAAAGATCGTACCTGTTCCTCCCTTGCCGAGCCCGCCGCCGTCATAGGCAAACTCGAACCGGACCGTTGACTTGCCGGCAGGGATCGCCTGTTTTGCCGCAATGGTGGTGCTCTTCAACCCGAGGAAATTGTAGGTATACGACGGCTTGCCGTTCTTCAGATACAGGCTCCAGCCTCCGAAACGACCCGCCTGGGAGATGATCACGCCCTTTGCGCCGCCCTTGGGAACGGTGATCTCGGCGGTCACCGTGTGGGACCGGTTTTTCATGTTGATCATCACGTTCTCGGTCATGCCGGTCATTCCCTCGTAGACTGTCAGGGATGTGCGTCCCGACATCAGGTCGGGACGGCCGACCATGGCGGGGATGATGCGCTCGAGGAACTGNNACGTTGTACTGCACCGCCTCCTTCTTGAAGAGGTCCTGCAGCTCCTTGAGCTTGTTGGGGTTCTGCTTCGCCAGATCATTCGCGAGGCTGAAGTCGGCTCGCGTGTCATAGAGCTCCCAGGTGTCGTCTTCAAAGGCAGCCCGGGGCTTGGCGTCCCAGGGAGCCTTGTGGACGGTGCCGGCGAGCCAGCCGTCGTGGTAGATGGCGCGATTGCCGAAGATCTCGAAGTACTGGGTCTGGTGGCGGTCCTTTGCCCGGGCGTCGTTGAAGCTGTAGAGCATGCTCACCCCTTCGATGGGGGTCTGGGCAACGCCGTTCACCGCCTTGGGCTCGGGCAGGCCTGCGGCCTCCAGGACCGTGGGGGCGATGTCGATGACATGGTGCCACTGCGACCGGATCTCTCCCTTGCCCTTGACGCCCTTCGGCCAGTGAATGATCATGCCGTTGCGCGTGCCGCCGTAACTGGACGCGACCTGCTTGGTCCAGGTGAACGGCGTGTCGCCGGCCACGGCCCACCCTGCGGCATAGTGACCGTAGGTCTTCGGCCCGCCGAGTTCGTCGTAGTGCTTCAGGACGTCCTGGACCGTCTCCTCCACACCGTTGAAGTAGGTCATCTCGTTGAACATGCCGTTCATGCCGCCCTCGGCGCTCGCCCCGTTGTCTCCGAGGATGTAGAAGACCAGCGTGTTGTCGAGCTGGCCCATGTCCGCGATCGCGTCGACGAGCCGCCCGACCTCGTAGTCTGTCTGCTCGGCAAAGCCTGCGAAGACCTCCATCTGGCGGGCAAAGAGCTTCTTTTCCTCCGCGCTCAGCCTGTCCCAGTCCTTGATGGCCGCAGGCTTGGGCGCGAGCTTCGTTCCCGCTGGCACGACTCCCATCTTGATCTGGCGGGCAAGCGTCTCTTCCCGCAGCCTGTCCCACCCCTGGTCGAACTTGCCCTTGTACCTGGCGATCCACTCCTTGGCCACCTGGTGCGGCGCGTGGGTTGCGCCCGGCGCAAAGTAGATGAAGAAGGGCTTGTCCGGCGTCAAGGCCTTGACCGATCGCATCCAGTTGATCGCCTGGTTGGCCATATCGGTCGTGAAGTGGTAGTTCGGGTCCTTCGGCACCTCTATCTTTGTCATCCCGTCATAGACGGTCGGCGCCCATTGGTTCGTCTCCCCGCCCATGAAGCCGTAGAACTTGTCGAAGCCGTTGCGCGTCGGCCAGCGATCCGTCGGTCCGGAGGGGCTGACCTCCCAGGCGGCGGTTTCGTGATTCTTGCCGAAATGCGCCGTCGAGTAGCCGTTGTACCGCAGCATCATGGCAAGCGGCGCCACGCTCTCGGGACGCTGCCCGGTGTTTCCCGGAAACGCCGTCGAGGTCTCCATGATGGATCCCGTGTTGTTCGTGTGGTGATTGCGCCCCGTCAGGAGGGCTGCCCGCGTCGGCGAGCTCAGTGCCGTCGTGTGGAACTGGTTGTACTTGAGGCCGCTCTTCGCCAGACGTTCCGCCGTCGGCATGTTGATGGGCCCCCCGAAGGCGCCGGGCTGTCCGAACCCCATGTCGTCGATCAGAACAATGAGAACGTTTGGGGCCTGTGCCGGCGCTTTGACCTCGAATCTCGGCGGGGGTGTCGCATTCCTAACATCGAGGACGGTGCTGTGCGGGAGCTTCGGCTCCGGGATCGGAAGCGTAGTGCGGTCCAGCGACGTCTGCGCCGCGGCCGATGCCGCGCAAGCGGCCGACAGGGCAAAACCGATCGTCAGGTTTACGGCATTTCGTTTCATGTCCCTGCTCCTTTTTTAATTGTCATTGCTTCTTGCCTCTTCCAACCGGACCTGTTCGACGACCGAGGACGTCGAGGCAGTCCCGGTGAAGGAAGACGATGGGACCCTGTGACGCCATTGCGCTGAATCCGTTGCACCGGTGTCAGGCCTCCGTCCTCATGCGTTTCAGGTTCTCGATCCCCTCCCAAGGCGTGTCGCTGCCCATCCGGATCCGCGTCGATTCCCCGAGCAGGTCGATGGCCCCGAGCAGCGCGCTGCCGCTGCCGGACTTCATGTAACTCTCGAGACTTGCCTGCCTGTCCCAGTCACAGGAAAGGACATAGACGTCGCCCAAAGCTGTGGCGGGGGCAACGCAGCAGTCCCGGCAACCATTCTCCTTGCGCATCGTGGGAAGGAGCGCCTGCAGAGTCTGGTAAAGCTCGTTGACTTTGCCGGACCTGGCCCTGACTTCAATGGTCAGTGTCATGATACCCCCTTTGCTCTTTCGCATTTCGATGGGCATCGCTGCGCGAACGTCAGATAAATTTAACTCTAATCTGAGCGAGAAAAAAGGAACGAAACGATCCTTCACAGGCTTCAGACAATCCAAGAAACGTTCCAAGCGAAAGGAATTCAAGATTTAATTAAGTAACCGATTATACGAGTATATTTTGATAACTGAACTGTAGTAAATCACCTATCCGGCGAAATACCCTCAACATGTTGCGTGCCCGCAATATATTGAGGGTTACGAACTGATCTATGGGAACCCCGACCAAGGGGGGGCCGGGCACGGATTGTCTGAATCTGCTGCGTGGATGCGGATAGACTTGATCGCCAGTTCAGGGACGCCGGATGCCCAGTTTTTTGATCCGGAAACGCAGGGTGCTCGGGTGGAGATTGAGAATCGCGGCCGCGCCTTTCGGTCCCTCGATTCTCCAGCCTGTCTCCTTAAGGACCCGCTCGATGTGATCCCGCTCCATGGCAGCGAGGTCTTTCAGGGACGATCCTGCCTCTGCGATCCTGCGCAGGGGCTCGAGTTGATCCGCAAGCTGCAGCACCGCGCCTTCGGTCGTGATCACGGCCCGTTCGATGACGTGTTCGAGCTCCCTCACGTTGCCGGGCCAGTGGTAAGCCTGCAGGCTCTTCATGGCACCCTTCGGAATGGTCTCGATCCGCCGCCCGATCTTGCGCGAATATCTGTCCACGAAAAACCCGACGAGCTCCGGGATGTCTTCCGCCCGCTTCCGCAGAGGCGGCAGTGTGACGGGAAAGACGTTGAGCCTGTAAAAAAGGTCCTCGCGGAACCGCCCCGCGCGGACCTCTTCCTTGAGGTCGCGGCTCGTCGAGGCGATCACCCTCACATCCACCCTGACCGTCCTGGCGCTTCCCAGCCTCTCGAACTCGCCGTCCTGGAGCACCCGAAGGAGCTTCGATTGCAGCTCCAACGGCAACTCGCCGATCTCGTCGAGGAAGATCGTCCCGCCGTCGGCGGCCTCGAAGCGTCCCGCCTGCCTGGCGTGGGCTCCCGTGAAGGCCCCTTTCTCCCGCCCGAAGAGCTCGCTCTCGATGAGGTTGGCCGGCAAAGCCGCGCAGTTCACCGTGATCATCGGCCGATCGCTGCGGCGGCTGAGATCATGGATCGCAGTTGCCACCATTCCCTTCCCCGTACCGGTCTCGCCGAGGATGAGGGCTGTAGCGTCCGTGGGGGCCACCTGCCCGACCCGGAACAGGACATAGTTCAGAGCGTCGCTGCTGCCCACGATCTTCTCGAAACCCAGCCCCTGACTCAACTCCTCGCGCAGGTTGATGTTCTCTTTTTCCAGCTGCAGCTTCAGTCGCTCGATCTCCTCGAGCTGTTCCCGGAGCCGGGCCTCCATCTCCTTGCGCTCGGTGATGTCCTTGCCGAAAACGGACACCCCGAAGACCTCCCCTTCGCGCTCGAGCCGGTTGAGATTCAGCAGCAGTGTCCGGGTCCCCGCGTAAACCCCCTACTCCGTTGTGTACGACCCTTCCTCCAGGGCCCTTCGGTAGAACGCATGCCACGCCTGGACGAACTTGTCGGCCGGGAAGAGATCCTCCGGGCGCATGCCGGGCTCGATGCGCATGCTTCGCTGATTGAGGAAGTATTCGGACAGGCCGCTGTTGAATGTGAGGAGTCCGAAACGCTCCGAATCGACGGACCAGATCATGTCCGACGTGCTGTCGATCAATGCAGTGAGCAACGCCCGGGACTCGGTAAGCTGCAGCTCCATCAGTTTGCGTTGGGTGATGTCGATGGAGACCCCCATGATGCTGCCCTTTTTCCCTGCGGAACCGGCGGATAGACGACCCCGCGAGGCAATCCAGCGAAAATTCCCCGGGGTCGCCTCGACGCGATATTCGACGATGAGATCCTCGCCCGATGTGCCCTTTTCCATGCCCTCGCGAATCCGCTCGCGATCCGCGGGATGCACGCGGTCTAGAAACCGCTCCAGGGTCAGCTTCTCACCCGGTGCAAGCCCGTAGAACTCGCGGCCCCTTTCGGTCACCCAGATCACACCCTGGTCCGGATCCAGCTCCCACAGGCGCGCCTCCGCGGAGGACGCGGCAAGACTCAGACGCTCTTCGCTTTCACGCAGGGCTTCCTCCGCGTTCCTTCGCTCCAGGGCATTGACGAAGATTTCGCCCAGAAGCCTCAGCCGCGGGATGAATTCCTCCGGCCAGACACGCTCGCGCGTAACGGAATTGATTGCGATGACGTGATCCACAGCTTCGCCGGTGAGGATGGGGATGGTCAGGTTCGATCGAATCCCCCACTCGATCCAGGTTTTCTTGTCCACGTCCGTCTCGGGAGGCATGTCTTCGATCCTGGTGTATGCGACCGTCTCCCGCTTCTCCACGAGCTTTTCATACGCCCACGGGTGGATCGCCCTCGGCAGCTCAACGCCCGTAGGCACAGGCGGAACATGCTCCGAATACGCGGCGTGCGTGATGATCCATGAGGTCTTTCCGGGCAGCGTCCCAAGCAGCGCGCAGCGGTCGACCTGGAAGAACTGCAGAACCTCTATCAAGGCCTTCTCGATCTCCCCGTCAAGCCGACCGGATGATACGTTGATAAACCGGGCAGAGACACCCGACAGCAGGCGCTCGAAGCGAAGGAGGTCTTCCAGGGCGCTTATAGGCATGGCATGATCCGCCAATATCTTGAGGGTTGACCGTGCAGGGGTTCAATCCACGTCGGTCGTTGAAAGCATCATATATTTGGCATCTTGGCGACGTTCCATCGTAATCGATTATTCATCGGAAGGCAAGAAATACAGAAAGTGCCCTCAACGGGCTGAGGGTCGTTGGTTTGACATCAACAAAAAAGCCGCCTCGCAATGTTGCGAAACGGCTCTCTTGTCTTGGTGGGCCGCACAGGGATCGAACCTGCGACCCGCTGATTAAGAGTCAGCTGCTCTACCAACTGAGCTAATCGCCCGGTAAAAGCGCGGTAGTCTAGCGTAGCGGGCGGGCTGCTGCAAGGGGGCAAGGGCAAAATTTCGGGAGATTTGTCGGGGCGCGGGGCGTATCACGTTTTGTCCGTGGCGTCAGTTGTTCGCGTGCGCCAGGCGTTCACGGTAGGGGGGCAGCCACGGGGGGCTACCCCTACGAAGGACGTCAGGTGTCTATTACACGGGCAGGATACCCATCCCACGTCTGAGGGTGTGTTTTTGGCCTTGATTGTGGCCGAGCGGGCGGTCATACTTGGACAAGGGGCGTTCATGGAGGCCAGATATGGCTTGGACAAGACGATTTGGGGCAACGGTGGCGGTTCTGGCGGCCCTGGCGACGGCGAGCGGGGCATTTGCGTTGGGGCCGGGGGCCATCGGCGGGCAGCGGTATCGGGTGCTGATCTCCACCGACCTGGGCGGCAGCGATGAGGACGACATCCAATCCATGGTCCACTACCTGATATACAGCGACCTGTTCGACACCGAGGGGCTGGTTTCGTCGCCGCCGGGCAAGGGCCGGGCCGGGGATATCCTCAAGGTGGTGGATGCCTACGAACGGGATTATCCCACACTCAACCGGGCAAGCCGCCGCTATCCAGGCCCCGGGGCACTGCGGGCGATGGTCAGGCAGGGGGCGACTGAGCCGGCCCCGGATCGGGGGTACTCGCAGACGACCGAAGGCTCCGAGTGGATCGTTCGCTGCGCCGGGCAGCCGGATGAGCGGCCGCTGTATGTGCTGGTGTGGGGTTCGATCACGGACGTGGCGCAGGCACTGCACGATGCGCCGGGCATCAAGGACAAGATACGGGTGTACTTCATCGCTTCGTGGAACCAGCGAAATGATGAGGCGGCGTTCGCATATATTGACCGCGAGCACCCCGATATGTGGCTGATCCACTGCAATACGACCTTTCGCGGATGGTACGTCGGGGGCGAGCAGGGGAACAACTTGGGCAATCGGACCTTTGTCAACGAGCATGTGAATGGCCATGGGGTACTGGGGGATTTCTTCGCGCCGCTCAAGGGCGGCAGTATCAAGATGGGCGATACACCGTCCGTGGCGTTCCTGTTGCGAGGTACGCCGGATGACCCGACGCAGGAAAGCTGGGGCGGGCGGTTCGTTCGCAGGGCCGGGCGGGCGCAATGGTGCGTGGATGACCCGCACCCGGACGCAGCCGAGGGGCAGTACGCCGGGGCGAAGACGGTCAATCAGTGGCGGGCGGACTACTTGCGGGACTGGGCCGCGCGGATGAAACGGTTGAAGGCCGACTGAGGGCAGGGCAAACGCAAAGTGTAAGGGGCGAAGTACGAGATTGTTGTAGCCGCTGGGCGGCGATGTCTTACGGAGTCCGTCATGAAGAGTATCAAGGTCATTGCATGTATATGTGCCATGGGCGGTGCGGCGTTCGGTGGGGAGTTTGTGCCGTTTGTGATACCGGCCAAGTCGAATCCCCAGTCGCTGATTGCGGCGTCGCCGGGCGAGGTTATAGCGGTCAGCTCGGCGAGGCTGACGGCCGGGGAGCATTTCGAGCACGAGGGCAAGCGGGTGCGGTTGTGGGGGGTGAATCTGTCATTCGGGGCGAACCTGCCGGCCAGGGACGAGGCGGCGGACGTGGCGGCGAGGCTGGCGGCCGCAGGGGTCAATACGGTACGGATGCACCATCTGGATACAGCGCGATGGCCGCGGGGGATATGGGACGCCCGGACCGGCAGGGGCTTTGAGCCGGAGGCCCTGGACCGGCTGGACTACTTCATCAATGAACTGGCCAAACGCGGGATATGGGTGAATCTGAACCTGCACGTCGGACGCACGCACAGCGAGTATGTCGGGGCGCCTAAGACCAACCGCGACTACGACAAGATGGCGAATCTACTTGCGCCGGAGCTGATCGAGGCCCAGAGGGAGTATGCGCGACAGATACTGACGCGGGTCAATCGCTATCGCAACGTGCGGTGGGCCGACGACCCGGCGGTGGCGATTGTCGAGATCACCAACGAGAACAGCTTCTTCATGTGGGGGGCCGAGGAGATGTTGCGGACGCTGCCGGATTACTACGCGAAGATACTGCGCGAGCAGTTCAATGCGTGGCTGAAGGCGAAGCATGGCTCGGACGAGAAGCTGAAGGCCGCGTGGTCAATGGGGGTCGAGGCGCCGGGGGACAATATGTTGGAGAACAGCCGTCTGGTTGTGTCGAATGGGCGGGTGGACGGCTGGAACGTGGAGCAGCATGAAGGCTGCCGGGCAACAGCCGAGACGGTTATGTATAAGGGCAAAGAGGCCCTGAAGCTCAGCGTGGTCAAACGCGACCAGACGGCTTGGCACCTGCAATTCAATCAGCGACAGTTCGCGGTCGAGGGCGGGCGGTACTACACCGTGATGTTCGAGGCGACCGGCGAGGGTGACCGCGATATTTCGCTGACCGTCGGGCAGGGGCATGACCCATGGCGGGGATTGGGATTGTCGCGACAGGTGAGACTGTCGGGGGAATGGAAGCAATACACATTCGGCTTTACCGCGACCGAGAGCGATACCGATGCCCGGATCAGTATCTCGTTCGGCAATGCCGATTCGCCCGTGTATCTGGCGAATGTCCGCGTGCATCCGGGCGGCCGCGTGGGGCTGGGAGCGGGCGAATCGGTCGAGGAGGGAACCGTCGGGTTGTTCGCGGACAATGAGTCGGCGCCACGGATCGAAGACCGCATGGTGTTTCTGGCCGAGACCGAGAAGGCGTTCTTCGACGGCATGCGGAGGTATGTCAAGCAGGAACTGGGTTGCGGGGCCCTGGTGACCGGAACGATTGTATTCGGGCCGCTCGGGCTCTACACGCAGAGCGATATGGACTTCATCGACGGCCATTCGTATTGGCAGCACCCGCGATTTCCCAATCGGCCGTGGGATCCGGGCGACTGGCTTATCGACCAGAAGGCGATGGTGGACTTCCCGCAGGAAGCCACGCTGTTTCGCCTGGCGGCGGAGCGGTTGCGAGGCAAGCCGTATACGGTGACCGAGTACAATCATCCGGCGCCGCTGGACTCGCAGGCCGAGTGCGTGCCGCTGATCGCGTCGTTCGCGGCGGCGCACGACTGGGACGGTGTCTGGCTCTACACGTACAGCCACAGCACGGGCGAATGGGAGCGAGAGCACATCAACAGTTTCTTCGATGTGGACACCAACCCGGCCAAGTGGGGATTCATGCGGGCGGGTACGGCGATGTTCCGCGATAGCGGGATTGCGGCATTGGGCCATAGGACGGTGTGGCAATTGAGTCTGCAGCGGGCGCTCTTTCCGGCAGCGGCTCAGCTTCATTTGAGGTCCGGCACGAACATGTTTGCGGCTGTTTCGAGCAGGATGGCCGGCATGACATGGGAGAAGCTGCTAAGCAGCGAAACGGCCGCGACATTGGGGAGTTATCCAGGACATGCGGAGATGGGGCGGACATTGACGACGATGACGTGGGATGTGGCCGGTGGGAAGGGATTCTATGCGGTCCGAGCCGGCGCAGCGCGAGTGTATGTGGGGTATTCGGGACGCTTTTCGAAGGGGACGTCAGGAGAGGTGGAGGTCAAGGGGCCGGAGTTTGTTGCGATGACGATTACCGCACTGGACGGGGCCTCGCGTTTGGACAATTGCAGGCATGTGCTGATCTCCGCGTGCGGACGGTGCGAGAATACGGGGATGGTGTTCAGCGAGGATCGTCGAACGGTGGGACGCAACTGGGGCACAGGCCCGGCACAGATTGAAACGGTGGAGGCGACGGTGAAGCTGCCGCCGGGGCAGTGGACGTGCAAGGTCCTGGCGCCCGACGGGACGGCGAAGGCGGATGTGCCGACGGACGGCGGTGTTGTGAGGCTTGGACCCGAGTTTGGAACGATGTGGTATGTCCTGACCAGGAATTGAGTCAGGCGGCGAACATCATGGAGCATCGCATGAGACACAGATTGATGGTATTGACGGCGTTGCTGACGTGGGTAATGGCCCCGGCGGCATTCGGGTTCAACGGACATGTGGTAACGGAGGGACCGTTGACGGTCCGGATCGGGCCTGTCGAGGGTGTGAGCGAGTATGACAAGGCGTACCCGGTCAGCGTACGACTGGACAATGGCGGAGGCGAGCCGCTGAAGGTGGCGGTCGAGGTCGCCGGGCTGGTGGATGAGTGGCGGGCGGTCGGAGAGTCGTCAAAGACGGTTGACGTGCCGGCGGGCGGGTCGGCGGACGTGGCGTTCTCGATAGCGGCCGGGCAGGGGGCGTTTTCGGCATTGTATCCGGTGCATGTCTATGCGAGGTTTGCGCAGAACAACCAGACGGCGACCGCGCATGCGGTGCAGGTCTTTGAGACGCAGTTTGCACGGCCGCAGCGGCAGATCGAGCGGGAATTCGCGGTGAATGTCGCGCCGGAGAACGGTGTGCTGGCGTTGTATCCCCTTCGGACCCATCGGCTGGCCTGGCAGTTCTGGGATGAGCCGCTGAACTACACACAGCCGGGCTTCACGGGGGCCGAGCCGCAGTCTTCAGCGCATTTTGAGAAGGCGGCGGTGACGCGGGGACCAACGCGGCCGGCGCTGCAGATTCATCCGCCGTGGAGGCCAAGGGGGGGCACGGCATTCGTCGAGTATCGCGTTAAGCTGCCACAGAGCACGCCCATCACGTTGTCGTTCGCCAATGCCATTCGGGACCACTCAGCAACCGAGCCCGCCGGCGACGGCGTGACGTTCCGCGTCTGGGTCGGAGATGAACAACTGTTCGAGCGACATACGGATTCCAAGGTATGGGTGGATGGCCAGGTGGACCTGGCACGGTTCGCCGGGCGGGAAATCCTGCTTCGGTTGGAGAGCCATCCGGGGCCGCGACGCGATACGACGTGTGATTCGTCATTCTGGGCCGATCCCGTCATCCGGGCGGGCAGGCAACCGGCCGTCATGACCGAGGACCAGAGGCTCGCCGTTCGGCAACGGGCCCGTGAACTGGCGGCCGATGGCGGCCAAGCGGGCGAGAACGAAGCGGTCGTTGAATTCGAGGGCGGACTGCGGGCCGCGGTTGTCGCTGGGGCCAACGGCCTGGTCGATGGGACCATTGCGTTCGGCGGGGCCGATAGGACCGTGGTCTTTGATGGGCTGCGGTTCGATGTGCTGGGACGGCCGGTGGGGCGCGGGGCGTCGGCGGTCGGTGTTACAAGCGTCTCGATACGAAGGCGGGCGGGTTCGGTGGCGTTTGTTCACCAGTTGGCGACGGACGACAAGGCCACGTTGACGGTTCGGGTGTTTGGGGAGGGGCCGGGGCTTCGTGTGCAGGCATCTTGCAGTGCGCGGCTGACGGACTTCGCCATTGGTGCGGCCGATCAGCGGGCCCCGCGCGTCTACTACGGGCACGGATACTGCATCGAGGAGCCGAAGGCGTTTCGGGCCGGGTTCGGCGGGCACAATCTGTCCACCAGCCACGTCGGCTTCGACTTCGCGAAGGGCCTGTCGCTGCTGATGGCCGTCGACAATCCGCCCGACTATCTGGAGGTCAATCCCGACCAGCGAACCTATGCGCTGCACACGCACATGGACGCGACCATGACGCTTGTGCCAGGGGACAAGGGGGCGTTCGACTGCGCGGTGCGGTATCGCCCGTTGTATGACAAGAAGGCGGCACCGGCGTTTGCGAGAAAGGCCGGACGGTTTGTGTTCGATATCTGGGGCGGGCGGTACGCCGAAATCGCCGAGACCATGTCGCGGATGATCGGCTACGGATTGACCGATTCGCTGCTGACGGTCCACGTATGGCAGCGGTGGGGCTATGATTACCGTCTGCCGAATATCTGGCCGCCGATGCCGAGCCTGGGAACGGTCGATGATATGCGGCGGATCGGGGAGGTGTGCGATGCACAGGGTATTCCGTGGGGGTTGCACGACAACTACATCGACTTCTACCCGGATGCCGAAGGATACAGTTATGACCATATCTGTTTCACCGAAGACGGCCGGCCGATCAAGGCGTGGCTGAACGAGGGCCGCGATGCGCAGAGCTACCGCTGGCGGCCGGATCGGTTCCTGCCGTTTGCCAAGCGCAATCTCGAGTTGATTCGGGCCAACGTGCGACCGACACACTATTTCATCGACGTGTTCACTTCCATAGAGACCTTTGACTTCTACGACCGCGACGGGGTATTTCATTCCCATCTTGAGACGCGGCGACACTGGGGCGAGGTGTTTGCGTGGATCCGCGATTATCTGGGCGGCCAGGCGGTGCAGACCTCCGAGGCCGGGCACGACCAGTTGACCGGCTACCTGGAGGGTTCGGACTGCCAGCACCTGCAGATCTCCGAGAGGCCCGACAGCTTCTGTATCGCCCTCGCGTGCAAGGACTGGCAGCGCGTACCGTGGTTCGATGCGGTGTTGCACGACAAGTTCAGTCTGCACGGCGTCGGTTACTCCAGCCGCTACCAGGGTTCGCGGAGCCGGCGCGAGGCGGGGATTGAGAGCGACGACTACCTCTCGGCCGAGATACTGGAGGGCCATGCGCTGATGATCGACCGCGGCGCGTTCGGGGCCGGCGCCGTGCGAAAGTACTGGTTGGCGCAGGGTTTTGCGAGGGCGGCTGCAACCGATACGATTGTCGATGTGCGGTTTGTTGACGACGCCATTCACCGCCAGATTGTCACGTGGTCCAATGGGGCCAGGGCGCATGTCAACCGCGGGTCAACCGATTGGACCGTGGAGGGACGGACGCTGCCTCAATTCGGTTATCTGGCGAGATGGGACGGAGGGGAATCTTCAATTGAGCGAATCGACGGCGTTATCGTAGAGCAATCCCGCAATGGGGACGTCTTTTACTGTAACGGACGCGGCTTCGAGCGGGAGAATGTGCTGGCGATGCGGCCGTGGGCCGATAAGGTCGAATACCTCGGCGGTCGGGACTTCAAGCTGACGGTCAAGTGGGATGTCAAGCGGGCGGCGCCCAGAGATATGGCGCTCTTTACCCATTTTCTCAGCGACGGCGTCGAACGACGTGACAGAATCGCCTTCCAGAGCGACGGCAACCCCACCCTTGGAACCAGCCGGTGGCGCGGCGCTGTGGAGACCAACAGCGACTGGACTGTCCGGATACCGCCGTCGTGCGGCCCGGGCAAGTATGACGTGACCATCGGGCTGTGGGACCCGTCGTCGGGCCGGCGGTACGAACTGATCGGCGACGATGACGGAACGGTTCGGTATCGGCTGGGGCGGCTGATTGTCGAGGGCACGGCCGATACGATCAGCGGCGTTCGTTTGGAGGTCGCCGAAGGGCTCTCGCGAATAGCGGAGCGATGGAATACGGCCGCCGAATCCGTGGATTTCGGCGGTATTCGCACGGCCGGGGCGGTGCGGTGCGTCGTGGATGCCGGCGCCATTACCGTGACCCCGCTGCCTGATGCCACGGGATTTCCGGTAGCCGTGGATGTCCTGAAGCTGACGGGTCGCAAGTCACAGGTCGAGGCGATTCACGCCGTGGATTCAAGAGGCAACCGCATCCGCAGCGTTGAATTCGAGTCGGCAGCCGATGAGGTGCGGTTCGACACGCGCAGGGGCGACTTTGGATACCGTATTGTGCTCAAATGAGCTCGACGACTGCAGCGGAACATGTTCTTGAAGGTGATTGTCATGAAGAAAGCTGTTGTACTCGTATCGGCGTTATGGTTGTCAATGGCGACCGTTGCTGGGGCCGCCGGTTCGCACGTGGATTTGCTGGCCGGGCTGGACCTGGGCAGCGTGGAGAAGTCGGATGCGACGCCGACGGTGACACAGGATGGGACGTTAGTCATTTCCACCGGGACGCAGGCTCAGTGGCCGGGGGTGACGCTACGTCCGTCCGGCGGGCGGTGGGACTTGTCGGGCCGGCTTCTGGTTGAGATGCGAGTCCGTAACCGCGGGACCGCGATGTTGACGGTGAACCTGCGTGTGGACAATCCCGGCGCCGATGGACGCGAGCACTGCGTCACCGGCAGCGCGCAGATCGAGGGCGGCAGGCAAGGCGTGGTGCGTACGCAGTTGTTCCCGAGCCAGTGGCGGCTGTCGGCGCCTCTGGAGATTATCGGGATGCGGGGCAACCCCACACACGAGAGCAGGCTGGATGCCTCAAACGTGACCGCACTGGTCGTGTTCATCAACCAGCCCAAGACCCGGCACGAGTTTGAGATTCTCAGTATCCGGGCGATGGGCGGGGTCCAGATGGTCGATGCGCAGAGCTTCTATCCGTTCATCGACGAATTCGGGCAGTTCATACATGGGGATTGGCCTGGGAAGACCCACTCCGTGGAGGAGATGCAGGCGGCGGCGACGGCCGAGGCGGCGGAGTTGGCGGCCCAACCGGGCCCGGCGGATCGCAACCAGTACGGCGGCTGGACCAAAGGCCCGACCCTGGAGGCGACGGGCCTGTTCCGGGTGCAGAAGCACAACGGCAAGTGGTGGCTGGTGGACCCCGAGGGCAGGCTCTTCTGGTCGCACGGGACCGACTGCGTCAATGCCGGCAGCGCGACGCCGATCTCGGACCGAGAGCACTATTTCAAAGACCTGCCCAGCTCGAATTCGGCCTTCGCCCAGTTCTACGACACCGGCACATGGGCCCCGCACGGGTACTACAAGGACCACAGCCCCTACAAGACGTACGACTTCGCGAGGGCGAATCTGCTGCGCAGGTACGGCCGCGACTGGTCGGCGGCATTCGCCGATGTGACGCACAAGCGGCTGGCGAGCTGGGGGATGAACACGATTGCGAACTGGTCGGATGCAGGCATCTACCGGATGCGCAGGACGCCGTACACCGCGACCATCAGTTTCAGCTCACGGGTGATCGAGGGCTCGCAGGGCTATTGGGGCAAGTTCTTCGACGTCTTCGATGAGTCGTTCCGCGCGGCGGCGAGGCGGGCGATTGCCGGCCAGAAGGCCCTGTCGGTGGGCGACCCGTGGTGCATCGGGTACTTCGTACATAACGAACTCGGCTGGGGGGATGAGACGTCCCTGGCCGTCGCGGCGCTGACCTCGCCCGCCGAACAGCCGGCCAAACGCGCCTTCATGGAGGACCTCAAGGCCAAGTACGACTCCATTGAGAAGCTCAACAACGCCTGGGGGACCAGCCATGTAAGTTGGGAGGCCCTGCTCCAGGCGACGGTCGAACCGGACAAGATGAAGGCGGGCGAAGACCTCAACGCGTTCTATACGCGGATAGCGGAGACGTACTTCCGCATCATTTCCGAAGAACTGCGGGAGGCGGCGCCGAAGCAGATATACATGGGCTGTCGTTTCGCGTGGGTCAATGACCGGGCGGTGCGGGCGGCGGCCAAGTACTGCGACATCATCAGCTTTAACCGTTACAACTACAGCGTGGCCGACCAGGGCCTGCCGGAGGGTCAGGATAAGCCCATCATCATCGGGGAGTTCCATTTCGGGGCCCTGGACCGCGGGATGTTCCACACGGGCCTGAAGGTAACCAGCTCGCAGGAGGACCGGGCCGCCGCCTACGCCGATTACGTCCGAGGGGCACTTCGCAACCGCTACATTGTGGGCACGCACTGGTTCCAGTACAAGGACCAGGCCACCACCGGCCGCGGCGACGGCGAGAACTACCAGATCGGTCTGGTGGATATCTGCGACCGGCCCTACACCGAGACGACCCAGGCCGTGCGCGAGGTCGGGTATGGGATGTATGAGTATCGAATGAAGCCGTGAGTTGACGGGAGTTCTCTTCCTCGATTGGCTGGACGACAGCAATGACCCACATGACTGAGGCGGTTGACTTGTTCAAGAACGGATGTGCGTGTTCTCAGGCGATTCTCGGGGCCTACGCCTCCGATGTGGGGCTCGACCGGACGGCTGCGATGCGGATAGCGGCGGGATTCGCGGGAGGGATGCGCGCGGGCGGCACCTGTGGCGCTGTGACGGGGGCAATCATGGTGCTCGGCCTGAAGTACTGCACGGACGGCTGTGAACGCTACGAAGGCAGGCAACGAGCATACGAGGCCGTTCAGGAGTTTCAGCGGAGATTCGCGGCTCGCAACGGCAGCATGGCATGCGAAACGCTTCTCGGCGTCAATATCTCTACGGCCGAAGGGATGCAAGCGGCCAAGGACCGGGGTCTGTTTGCCGATACGTGTCCGAGGCTTGTGCAATCGGCCGCGGAAATCCTGGGGCAGGTCATGGGCGAGGAGTAGAAGTCGGCCTATCCGGCGGGTCGTGATACTACAGCATCCGCCCCGTCAGGAGCGAAGCGAACAGGATGCCTGTGCCACGTTACTTGTCGTTGAGTCTGAAACGCTGGATGGTGGGGTAGTCCGCGGCTAGTTCGAGGGCGACCTGTCGGTCGGATTGGGGGTCTTTGACTTTCAGTTGCTGTGAAGTTTTGTTGTAGGGATTACATGCGATGACCAGCAGTTCCGTGCGGTCTGTGCTGTATTTCACACGGACCAGGGGCTCATGGTAGAGGTTGCAGTAGCTCGGGTAGCGATCGTCGTCGGTTCTCCAGATTTGATTCGTCGAGGTCCAGAGTTCGGGCATGAACCAGGGGGTGTCGGCTTCGATGATGTCCTTGTTGCGCGAGGCCTGCCACATGCCGAGGACGTGGTAGTTGTAGAAGCCGAAGTATTTGATGTAGTAGTAGACGTTTTTGTTCACGCCCTTGAACGTTCTGGAGACGGGTTGCTGCATTTCACCATCGCTCGGGTCGCCTGCATCCGCAACGTCCTCCGAGTATATGTTCCCGGTCTCCCAGCAATAGGCTCCGTCCATGCGACAATGGGTAAAAAGGGACATTGCGTAGACGAGGGAGGGGGGGGCCTGGTGTTTCATGCCTCTCCAGATGGATGAGCCGTCCGGTTTGGGGAAACGGTAGGTTGTCAGGGGATAGCCGTCCACGAACTCGGTCTGGATCCAGGTGGACAGGACGTTGGGGATACTCGGCCGGGCCAGTTTGCCGACCTCCCATTCCTGGAGGACTGCGTAGAGATGGGCGGGGTTGCCTCCATTGAGCCAGTAGACGCTGGGGTTGGCGAAGTTGAGGCCGCAATAGTCGAAAACCCGGTTCAGTTCGGCTTCGGGCTTGTCGTATTTGGCCCTCCATTTCGCGGCCCCGGCCGGGTTCACGGAGCCGGTGGGACGACCCTGGGGATCGATGTCGTCGAAGATTCGCAGGGAGTGATTCGTGACTCCAATCCCCCAGCAACCCAGGAGGCAGTCCGGACGCTCCTGTTTGAAATCCGTCACCATGTCCCGGAATGCATCGAACTGGGACTGGTTCCATCTCCAGTGGTCTCCGTTCTCGAAATCGGGGATGACGATCTGCATGTAGGTTCCCCGGTTCTTCCAGCTGTCGTTGTGCCACCGTTTGTAGTTGCCGCCGTCGCCCATGTCGAGCCATTCGGCATCGCCGAAAACGCGACACTGATTCTGTTTGGCGGGGACGCTGCCTCCGACGGAGAGGGTGTTTTCCGCAACATGGGTGAAACCGAAATCAAGCATCGGATGTCGGCCGTTGCGGTCGGTCTGGGTGTACTTGGCGGCGCCTTCCCAACATGCGAATTTGCCCTGGGGCAGGGTCCAGCCGGAGGGGAACCAGTCGCCTTCGTCGAAATCGTAGGAGAGCCGGTTCCGGGGGACCTTGAACCATTCGGGCAGGTCGATTCGGGGGCGTCCGCCGAGCTGGAGGATTTCCTGATACGTTTCGGAGACCTCCCAGGGCCTTGAGGGATTGTAAATCTCAACAGTGATCGCGACCTGCAGACCGGAGAGCTTTTCGTTGAATCTGTAATCAACAAGCGGGCCGTCCATGTTGGGGGTCTGGTTGAATTTCCACCGCTTTGCCTTGCCTTCCGGGGGAGCATACTCGAACCATGCCCGATCCGTCACGGTCAGACCGTCGGGAGCGATTTGACAGTTCATGACCAAGCGTCCATCCCGGCTGTAAATGCCATCCGTGACCTGTGGGAAGAGCCTTCTCGCTTCCATCGTCCGGGAAACCCCGCTGGATTGTGACCCGAATACGAGAGAAACGGACAGACATACCAAGATCGTACATAACCGGATGGGCCGGCCTGTCCTGAGCGAAGCGAATGGGATGCTCATGCCACGGTCAGTCCTTCGCAAACGGGTTGTTGAAGACCGCGGCAGCACCGAGGTCGGCTTCGATTTCGAGCAGGCGGTTGTACTTGGCGATGCGTTCGCTGCGGCAGGCCGAGCCGGTCTTGATCTGCCCGCCGCCCATAGCGACGGCGAAATCGGCCATGAAGGCGTCCTCGGTCTCGCCGCTGCGGTGCGAGATCACGTAGCCCCAGCCGGCCTTGCGGCAAAGGTCGATCGTCTTGATGGTCTCGGTGACCGAGCCGATCTGGTTGAGCTTGATGAGTACCGCATTGGCGGCCTTTTCCTTGATGCCGCGGGCGACGAAGTCGGCGTTGGTGACGAACACATCGTCGCCGACGATCTGAATCCTGTCGCCCAGCATGGCGGTGTGCTTCTTGAAGCCGGCCCAGTCGTTCTCGTCGAGCCCGTCCTCGATGGAGACGATGGGGTACTTGTCCACCCATTCGGCCCATATCTCGCACATCTGGTCGGTTGTCTTCTTGCCCTGCTTGCTCTTGGCAAGGTCGTATGCCTTATCCTTGTAGAAGCTGCTGGCAGCAGGGTCCAAGGCGATGGCCGCGTCCTTGCCGGGCTCGTAGCCAGCCGCTTCGATGGCCTCGATAATGACGTCACAGGCCTCCTCGTTGCTCTTAAGGTTCGGGGCGAAACCACCTTCGTCGCCGACGCTGGTGGCGTAATTCTTCTTGGCGAGGATCTTCTTGAGGGCGTGGAACACCTCGGCTCCACAGCGCAGGGCCTCGGTGAACGTCGGCAGGCCGATGGGCATGACCATGAATTCCTGGAAGTCCACGCTGTTGTCGGCGTGCTTGCCGCCGTTAAGAATGTTCATCATGGGCACGGGCAGGCGGAGCGCCCCGGGGCCGCCGAGATAGGCGTAAAGCGGCAGATCGGCCGTCTCGGCCGCGGCGCGGGCCACGGCCATCGAAACGCCCAGAATGGCGTTGGCGCCGAGTTTGCCCTTGTTGGGCGTACCGTCCAAGTCGATCATGACGCGGTCGATCTCGGCCTGGCGGGCAGGGTCCATGCCAAGGAGTTCGGGGGCAATGGTGTCGTTCACGTTCGCAACGGCCTTGAGGACGCCCTTGCCGCCGTAGCGATTCTTGTCACCGTCACGCAACTCCACGGCCTCGTTTTCGCCGGTGGAGGCCCCGGAAGGGACCGACGCCGAGACGGTCAGACCGTTGTCAAGTGTGCAAAATACACGAACCGTGGGGTTGCCCCGCGAGTCAAGGATTTCCATGGCCCGAATGGATTCGATTGCTGCCGACATCTTGTTCTCCTTGTTGATTACAGTGTTCTTGGGAATAGTCCGGGCAGTCTTACACAAACGGGGGCGGTTGTCAACAGGAAAACGTCTTGAGAGGCCAATTGAATACGAAGGGCGCGCACACCCGCCACTGGCTTTGCCGGAAGCCGCCACCTCAGGTTGACTGTTTCATGCGGGGCTATGGGGCGTTCGGGGTCGGAGGACCGTCGATCCAGGATCCGGGCACAGACCAGAGCATGGGGTCGGCGGCCGGATTGCGGATGTGCAGGGAGCGGCCGCCGCCGTCGGTCGAGGGGTACCAGGCATCGTTGTACTGGAAACGCTGGATGGCTGCTTCGAGCGGCCAGGGCAGGGCCAGGAGGATGTTCTCGCCGCCGTTGCTGAGGTTGCCGGCGTAGGGGCCGACGACGTGGCCGGAGGCCCCGTAGGCCGCCGTAAACGCCGCCCGATCGGCCGCGACGGTCACGTATTCGCCGGGATCGAGTTCGATGAACGGGAACTCGAATGTGACGCCGTCGAGCAGCCGAACGCCGGTCAGGTCCAGCGGTTCGGCGCCGATGTTCTGTAACTCAATGTAGTCGCACTCGCTGCCGGCGGGGGGATGATACATCAGTTCGGTCACGCGCAGGCCGTCAATCAGGGCAAAGGCCCGTGCGATCATGCCGTCTTGAGAGGTTGTTATCTGGGCAACGAGCTCGCAGGAGATCAGGAAGTCGCTGCTGGTGGCGCCGTCGTTGAGGCCCTGTACGGCCAGGAGGTTACCACCGGATCGAAGCGAGCCGATGTAAGCTGATATGTCGATATCCTCAAAGACCACTGCGGCCGAGTCGCTGTGGCCGGCGTCGGCGTCGTCATTCCATGCAATGGTGGCGGCCGCGAAATTGCGACTGCCGACCCGGTTGCCGTTGATCCAGGCGACGAAACCGTCGTCATATCGCACACGCAGGGTCAGCCGTGTGATGGCCGCGGGATCGCCGGGCACGTTGAACGGGATACGAATATAGCAGGACTCCATGACCCCATACATCGCCGAGACATCACATGTGATGTACGATTCGTAGCCGGTGGAGCGTTCATAGCCCACTCCGCCCGGCGAGCCGATACAGGCCTGCCAGCCGGAATCGTCAAACAGCATGCCGCTGCGCCACGTGGTTCCGATATCGGCCGTCGGCACGAGGACCCGCTTGCCGGCGCTCTCCGGGACAAGGGTGACTGTCTGGGGTGTCGAGACGGGGTTGGCGACGCCGGGGGTGGGCAGGTCGAAATAGGCGAACGTATCGGCCCCGTCGGGGGCGCGGCCTTGTGAGACGTCGGTGGTCTGGGGCTTGAAGATGACCTTGTCAATCTCGTTCTGTTCGGAATCGAGCAGCGTCAGTATCTCGCCGTACGGGTCGAGCTGGAAGTTGAGCGAGCCGGGCCGGTTGCTGTCGTCGGCAATGAAGACGGCATAGCCATTGGGCGCAATGAAGCTGAGGTCCGCGATTCGATGCCGGGTCGGCCGGGCGATGTGGTCGGTCAGATACAGACCACCCAGACGGACCGGCCATGACGTCGGATTGTGCAGCTCGACGAAGTCCTCCGCGAAAAGTCGGTGGGCGTCGGCAAGCCACTCGTTGATCCGCAGTAGGCGGCAGTCGCCCAGGGCCGCGCGGATATTCGCGCCGCCGAGAGTCGGCACGCACAGCCGCCAGAGATGGTCCCGACCGGTTCGCCCGATGGTGAACTCGTTGATCTGCATCCCGAACTCAACCGAGTCCACGAGGTCGCCATCGCTGCCGTAGAGATAGAGGCCCTCGCCCTCGGCCGTCAGGGCAAAGCCGATGTGGTTCGGCAGGTGGGTGTTGAGGTCGCCGTAGAGGACCATGTACGTGCCCGGGTTCATGGACACCGGGTGGACCGTGGAGGCGGAGAACACGAACTTCCGCGGGTTGGCGGGATCGTCGGTGAGGCTGTAGCCGGTCAGGTTCAGCGGCGCCGGGCCGTCGTAGTACAGTTCGATGATGTCGGGGTCGTTGCCGTGGGTATGGCCAAGGACTTCGTTAATGACGAGGCGGCGGGCCGTTGTGTCGACGGTCCATGTGCGTGAGGCCGTAGGCTCGGTCTGCCAGATGCCTGCTGAATCCTTGCCCATGACGTAGACGGTGTACGATACGCCGTCGGACAGTCCCGCCAACGAGATGAGCGTATCGACGGCGGTGTCGGGGCTGTATGGCCCGGCGGGGTTGTTGAGACTGTAGCGATAATGTGTAATGCCCGGCCCGCCGACCGTCAGCAGCGCGCTGGTTCGCCAGGTTGTCGCATCAGGCTCGCCGCAGACCACTGCGCCGGCAGGCACGTATGCCCCCATATCCAAACCGCAGGGACCGGACTCGCTGGCGACCGAATCGGCCCGGAGACGGAAGTCCCCGTTGGGATCGACAAACAACGGATCGGCCTGGATATTGCCCGCACCGTAACCATGCCAGGCGGCAGAGACAATGGAGTTGTGGACGGCCAGTTCCGTCGCCGGCGCAACCACGTCGAATTCCTTGGCGCAGTTGTGGAAGATGCAGCCGTCAACATAAGCACCGCGGCCGGGACCGGACGTCTGACCCGCCAGATCGAAGTACAGCGCCGACTTGGTGCAACCGGCAACCGTGTTATTGACAAAGGTCATGAACGCGCCTTCCTTGACGAGACTGACATGCTCGACGTCGTAGAAGACGTTGCGCACGACCGTAAAGGCGTGGCCGGAGCCGGCGCTGATGACGTTGCTCTCGCCGGGGTCGGTGTTGTAGGCGTCCTCGCGGTAGTGCATGAAGATGTTGCCTTCGATGTGAGCATCGGTTTCGAGGTCGAGGGCATCATCGCCGCCGCCGAGGAAGACATTGTTGCGGATCTGGGGGATGGGGTTGGGCCGGAAGGGGCCGTCAACGTCGATGGCGTCGTTGTGGCCGGGCGTGCGCCCGAAGACATTGCCCTCTATGAGGAACTCCCCGCCCGGCAGGATGCCAGCGCCCCAGATATGCTCGGTGCGGTTGTTCGTCGGCGCGCCACCGGCCTCCATCGTGTCGGTGAAGGTACAGCCGCGGACCACGAGCCATGAATCTAGCGTGCGGATGCGGCGCAGCGTCGTCCTCGCCAGGGTGCAGTTCTCCACGAGCAGGCGGGAGTCCTCCACGCCGATCATGCCGTTGTCGGTTTGGCCAAACTCCAGCACGGCATGGCGAATCCGGTTGTCGCGAACGGTATCGATGAATTGCAGCCCGCTCCACACGCCGGTCGAGCCCGGTGTCCGGGTCAAGCGGATCAGGTTGTACGGCTCGCCTTCGGCGATGAGACGGCCGCGGACGACGATTCGCGTGTTCGGCTCAAAGTAGACGGATGTGCCGGGCGTGATGGTCAGCGTGATGCCGAAGGGAACGGTCAGCTCACCCGTGATGCGGTAGGGGCCCTCAGGGGCGGTCCAGACGGTGTCGGCGGCCAGTGAGCCGCCGGGGACATTGATCGGGCCCTGGTCATGGTAGAAGTAGCCCATGTCGGCAACGGTCAGGTCCGGGTCGGGATCGGCCGCCGGGTCTCCGGCGTCGATGCAGGGCGATGTCGAGGCGAGGTGATAATCGTGGGCGGCCGGATTCTCGAAGGCCGGGTCGGTGGTGATGTTGCCGACGCCCGGCATCGCTTCGGAGTGAATGTCGCTGTAGCGGATGTGGAAGTCGGCGAGGCTGTAGGGCGCCTGGGCGTCTATGGGGTCGGTGGCGTCGATGATGGAATTGGTGACATTCCAGGTGATGGCGCCCGCGGCGACGCCGTATTTGTTATGCGACTGGAGGGCCATATCCGTAACGCCGGCGGTGCGCGTGCTGACGACGGTCGAGCGGTCGATATTGACCACGGCGGTCCCGCCGTCAAACGTCTTGGCCGCAATGCTGGAGACCGTCGGGTCTTCCGGGGCCTTGTTATTCTCGACAATCAGGCAATGGTCGATGGTGGTGGTCCCGGCGTAGATACTGATGCCCTTGTCCTTGCAGTCGCGGATGACGCAGTCCCGCAGCAGGATATCGCAGCCGAGCGTATCCACGCCGTCGTCATCGAGGTCGGCGATGGTCGCGCGGCGCATGGTACATTCCTGTCCCGGCTGTTGATCGTGGACATAGATGCCGTCGGCGTCATCGGCGGCGTGCATCTCCGTGATCCAGCCGTCCTCGAAGAGCAGGGCGGTGCCGGCGATTTCCGGCCCCATGACGCAACGGGCAAACACCGTGTTCATGAAGGCGAGGTCCGAACCGGAGGCGACATCCATGAGTTTGCCGGCATTGTCGGTGAGGTTACAGTGGTCGAAGTGGAGCTTCGTGCCGGAGACGCGGAAGGTCGGGCCGGTCCCGGAGTGGCCGACGCCGGGCGAGCGGCCGGCCCGGCTGATGTCGGTATAGACAAAATTGCAGTCAGCGGCGTTCACGCAGTGAATCTCACCCCAATTCAGGCCCGCCGCCGCGGCCGTGATGGTGACCGGCGATGCCGCCGTACCGAGCGATTGAATCGAGCCCGCGACATCGATATCCGGCCCGTTTGTTCCGGAGGCTACCCCGTCAATCAAGACGAGTGCGCCGGGATTGAGCGTCAATGTAACGCCCGCCGGGATGGAGAAGTCGCCGCCAGTGATGCGATAGACGCCGGACCATGTCTGGCTCGCGGCCAGACCGCCGGAGACCATCGTGACTGGGGCCGCCGACAGGTCGATAAGCGTCCGGTCGGCCTGCAGGACACCGACGGATGCCGTCAGAGTGAAATCGCCCGAGCCGCTGAACGTCACCATCGCCGTGCCCAGGCCGTTGAAGAGCGTCACCTCGCCGGCCGAGAGGCTGACCGATGGACTGTCCACCGTCAGCGTGGCCGTCGAATCCCAAACCTCCCGCTGAATCTGGCCGGCCCCGTCAAGCAGTTCGACGCGCACGAGAACTCCGACGCCCGGCAGGTAGCTGTCGCGCGTCAACAGGCGGATGCTCGCCACGGTCGCATCGGTCAGTCCCGCCGACGGGGCCGTTTCCTTCGGATAGTCGTTGGTCGAGCCGACTTCCCGCAGAATGTCAATATAGCCGGCCTGGACAATGTTGCCCGTGCCGTTGGCAGCGTCGAAGGCCTCGACGATGATGCGATTGACGCCGGGATTGAGGGCGATGCCACCGAGGGACCACGACCCGGTTCGCTGATTCCAGCCTGCATCGGGCACGACAACGCCGCCAACCGCCATGGATCGGGTGGTCACGGCATCGAATCGGCCTGTCAGAGCGGCCGTGCCGGCGGTCGTCGTGGGATAACCGTCAATGACCGGCAGGGCGCTGACAACCTGGAATGTTCGCGGCACCTGCGTCGCGGCGCCGAGGACAACGGCGTCGCGGCGCTCGACCACGAACTGTTTGATGCGTCCGGCGCCGTTGATCTCGGTGCTCGGAACCCAGTCGGCCAGAAGGTGATCCACCAGCGGATTGAATGAACCGGGATTGAACGTGGTCAAAGCCAGCTCGTAGAGTTGTTCGTAGTACATCTTGATGACGTCAGGCTGGGCCAGCAGCCGCTGGAGACCATCGACGGTGGCGTATCCCCAGATCGTCCGGGCAGGGTCGTAGGAGTGGTCGCCCCGCCCCAGGACGGTGTCCAGATCGTGCGGAATCAACTGGAAACGCGGGTCATTCACGCCGCAGTACAGCGCATAGTCGTCGCCCTCGCCCTCGTAAAGCCCGCCCTCGCGATTGCCGACGAGCACGTCCGTGGCGATATAGCGCATCCACTGGCGGATATTCACCGACTTGGAGACCTCGCGGAGGAAGTCCGCATCGGAGGTGGCCGGGTTGTTGAGGCGGTCTATAAGGGCAAGGAGGTCGGTGTAGTCATCCTGTGCGGTGTTCGTCTGCTTGGGGTAGTGCAGACGATACTGGGGCAGGTTCGGGTTGGCGGCGGTGCCCTTGTAGTCCAGGTCCGCGTTGGTCCGCCCAGAGTAGCCGTCATCGACGTAGGTGGCCCGGTAAAGGTTGCCGTCGGGGTCGTCGGGAAAGTGATTGTCCGCCCAGTCCGAGTCATAGGCCTCGTTGGCGGCGTAGCGGCCGTAGGTCTCGTTGAACTGCGCAGCGGCCGGGTCGCGGCCATTGACATACAGACGCACGTTCGTCGAATCCGAGGCGGCCAGGCCGGCCATTCGGAACATCACGCTGCCCATCCGCTGGAGGTGCGTGTACTTGCTGTTGAGGTTGATGGCGTTTACGCCGTTCCAGTCGCGGTCGTTGGGGAAGTTGACGCGATAGGACATCGGCGGGTCCGCCCGGCTGCGGTTGCCACGGTTGCGAACGCCGCACCGATAGTGTACGTCGGTATCATAGCCATAGACACTGATGAACGTGGCGTTCATCTGCGCGTTGCTCATCGCCTCGGAGGCGAATAGCGGCCCACTGTAGTCGGTATCGCCGATGTCGTCCAGCTCGGCCAGGTCGGCGGCCTTCATAATGATGACATAGACAGGATCATCGCCGGGCGTCCACGACCAGGAGAACGAACCATCCACACGATAGAGGGCGTTGGCCGCCTGCTGCGGAGCGCCGTCAACGATCGTCGGAGCCGGCCATGTGCGCACCGCGGCCTGGGCATCGGCGGCCCGGATGTAGAACTCCACAAGGGTCGTGTCGCTCTGGGCCGGTATCGTGCCGGCATAGACACCATCGCCGGCCGGTCCGTCGCCCGACAGGCCGTTGTCCAGCATGGTCACGGACGTGAACGTCGGGTCGCCGTCGCGGCGATAGTACAGCGTGACGGTCAATCCCGTGGGTGTTTCGTCCAGGATTCGGGCCGCGACAATCACAGGATCGGCCGGGCCCGGTATGGTGGGGCTGTGCAGGGCGTCGCTAATAATCGGGGCAATGTTGGCGGCCATGGTTGAATTGGCCGCGCCGGGGGTACCATTCTGGACGGCCGAGGCGGTCCAGTTCTGGCCGTAGTCGTTTGAGAAGCCGGGATTGACCAGCTCCAGGCTGCGGCCGCCGCCGTCGGCAGCGTCGGACCACTGCCAGCCGCGATGTTCATGGTCCACCGGGCCGAGTTCCCGCATGGCCCAGTCGCCCTCGTCGGCATAACGGACGCGGTCGATGACGACACCGGAGCCGTCGCACACCTCGATCCGCTCGCCGCTGTTGCTCAGGTGCCCCAGCCAGCCTCCTACCACGTTGATCACGGTGGGGTACCGGGCCTTGAATTCGTTGACATCGGCCGCCAGAACCAGGTACTGACCCGCGTCCAGAGGCGCACGCGACGGAATCGCGTACTCCACGCCGTCGGTCAGCCTCCAGCCGGAAACGTCCACCGCCGATGCCCCGGCGTTGTGCAACTCGATGTATTCCAGGCCGATGTTCTCAGGCTCCGGCGCGACGTGGCCCGGATGGAACATGATCTCATTGATGACCACTCTGACCGGGTCGCCGAGATTGGCCGAACCGGGCGTCGCCGAGGTAAACACCCGCCACGAGCCGCTGCCGTTTGGGAGGCGTCCGTAGGACTCGTCGGGATTCTGGGGGCCGAAGCTGACACTGTCGATCAGCCGGTGGTTCCTGTCGAACAGCGCCACATCCTCCCCACCGGCGGACAAGGCGAAGTTGACATGAAGGGGGCCCTGGCCGGGCTCATTGTCGGCCCAGACCAGCAGGTAGCCCCCGGCGGCAATGGTCGTCGCCTGCGGGGCGTTGGTGGGAATCCGGGCGCCGGCGGGGTCGTCGGCATCATCCGACAGATAGAACCCGCCGATATCGATGGCCTCCGAGCCATAGTTGTGGATCTCGATCCAGTCGTCGAAACTGCCGTCGGGATCATCCGGGTCCCGTATCGTCTGGGTGTTGCGGGCCATGAACTCGTTGATCGCCAGCGTCAGTGTACCGGTCACCAGCCAGTTGTCGGCAAGCTTGGCGTAATCGCGCCCGTCCACGCCCGGCAGACCATCGATGTCCGCCTCGCAATCGGGAGCGGCACAGCCGGCATCGAGCCATCTGTCGGCCAGTCGTCTCACGTCGTCGAAATCGACCCGGCAATCGTTGTTCAGGTCGCCTACAGGGCAATCCGCCCGGAGACTACCGCCGACAACTCCCGACAAAATGACGACCAAAGCGGCACACCGCGGAAACAACAGACTCTTCCTCATGGCACGTACGCCTTCAACCAATCAACAGAAAGACTATCCTAGGGGCACTACTATTATACCAGAAATGGTGCGATTGGGCAACGTAATTCAGGCTCTCATCCGGTTGCCCAGCACCGAAAAGAAACCCCCTCCCGCAATAGGTGTATCAGTTCTGGCGGCCCGGCGTGGGTGTCGCGGCCGTCCAGTTGGCCACGTCGTTGCCATAGAGGGCGGGATTCACGCGGCTCAGCGATGCGCCGCCCCCGTCAGCCTGGGTTGGCCAGGGGTCTGAACCTATGGGGTGCGAACCATCGCTGTAGTTGACGCGGTCCACCCGGATGTAGTAGCGAGTGCCCTGCGCATCGACGTCGCCGGGCATCGCAATCTCCAGACGCTCGCCGTCGTTGGCCAGGCGGCCGGACTCGTATTCGAGGACCGCCACATCGCGGGCAAGTCCACCATAACGCGCCGTGAACGCGGCGAAATTGCTCACGGCCAACACAAACTCGCCCGGTTTGACCGTTAGAGGTGGGGACGTCGGGAATGTCAGCTCGATGCCGTCGGTGAACTTCCAGGGCGTCGACGTCATTGCGTCGTACAGCGTCACGGGGCTGCTGCTGATATTCAACAATTCAATGTACTCCTCGTCCTGATTGCCGGACGGCGGATTGTACATGATCTCGTTGATCACAATCGGGCCCACCAGCGGATAGGCATTTGCCGCGCCCGGCGTGTTCTGGCTCATCAGCACAAAGTTGTACGAATCCGTGGAGGCCTTGTAATGGCGTCCAAACGCCACACCCGTCGGCGAAGGCCCGAAGTCCTCGTAATCCCGATAGCCCGTCAGACCGGTCCCATCCGACGACGACAGCACAATCTCCTCGCCGTTCTCGCTGAGGGCGAATGGAATCAGGCAGCCGGGGTCGGCGGCGTTGCCGAAATGCAGGTTCTCGTAGAACACCACAAAGCCCCCGGCGGGAACGGACGTGCCATCGGCAATGCGGTATCTCATCCGGCTCACATCGTCGCTGTCGCTGTCGGAGAGATACCAGCCGCCGATATTCACTGGTTCAGGCGTTGTGTTGTGAAGTTCAATCCAGTCGGAGGCCGTCGCATGCGAATGCGCCAGAACCTCATTGATCACCACGGCGCCGGGCTCCGGCAGCATCCCGGTATCGTCGTAACCCGGTGAACCGCCGACCATCGCGCTGGGTCGCCATGTCTGTTTGAGATTGTAGTCGCCCAGCGGCTGGGCCACGGGATTTCGCACGGTGAGGCTGAAGCCACCGCCGTCGGTGTTGTTGTACCAGCCGTCACGGTAGCGGAACTCGTGAATGACTGTCCCCAGGGCGTCCTCCACACGTAGCGTCTCGCCGGCGTTGTCCAGCCGGCCGTCATAGACCCCCACCACCGGCAGATGTCGCCCGTACCGGGCCTCGAACGCCGGCCGATTTCGTACGATCAGGGCGTAAGCCCCGCCCGAAAGTTTCATCGGCGGGAATGTGAACCGGACTCCGCGGGTGAACTTCACCAGGTTCAGGTCGATAAGCTGGCTGCCAATGTTGCGCAGCTCGATAAACTCGCGGTCCGCCGCATTCGGGTCGGCCGATTCCCCGGGATGGTACATCAGCTCGGTGATGCGGAGGTTCTCGGCAACGCCGGAGACGGCAAAAACCGCCTCGGCCAGGGCGCTCCACGTGCCGCCCGACTGAATCCGAGCCTTCAACACGCTCGTGCCGGACAAAGTGAAGGGCGCACTGTAGGACTGAGCCGAGGCCGAGACGCCGCTGGGGGCTGTCCGGCCGGCCGTCAGGTCCATGTTGATCAGAAAATCGTCGTCCGTTGCGGAGATGTTGAGGCCGTGAACGGCGAGGATGTTGTCACCGTCGCGCAGGGCCGAACGGTGGGCGGTTATGTCGATGTCTTCGGCAACGGTGGCCTGGGCGTCCGGGTGTGCGGCCGAGGCATTCGAATTCCACGCGGGTTGCCCGCTGAAATTGCGGCGGGCCACCTCCACGCCGTTGATATAGGCGACGAACCCATCGTCATACTTGACACGCAGTCGGAGGAAGGCCAGGTCCGCGGACGAACCGTGGAATGTGAAGGGCGCCCGGATAAGGCAGGACCCGTTGCGTGTGTACATATCGGGCCCTATGAAGAGGCTGAACAGGGGGTCATAGGTGCCGAATCGGTCGTAGTCGAACCCAATCGCGCCCGGCTCACCGGAACACAACCACCAGGCCGAATCATCAAAAGCCCCGCCGCCGCGCCAGTTCTCGCTGACCGGTTCGGTGGGAACAAAGGCTTTCTTGGCGGACGTTTCGGTAATCAACGATACGGCCTGGGGCGCCCCCGCCGCTCCGCTGAAATCTCTGGGGTCGGCGCCGTCGAGCGTGTACCACACCGTGCCGGACCCATAGGTGTTCGAGATGGAGATCGCATCGGAGGGTGACACATAACCGCCATGGGGCATCGGGCTGTTGTTGACGCGAAAGGCCGGACCGTCGAAGCTGTAGAGTCCCTCGTTCAGACAGGCGCTGCGGAAGATACTGAACCGCTGGGGCGTCCAGCTATTGACCACGTACATGTCCATGTTCGCAATGACGGGCAGCAACTGCTGTTTCATCTCCAGAAACCTAGCATTGATGTTCTGGGCCGTCAGGGCGCCGCCGTTGTAGAAGTGCTTGAAGTAGCGGTCCGCCCAGACCTGTCGGAACATCTCGCTGTATTTCAGGGCCCGGTACAGCTCCGCATTGCCGTTGGACTGTGAATTCAGTTCGCCGAAACGGACGTTATAGACCTGGTCGGGGAACATGCCGCCCTCGGCGTCCCAGATGAAGAACTGCCACCGGCCGTTCGGACTCCTCTCGCGGGCGGCGGACCAGTTGTTCTGCGGCCAGTCCCAGTTGCCGCACCACAGTTGCAGAATCAGGTAATCCGCGAACGCGGGGATGTCGAGCATCGTGGCGAACTGGTCGTAGTAGGCGAGCTGGCGCAGGTCGTGGCTTCGTGCGTAGTTCAACATCGTGCTCCAGGCCGCGCCGTCGCCGTCGCGAATGCCGCTCATGGTCATCACGTCAAACTCGTTGTCGGTATCCCACCATTGCCGGCAGAAGTCGCTCTTGACGTGCTCGGTCGGGTTGTAAAAGCCCTTGTATTCGCCGTTGATGAGCACATTGGCGAAGGTGCCGCAGGCCGAGACATTCCCCATGTCCTTGTAGATCCGCCGCAGCAGTTCATCCTTGATAAAGGGATTGGTGCGGTCGTTGTGGCCGGCGCGCAGCACGACGGTCTTGAACGTGTCGACCTCGAAGGGGAACAGCGGATACTCCAGTCGAGAGGAGCCGTAACGACCGCGAAAATAGAGCCGGAAGCTGATCTTGCAGTCGCCGGACCAATAGCCGTCGCACCGCCGGTACCGCGGGCGGATCCACTCGGAGCCGTGGACGCGGATGCCGCAGTCCATCACGAAATCCGTTCGGCCGTCTGCAATCCACTCGAAGGCCACCGGGCGTTCGTAGGCCATTCCGCGATTCATGAAGTTGTTGTAGTCGGTCGTGCTGACGGGCTGCCAGCCGCCCCCGCCGTAGGTGCCGCCGGAGACCGCCATGATACCCGTGGGCTCGTAGAACGTGCTCCGCGGGTCGCCGGCCAGCGAGACAATCGGCAGACCCGACAGAGCCGCCGACGGATTGATCACGTACGTCCGCGTTTCGACCGGCGAGTCCTTCCAGGCCATCTTGACCGCTCGGAAGCGCAGGCATCGTGTGGCGCCGACATAGAGGGGCTCGGTGTAGAGCGTCCCCCGTGGCGGGCGGTAGTTGCGGTCGTAGGGTTCGGTGCCGTCGGTCGTGTAGTAGATTTGCACGTCCGGCGTCTCGCACGTGGCCGAGACGGTGATGGCTTGACTGTAGATGCCGCCGCTGTGGCTGATCTCCACCGGGGCGATTTCACCGGTGTAAGCGCCGTTATTGGCGGCGCCGGGCGTCGGGATGGCCAGAAACCGCCATGATGCCGCCCCATCGGGATAACGTCCGAAGGAGGTATCGCGGTCCTGGTAGTCGAACTCCACGCTGTCGAGCAGGCGTCCATCCGCATCGAAGACCGCTATTCGCTCACCCTCGCGGTCGAGTTCAAACGGGGCGTGCAACGGACCGTCGCCCGGCTCGTTGTCGGCCCAGATGAGCAAGTGGCCGTGGGGGGGTATCGTAGTCTTGGCCGGGATATTAGTGGGGATTCGCCACTTCCAGGGTTCGGACAGGTTGTCCGTAACGTACAAACCGCCTGCGTCGAAAGAAACCTGCTGGGGGTTATATAGCTCGATCCAGTCCTCGAATTCACCCCGCTCATCAGCGCCGAATCGGGAGTTCGACGCAAGGAACTCATTGATCAGCACCGGCGGCCCCTGCGCCATCCAGTTGCCCGCCAGTAACGTGAAGTCAAAGGCATTGACGCCGTCCTCCCCGTCGATGTCGTAGGGGCTCTCCTCCGGGTCGAGCCAGTGCTCGGCCAGAACCATTACATCAAGAAAGTCCACCCGGCAGTCGGGATATAGATCGGTCGACGGACAGTCAGACCATGCCGGCCAGGCACCAAGAACCAGCAGAAGCAGGCCACAGAGCGGTCGGCGTAGAAAACTCAGCATGTAGTCAGGGCCTCCTGCAGGCAGAAACAGGCTCACATCGTGGCTTAGGACCGTCTCGGGGCTCAGCAGGCGTGCAACCCCAGGATACACCATCACCCACGTATCAACCCATATTCTACCAGATCAGCGGGCCTCAGTCAACCGCCCAGCGCCGTTCGGCAGGGCAGTCGGTCGCGTTTTGCCGCCTGGGACGACCGAAAAGTGGCTCACCGGCGGCGAAAGACCCGGACGTAGTCGACGTGGTACTTCTGTGGGAATATGCCATCGTCGATCCCCTTCTGGCCGCCCCAGGCGCCCCCGATGGCAGCGTTGAGAATGAGGTAGTGGGGCTTGTCGAAGGGCCAGAAATCGTTGCCCGTACCCTCGTTGGCAAAGGAGAAGTACTTCTGGTCGTCGAAGTAGAAGTCCATGTGGTCCTCAAACCACTCGACGGCATAGACGTGGAATTCCTCCCACGGGCGATCTGCCGTGATTTTGGCCCCCTTGGCGGTCCCTTTGACGTGGTTGTAGGCCTTGGTGTGGATGTTGGCGTGGATGATGTTGGGGTCGAACCCGACGTTCTCCATGATGTCGATCTCCCCGCAGTCGGGCCACCGCGTGCGTCCGAAGTTCGCCCCGAGCATCCATATCGCCGGCCACATGCCCCGGCCGGCGGGCAGCTTGGCCCGGACCTCGATCCGGCCGTAGAGCCATTCGGCCTTGCCCTTGGTATGCAGACTGGCCGACGTATACTCGCCATTTTCGTACTGCTCTTTTCGTGATTCGATCACCAGCGAACCGTCTTCCATGCGGGCGTTCTCCGGGCGGGCCTCGGTGTAATACTGCTTCTCGCGGTTGCGGATGAAGCCCTTCTCGTAGCTCCACTTGGCCTCATCGGCCAGTCCGGCGCCGTTGAACTCATCAGCCCAGACCAGCTCCCACGCCTCGTCAAAGGTCACATCCGGACGCGCCATCTGCTCAAGCGGGCAGGTGATTTGCGAGCGCAGGGCCAGGGTGTTCTGCGTCTGTCCGCCGTTTTGCAGGTAGAACCGGCCGTCGGCCAGGCCGGCGTCGATATTCATGATGGGTGTGTTGTCCGCGGTGAAGCGGGCGGTCGTCAGGGCGACCCATTGTCCGTCTTTCGTCTTGACCCAGCCGTTGCCGTACCTGGCGCGGCGGATCTGGCGGGCGCTTTGCCCATTGCGGCGAAAATCCTCTATGAAGCTGTAGCAGCCGCTTAGGTAATCGCCACCGGTCAGCGTCTGAAACGTGGCCAGGTGTTTCCACTGCTTCTGGTCCGTGAGATAGAAATAGGCTTCGTAGGTGGTGCGCTGCCCATCGACGGAGGCCTTGACCATGCACTTGCAGGTCTCGCCGATGCGCCAGGGATAGTCGAACATGCTCTTGCCGCCGGTGCCCTCGCCGCCGAACCGGCTGATTTGCACACCCTCGCCCTCGTGCAGCACCCTGACCCGGCGATCTTCCGCGACGGCGTTGGGATTGTCCTGACTGCCGGGGTCCCACACGGAGAACAGCACGACCTTGCGGTCCTCGCTGAGTTGCTGGATGCCGAAATACCCGTGTTTGAAGCCCGCCACGCAGAAGTAGCTGCCGGGCACGGACTGCTCGACGGTCACTTCGTTGTAGAAGACCACGCCCTCATCGGCGGGGTACCACAGGTGCACGCTGCGGGCCGCCCTGGGCATGTCCTCGCCGGCAAACGCCGCTCCAACACCCACCGCAAGACACGCCAAAGCGCAGCCGAGGCCGATAGACCGACTATTTCGACTCATCATCCAGCGTCCTTTCATATTCGTAGGGTCCGATGTCCACGGCCGGGCCCTGCGGCCGCCGCAGGCCGTCGATGTCCGTCTCTGGGGCCGAATCGGCGCTTCCGGCATCGATGGCCGGGCTGTCGGGCCTGTGTCGCACGTCGAGCTTATCAAAGTCGCGGAAGAAACGGTAGGGTTCTTTCACGATGATATTGTGGTCGCAGATGTTCGAGCCCGGACAACTGATCGGCGAATCCACGATGTTGTTGCGGACGATGCAGTTTTCGCAGGAGAACTTGCCGTGCGTCGTGCCCAGGACGATGCCCGCCAGGAATTCGCCGCCGTAGGGATTGTAGGCGATGTTGTTGACGACAACCGCATCGGTCAGGCCGCTGAGGGTGATGCCGTGGTGGTGCTGGACGAGCACGAGGTTGTTCTCCACCCGCCAACCGGGGCCGGGGCTGTCGAAATTGCATATCCCCTGGGGGCTGTGCAGCAGCGGGCTGGACACCTTGTCGTCCCAGGCGACGACCCGATTGCCACGGACCAGTACGTTGCGAATCGGCGTGGTCTTGTCGACGCCACGATGGAACTGGATGCCGTCGTCGTGATTGTCGTTGACCTTGTAGAAGTACTTCATGGAGTTGCCGACCAGCCGCGAGTTGTCGGCCGAGCAGACGATGCCGTCGCCGGCGATGTGCTCGATGGTGTTGCCCTCAACGGCGATCTTCTGCCCGGCGACGGTGATTCCGAAGTTCACGTACCGCAGCGTGTTGCGGCGGATGACGGCGTTGTCGCAGATGAAGCTGATGCCATAGCAGGCCATATCGTTCCATTGCTGCTTTGACCATCCGGACGCATCCGGCGAGGAGAACAGCGTGTTGTCCTCGACCACGAAGTCGCGGCTGGCCCCGCCCCAATCGACCACGTAGATCATCCGGTCGGCCTTGTACTCGGGTGCGAAACTGGGCGAGACGGTCAAGCCGCGGATCGCCCATTTCGACGAATCCGAGAAGAATATGCGGCGCAGTTGGGGCGTGTGCCCCTCGGCCGCGGCGATGGTTATCGTCTGGTCATTATGATAGCCCCGTGCGTTAATCTCGCCGTGATAGCCGCTGTACAAGAGGATCGTATCGCCGCCGGTGATGGGCCCATCGGCATTCCTGATGCGGCCATTGCGGTCCGCCGTGCGAATCAGCCCTTTCTCAAACACCTCCTGAACCGTCCGCCACGGCCGCTCCGCCGACCCATCCCCGCCGGCACTGCCCTTGAACGGGTCCACATGAAAGACCGCCGACCGGACCGGGTCGGCCACAACCATGAGCGCAATTACCATCAGATAGCATCGCACACCAGGACTCCTTACAGATGGAAACGTGTTTCCAATCGCAAAAGTAACGCATCATCACCGGCAAATCAACGGCAACTCAGTCGAATCGGTGTTGACTTGCCGCCGTAAATTGTGTAGCATAAAGGTCTTACGAGTAATGACTGCCATAAGGACTGATACATGCGGATGAAGCTTCGTTTTCTCGGTGCGGCCCGGAACGTGACCGGTTCCCGGCACCTGCTGGAGGCCAACGGGCTGAAGGTCTTGGTCGATTGCGGCCTCTACCAGGAACGTCAATTCCGCGACCGTAACTGGGAACCGTTCGTCGTACCGCCCGCAGA
>DDXG01000280.1 GCA_002347125.1 Phycisphaerales bacterium UBA2266
GATAACCGCTGAAAGCATCTAAGCGGGAAGCCCACTCCAAGATGAGGATTCCGTTCGACTTCGGTCGATGAAGAGCCCTGGAAGACTACCAGGTTGATAGGCCGGATGTGTAAGCGGCGAAATCCGCTCAGCTTACCGGTACTAACGCTCGACGACTTGACCATATCAATCCTGGGTTGCAGGTGCGGGGTTGTCGGTTGCGATTGTTGTACGCATCTACATATTTATCTCGTGCATCGTCGTTCGTATTGCGTCGTTCGTGGACGGGCGGCGGCGAGGACAAGTGCATATGGAATACAGCCGGGCGAATGCCCGATGTAACGAATTTCCTGGTGACCATACTGACGGGGAAACGCCTGATCCCTTTCCGAACTCAGAAGCTAAGCCCGCCAGGCCGATGGTAGTCCTTCGGGGCGAGAGTAGGTTATCGCCAGGATTTTATGAAGGCCGGCAGTGAAAGCTGCCGGCCTTTTCCTTTTTCTGGCGCGTCTGTGCCGGCCGGGCATGGATCAGAGGATCTGGTCGAGGGCGTCCAGGCAGAGTTGAGACCAGGTTTCCATGGTGGGGCGCCGTTGCCTCAGTTCCTCAAGGTCGTGGAAGGCCATCTGGGTGATCATCTGTTCGCGGCGGGTTACGGCGTCGGAATCGACCGTCCAGAGGTGGACGACCCCCAGGTGGACGCGGCCGACTTCGTTGGAATCGTCGTTGAGCAGGGCGACGATGCGTTCGGTGTGCGGGCCATCGATGTTGATCTCTTCGGCGACCTCGCGTTCGACGGCGTTTCGGTACAAAGCTCGGTAGTCGGCGTCAAAGAGCGGCACTTCGTTGTCGATGGGGTTGATGTGGCCGCCGATGCCGATGGAGCGGTTGCCGACGAGGCGGGTTTCGCCCGCGCGCTTGCCGCGGACGTAGCTGAGGACACGGCCGGCGTGGGTGATGATGACGTAGGGGATGAGCTGCTTGTGCGAGGGGTCGGTCTCGGCCTGCGACCGGGGCATGAACGTCAGGGCGCCGGGGGCGAAGATGCGGTCGAGGTAGGGCTCGACGTCGAACTGGAGGCCGTGGAACATGCCGACGGCTTCGATGGTCTGGCGCGGAGTTACAAGCACCTGTTCGTTTTTGGCCATGGAGTTGCCCCTATTCTGGTCATGCCTTGGGTCGCCGGCGTCGATACCGTGAAACGCCGTCCGGGACGTTCATCAGGAGTCTGGGGCGGAGTGTAGCCGGTGGAGGCGCCGGGGTCAAGGCGATTGGGGCAGATGACCCACGGGGGCCTGATACCCCGCACGGCAGGCACGGCCTGATCGTGGCCGATGGCACGGCCATACCACTTCCCGGCGATACGGCAGGGCGTCCGCTTCTCGACCGACCAGCCCTTCGCCATCGCCTTCGCCGAAAGGCCCCCCCCCCGCGGGTGCCGTTGGTTTGAGCATGGTGCATACGCGGGGATTGAAAATGTCGGGCGGGGCGGTAGAATGCCGGCGGTGTGTCGTGGGGTGCTATACGGTCTGTTTGTCAGGGTTGGAATGGTCTATGCGGACGATGCTTGTAACAACGGTGTTGTTGTGCTGCAGTAATGTATTCATGACGTTTGCCTGGTACGGGCACTTGAAGAATCTGGCCCATCGGCCGTGGATTCTGGCGGCTGTGGTAAGCTGGGGAATCGCGCTGTTCGAGTACCTGATCCAGGTGCCGGCCAACCGCATCGGGCACCAGGTCATGAACGTGGGGCAGTTGAAGATATTGCAGGAGGTGGTCACACTGTCGATATTCCTGCCGTTTTCCGTTTTCTACCTGAGGGAGAAGATACGATTGGATTACCTGTGGGCAGGGCTGTGCATCCTGGGGGCGGTGTTCTTCATGTTCCGGGGCAAGCTGTCATGCGGGCACTGACGGCCGCACGCATCGGGCGATGGGGTATCTGTGGTCCGCAGCGCCCAACGGCCTGCCCATGCCACCATGCCGTGCAGTCAGTATCTGTGGTCCTGAACAGCCTGTACCTAGTATTGTGCCAGATAGGTGGTCCGGTTGTCAAGAGAATTCGGGGGATCGGATGGGATACCGCCGGAGAAACGCCAAAAATGCACCGGATCGGCCTCAATTCCAGTACTTCAGGCAGCGTGCGGCGTCGCTGAAATCCACGCGGCCGTCGCGGTTGAAGTCCGCTTCGGAGCCGCTTTCATCGAGCCATGACTGGGCGAACAGGGCCATATCCGTCCAGTCGACCGCGTTGTCGCCACTGAAATCGCAATCGCTGTGCCCGAGCCGGCGGTCGCCGAAGACATTGGTACTGCGCGGGTTGACGTGCCGCATGGGCCAGTCACTGTTCTCATGGTACGCGGGTGTGGGCAGGTCCCAGACGTAGACGGTTCCCGTCATGGTAGCGGCAATCAGCTCGAACCGGCCGTCGCCATCGATATCGCCAACACTGACGCCCGATGTTGACAAGAAGCTCATCTTCTTGGGGAATCCGGGTACAGGGCGGGCATCCGCGGCATAGGCATGCACCGAGCCGTCAAATGTCGTGAAACACACATCCTGGAGGCCGTCGTTGTCCACATCGACGACGGCGGCGGGGCCCTTGGGCCACTGTGACAGATCGATGGGCCAGCCCGGCAAGGGCAGGCCGCTGAGCCGCACGGCATGCATCCGATACAGACCCACAATCGGCCGGTAGTTCGCCCCGACGATGAGTTCCGGTTCGCCATCGCCTGTGATATCCCCCAGGCAATAGGCGAAGACCTGCGTGTCGAAATTGCCGATGCGAATCGGAAAGCCCATGAAGGCGGCGCCACCGTGGTGATAGGCGTGTACGTAGCTCTGGGACCCCGTCGTGCCGACCAGCACATCGAGGTCGCCGTCGCGGTCAAGGTCGGCAAGAAAGGGCGGCGCGGAGATCGCCTCATTGTAGAGACTGCGCAAGGTGACTGGGTAGCCGGTCTTTTCGAAACCCTGTCCGTCGAATACGTGGAGCCGGATACTGGTATAGCCAAGCTGGGAGACCGCGACGAGTTCCTTGCGTCCATCGCCGTCGATATCGCCGAAAGACAATGCGTACATGTTTTCAGTGCTGTCCGGAAGGTCTCGCGTGAAGAGGCGCCGGCCGGTGTGGTCGAAGGCTGACAGCCGGTAGTAGTTGGATGTGTTGCCTTTGGTGTGGGCCGCCACGGCCTCCAGAGTGCCGTCTCCATCCAAATCGGCCAAGATGAACGGCAGTTCATGGGCATTCGAGGGCGTCTCGATAGCCTGCTGGGGGAAACCAGCCAGGCGCGAGCCGTCGAGATTCCTGCCGTTGAAGCACCAGACGGTCGAGGGGCTGCCGAAGTAGTCCGGCCAGTAGTCGCGCAGGGTCCAGAGGATCTCGGTCCGGCCGTCATTGTCGATATCCGCCACGGCCGGGCCGGGATAAGGGCCATTGCTGGCGAAGGCGGGTTTATCGAGTTGGACGGTCGGCCAGCCGGGCAGGATAGTGCCGTCGCCTCGCAGACCAAACGTATGGCCGATGCTCCCGAGGAATATCTCGTCGGCGCCGTCGCCATCGGCGTCGGCTGGGGTCGCGTTGAACGATGCTCCGAGGATGAAGCCGCCGAAGCGAAAGGCGTCTCCTCCCAGCCGCACGGGCCAGCCGCTGTGCAGGTCGGGTTCGGCCCAGAGTACGGTATGTTCGACGGCTGTCCTTTGACCGGCCGCTACAGTCAGGCGGACATGGTATGGACCCTGCCTGTCGGGCAGATCCAGCGAACCCAGGACGCCGTTTGCAATTGCGTCGCCCTGGCCGATGGATACCCACGTATCCGGGTAGTACCCCTGCCCGACCTCCAGCATATAGCTGTCACCCTGGGCGGTTCCCACGAAATCAAGGGTGCGATCGGTGGCGAACGGTTCGGTATCGTCGGCCGGCTGCGTAATGGCGGCATTGACATCGGAGGTGTACTGCACCACATCAAGCGACGCTTGGGCGTTTATTATGCCCTCGCCTATGTAGGCCCCGGCGGAGTCGGCCTGTGAGGCGGAGGCCGCCAGGATGCGGCGGACGGCCGTCTCCGATAGGGATGGGTCCAGTTGCAGAAGCAGCGCCGCAGCGCCCGACACGAACGGACAGGCCATCGAGGTCCCGTCGGCGCGATAGTAGCGGGCATTGGGGTCCGCCGTGGGGACCAGTCGCTTGCCGTCGCCGTACATGTCGGTTCCGGCGGCCCGCAGAGAGAGCACATCCACACCCGGCGCGCTGAAATCGACCACAGACCCGACGTTGGAGAACGATGCCCGCTTGAGGTCGGGTTCCAGGGCCGCCACTGCCAGAACGCCGGGGATGTTCGCGGGCGACCACAGGGCCGCGTTCAGGCTGTCGTTACCGGCCGCGACGACCACGACCCGGTTGAGGCTGCGTGCGCGGTCTATGGCGGTCCGAATCAGGTTGCTCTGTCCACCGCCGCCCCAGGACAGACTCAGAATATGGGCCCCATTGTTGACCGCGTACGTGATGCCGGCGGCCAGTTGCGTGGCTGTGCCCGTACCCTGGCTGTCCAGGGATTTGACGGCCATGACCCGGGCCCGCGGCGCAACACCGACAATCCCCTTTCCGTTGTCGGCGACGGCTGCAATGATACCGGCACAATGGCTGCCATGGCCGTGATCGTCGATGGGGTTGTTGTTGCCGCCGACGAAGTTCCAGCCTCGGATGTCGTCCACGAAGCCGTTGCCGTCGTCATCCTGGCCGTTGAAGTCGTTGGCGTCGACGATTCCATTGCCGTTGAGGTCTTCGCCGGGGTTGATCCAGAGGTTGTACTGCTCATTGGGGTCCAGCCGGCCGTTGGCGTTGGAGTCCCGATGCAGGTCTTCGTGGTTGTAGTCGACGCCGGTATCGATGACCGCCACCACAATGCCTTCGCCCTGTGTCCGGTCCCAGGCATCCTGGGTGTTGACGGCGTGAAGGCCCCACAGGTCGCCGTAGGCCTGGCCCCATGCGCCCGTGGAGGCGTAGTAGGTGTCGTTCGGCGCCATCTGACAGTGGTAATAGTAATCAGGCTCGGCCCACTCGACGGCCGGGTCGGCCTGCAATTGGCCGCAGACTTGGGGGATGTCGGCTCCGGGCAGAAGGTATCCCACATAGATGTCGCTGCCCGCTCTCTGTGGTTGGCCTGCCAGGATGCGAGAGGTTCGCTGGAGTCTGTGCCTTGTTGCGATCTCTTGCAGGGCGACAGCGGCCGGTTGCGCCAGGGGCTTGACGGCGTCGGGGGGGCGAGAAAGCATAAAGACGACACGGTCTGGGGCATAAGGGGGCACATCCGACAGCATGGTCATTTCACGTTCAGTCGGGATAACGCCGGCGGCGCAGACAACGCTCCAGAGAGCAAAGGATAAGGCAATGACCCTTGATGGTGTGGCCTGGTTTCGAGTCCAGTGCATAGCGCCTCGTGCGGAACACTCTGTGGCGGGGCTACTGTATAATAGCGTGTGGCGGCGTCTGCGTCAAGGAGGGACTCCCACCGGCCAGGAGGCTGCCGAGGTTGTTTGTTGCTCGGGGCCCACCATGAGGTTAGAATACCGCCGGTTCAGCAGCATCTTCTATCAACCCCGAAGGAGACTGGTCTGATGGGTCAGCAAGTGAGTATCATGCCGTGTCTGGACATGCAGAACGGCCGCGTTGTCAAGGGCGTCCACTTCGTCGATATCAAAGACGCCGGAGACCCGGTGGCGTGCGCCAAGGCGTACTGTGAGGCCGGGGCGGATGAGCTGGCCCTGCTCGATATCACCGCGACGGTCGAGAATCGACCCACGATGCTGGACGTGGTGCGGCGGACGGCCGAAGCGGTGACCGTGCCGTTTACGGTCGGCGGCGGCATTCGGGATGTTGCCTCGGCGACGGAGGTGATCGAGGCCGGCGCCGATAAGGTGTCGGTCAGCAGCGCCGCCTTCCGCAAGCCCCAGGTAATCGCCGAGATGGTCAAGACGCTGGGGCGCGACCGGGTGACCGTGGCCATTGACGTGGACGTGAATCAGGCGCTGCCGTCAGGCTACGAAGTGTATGTCGATGGGGGCCGCACGGCCACGGGGGCCGACGCCGTCGAATGGGCCAGGCGTGTGGATGGGTTTGGCGTCCCGGTAATCCTGCCGACCAGCAAGGCGGGCGACGGGGCGAGGACAGGGTATGACCTTCCCGTTATCCGGGCCATGGCCCAGGCGTGCTCGGCGGCCATTGTCGCCTCCGGTGGGGCCGGCAAGTTGGAGCATTTCTTCGAAGCGGTGGAAGCGGGGGCGAGCATCCTGCTGGCTGCATCCGTGTTCCACTTTCACATCATCGATATCGGCGAACTGAAGGCCTATCTGCGGGGCAAAGGCCTCAGCGTGCGGTAGCCGCGCCGCACTGCGACGAAGACCAGCCAGGCGTATGCCTGGGCACATGAGTCCACACAGGTGGATTGCGCCCGCCCGAAGGCGGAGTTTGCACGCGCGGCCGGGAGAAACTCACAGGCGCACGGTTAGAATAAGCAAGGCGTCATGTGCCGGCGGATGTGAAGTATATCAGGGCCAAATGCGGCTTCCTGAGACAACAGAGGGGATTCCAGGCGGCAAGTCGCTGCATTCTCGGACTATGAAGTGCTTGCCGACGCTGGTTTGGCTCGGAGCCATGCTATAGTCAGGCGACAGCCCGGTCGGCGGTTATTGCTGATCCGGCGCGGCTTGGGGGTGGGGTAGCGCTGGGGCGGCCGGGCGAAGACCGTGTACCCGCAAGGACGAAAGGAGATGGGCATGGATCGGAGAAGGATGTCTTACCCGAAGAACGTGCGAACGCTGTGCGCGGCCGTTGTGGCGGCGGTGATCCTGATTGGGGCGGCCGGGTGTGGCGAACGCATGGCCCAACTGGAGGCCAACCAGATGCGGCTGCAGGGGCTCGTGGAGGCCAATGCAATGCAGATCACCGAGGTGGTGACGTCGGCCGAGCGCAACCAAGAGCAGTTGCAGGCGGCTATTCTGAGTCTGCGGGGCACGACAGAGCAGCTTTCCGCCGAAATGCGGCAGGTGGCCCAGGCGCACACGAGTTTGCAGGATACGGTGGCGGCCCAGAATAGGGATGCACTTGGCCGGGTTGCCGCAGTGGAGGATGGGCACGAGCTGCTGACCACCCGAGTAGAACAGACCGAGTCGGCCAACCGCCAACTGGCGGCGGACCTGGCGGCGATGCGGGCCCGTCAGGCGGAGCTGGCGGGACTGATTGAGTCGAACCAGAAGAGCGTAGTGGCCCGACTGGCCGCCATGGACTCCAACCGGACGCAACTGCAGGCGGATTTGGGGGATGTGCGCGTGATGACGGAGAGGCTGGCCGCGGATGTGGCAGTCGTGGCTGATGCGCAGGCGAAGCTCGAGACCGGGATGCGGGACCAGATAGCCGGGCAGGCGGCTTCGTTGGCGACGGTGCGCGAGGACCACCATACACAGACTGAGGTCCTGGCGGGGCGCGTGGAGCAGTTGGCGGCGACAGCGGACGCTGCCAGGGGGGCCGTGGCCCGACTGGAGCAGGCTATTGCCGCGGACAATGAGCAACTGGTGCAGCTTGTCCAGTCAATTGACCAGACGCGGACGCAGATTGCCGCGATAGCGGACGGCCGGAAGGCGCACCCCGAAGTAACGGCGACCATGCTGGAGCAGCAGCAGGCGGATATGCAGGCCCGCTTGCAGCAGTTGCAGGCCGGGATGGAGGCAATGGTCCGCGACGTACGGGAAGATATGGAGCGATTGCAGCAGGACATGGCCCGTGCGCGTGAGGCGGACCGGCCCGAATAGGGTCCACAGCGGCTTACAGGAGCCGTCCAGCGGCAATGGCCGGCCGTTATTGAGCCAGTTCTCTAAGGAGGCCGCATCCGGCGGATCGGATGCGGCCTTTCATTGCGCGGGGATTTCGATTGTGTTTCGGGACTGTCGGCGATATACTTTTTTGTTTGGCTCGGTCCGGCGGCGGCGGTTTTCAGGCGGTCGGCGGGGGCGGGCACACGAGGCGATATTTTACAGGGCACTCAAGCAGGAGAAGGTCCATGTCAGGGCATTCGGATTCGGCGATGGGGCAGTTCGGCAGTCATGCGTTCAATATTGCGACGATGCGAGAGCGCCTTCCGAAAGGCGTTTTCCAGTCCCTGAAGAAGACGCTGGAAGGGGCCCAGCCCCTGGATCCTGCGACGGCGGACGTGATAGCCAATGCGATGAAGGACTGGGCGATCGCCAAGGGGGCCACGCATTACTGTCACTGGTTCCAACCCATGACGGGGCTGACGGCCGAGAAGCATGATTCGTTTATCGCGCCGACGCCGGAGGGCAAGACGATCATGGAGTTCAGCGGCAAGGAACTGATCCGGGGCGAGCCGGATGCATCGTCGTTCCCGTCCGGGGGCCTTCGCGCCACGTTCGAGGCCCGAGGGTATACGGCGTGGGATTGCACCAGTCCGGTGTTCATCAAGGAGGACGGCAAGAACATCACCATGTATATCCCGTGCGCGTTCTGCTCGTACACGGGCAGCGCCCTGGACAAGAAGACGCCGCTACTGCGTTCGATGGATGCCCTGAACCGGCAGGCGATGCGGGTATTGCGGGCACTGGGCAACACAACGTCGCGCTCGGTGACATCCACCTGTGGGCCGGAGCAGGAGTACTTTCTGGTGGACCGGTCGTTCTATGAGAAACGGCTGGACCTGCTGCTGACGGGCCGAACCCTGTTCGGCGCGCGGCCGCCTCGCGGACAGGAGTTGTCGGACCATTATTTCGGCACGCTGCATGAGCGTGTGGCCAGTTTCATGAACGAGGTCAACAGTGAGTTGTGGAAGCTGGGCGTGGCGGCCAAGACACAGCACAACGAGGTCTCTCCCGCGCAGTACGAATTGGCGCCGGTCTTCTCAACGGTCAATGTCGCTACGGACCACAATCAGTTGACAATGGAAACGCTGCGGAAAGTCGCGCTGCGGCATGATTTCGTATGTCTGCTGCATGAGAAGCCGTTTGCCGGGGTCAACGGCTCCGGGAAGCACAACAACTGGTCCCTGGTGACGGACGACGGGATCAACCTGCTGGACCCGGGCGAGACGCCCCACGACAACATGGTGTTCATGATGATGGTCTGTGCGGTGGTTCATGCGGTCGATACTCACGCGGCGCTGCTGAGGGCGAGCGTGGCGAACTCCGGCAACGATCATCGGTTGGGGGCGCACGAGGCGCCGCCGGCGATTGTGTCGATCTTCCTGGGCGAGCAGTTGACGGATATCTTCGAGCAGTTGGGCAGGGGCGGGGCGAAGAAGAGCACGAAGGCCGGAGAGCTGCGGCTGGGTGTCTCGACGCTGCCGCAGCTGCCGAAAGACACCACCGACCGCAACCGCACCAGTCCGTTCGCCTTCACCGGCAACAAGTTTGAGTTTCGCATGGTGGGCTCGTCGCAATCGGTGTCGGGGCCCAATTTCGTGCTCAATACCATCGTCGCCGAGTCGTTGTCCCGGTTCGCCGATGAACTGGAGCGGACAGACAACGTTGTGTCGGCCGCCCAGGAGATTCTCACGCGGGTGGCGGCCGAGAATGCGCGGGTGATCTACAACGGCGACAATTACACGGAGCAGTGGGTGGCGGAAGCCGAACGTCGCGGGTTGCCGCACATGCGGTCCACCGTCGAGTCGCTGGAGTGCATTCCATCAAAGGAGCATTCGGCGATGTTTGTCCGTCATGGGGTGCTGACGAAACAGGAACTGGCCGCGAGGACGGAGATCCTGCAGGAGACGTATTGCATGTTGATCAATATCGAGGCCAGGACGATGGTCTCGATGGCCAGGCGTCAGATTCTCCCGGCATGTTGCGAGTATGCGACACGGCTGGCGGATTCGGCAACGGCGATTTCGGAGGCGGGTGTGGATGCCGCGACGCAGACACGGATGCTGACGAGGGTTACGCAGTTGATTTCGGCACTGGACAAGGGGGTGGAGGTACTGGAGGCAGCGGCGGCCAAGGCGAGCCAGGCCGGCAATCTGACGCGGCAGGCGCGGGCTTATCGCGACACGGTGGTCCCTGCCATGGCGACGGTGCGGGCGGCGGCCGATGAACTGGAGACGATTGTGGACGCCGAGCTGTGGCCCCTGCCGACGTATGCCGAGATGTTGTTTATGAAGTGAGGCTGATGCGTACGACGGCGGCGCCATTTTCTTCGGATGACCCGACAGGGCTGTATGTTCATGTGCCTTTTTGCGAAGGCAAGTGCGCGTATTGCGGGTTCTACTCCGAGCCCATAGGCCGTTGTGACACGGATCGGGTGGTCTCGGCCATTGAGGCCGAGTTGGAACGGTACAGGGGCACGGCCGTGCAAACGTTCTACGTCGGCGGGGGAAGCCCGACGTGCATGGGGACGAAGCGGCTGGGACGGCTGCTCGATGCGGTGGCGGTTCTGCGGTCAGAGCCTGGGGAGTGGACGGTCGAGTGCAATCCGGGGCAGGTCGATAGGGCGATGCTGACCATGCTGCGGCAGCGGGGTGTGAACCGGCTGTCGTTCGGCGTGCAGTCTTTCGCGGCCGCGGAATTGGCGGTGCTGGGACGGCGACACGGTGTTAAGGAGGCGATCCGAGCGGTTCGGCTGGCGCAGGATGTGGGTTTTGACAACATCGGTGTGGACCTTATCTATGCCATACCGGGTTCCACGCTCGGGTCATGGGAGGCGTCGCTGCGGGCTGCGATGGCCCTTGGCGTGCAGCATGTTTCGGCGTATGCGCTGAGCATTGAAGGCGGGACCCCGCTCCATAAGGCAATCTCAACGGGGCGAGTCGAGCCGGTGGATGAGGAGACGGACAGGGCCATGTATGAGATGGCGATTGACTACCTGGCCTCGGCGGGGTTTGAGCAATACGAAATATCGAACTTCGCCCGGGCCGGATACGCCTGTGAACACAATCTGGGCTACTGGGAGAATCGGCCGTTCATCGGGGTCGGCCCATCGGCCGCATCCCATTGGCGCCGGCAGCGGACCACGAACGTGGCCGATATTGGGCGTTACGTTGAGGCCATCGAGGCGGGCGCCACCGTCTGTGCCGAGCGAGAACCGCTTGAAGCAAGCCGGCACATCTGCGAGACGGCGGTTTTGGGTCTGCGGATGCGGCAGGGGATTGACCGGATGGCGTTTGCGGCCCGCACGGGGGCGGATTTCGGCGAGGTCTTCGGGGCCACGGCCGAGCGGTATCGCCGGGCCGGGCTGATGGAGGTGGATGCGGCCGGCGTGCGGCTGTCCAGGCAGGCGTTGCCCGTGGCCGATTCGGTATTGTGCGATTTCGCGGCATTGTGAGGTTGGCGGCTTGGATACACGGTACATACGCAATTTCAGTATTATCGCCCATATCGACCACGGCAAGAGCACGCTGGCGGACCGGATGCTGGGGATCACCGGCACGGTCTCCGAACGTGATGCGCGCGAGCAATTGCTGGACAACATGGACATCGAACGCGAGCGGGGCATCACCATCAAGGCCTCGGCCGTGACGATGCAGTACAAATACGACGGCCACACGTACATGCTGAACCTGATCGACACGCCGGGGCACGTGGACTTTCACTATGAGGTGTCGCGGGCCCTGGCGGCCTGCGAGGGGGCGCTGCTGGTGGTCGACGCCAGCCAGGGTGTCGAGGCGCAGACCGTGGCCAATGCCTATCTGGCGGTGGAGACGGGGGTGGAGTTGATGGGGGTGATCAACAAGGTGGACCTCCAAGGCGCCCAGCCGGACGCGGTGGCCGAGGAGATCGAGCACGTACTGGGGATTCGGGCGAAGGAGTGTTTTCGGATCAGTGCCAAGACGGGGCTGGGCTGCCGGGAGTTGCTCGATGCGGTGTGCGAACTGCTGCCGCCGCCGAAGACCGACCCGGATGAGCATGTCAAGGCGCTGGTGTTCGACAGCCATTGCGATGAGTATCGCGGGGTGGTCTGCTATGTACGGGTGTTCTCCGGGACGCTGCGGGTCAAGCAAAAGATTCGGCTGATGCGGGCCGGACGCAGCTATCTGGTGACGGAACTGGGCAAGTTCACGCCGGAGATGACGCCGGTGCAGGAGCTGGGCGCGGGCGAGGTGGGGTATGTCATTGCGAACATCCGCAACCTGGCGGACGTGACCATCGGCGATACCATCACGGACGAGGCGCATCCGGCCCCGAAGGCCCTCAAGGGCTATCAGCCGCCGATTCAGATGGTGTTCTCGGACTTCTATCCCGGGGCCGATACGGATTACCCCAAGCTGCGAACGGCCTTCGAGAAGCTGGCGCTCAATGATGCGAGCTTCTCGTTCGTTCCGCAGAATTCGCCGGCGCTGGGGTTCGGCTTCCGGTGCGGGTTCCTGGGGCTGCTGCACATGGAGATCATCCAGGAGCGGCTCGAACGCGAGAACGACATCGACGTGGTGCAGACGGCCCCGACGGTCAGCTATGAGGTGCTGACGACCGACGGCAAGACGCGGCGGATCGACTCGCCCAGCGAATTGCCGGACCGCACGCATATCGAGGAACTGCGCGAGCCGTTCGTGCGCCTGGAGATTATCACCAGCACCGAGTCCATCGGCGGGATCATGAAGCTGGCCGAGTCGCGCCGGTGCAAGCTGATCAAGACGGACTATCTGAGTCCGACGCGGGTGATGATGGAGTATCGGGCGCCGCTGGCGGAGATCGTGTACGATTTCTACGACAAGATCAAGGGGGTCAGCCGCGGGTATGCGACGATGGATTACGAATTCATCGGATTTGAGATGGGCAATCTGGTGAAGATCGACATTCTGGTCAATCAGGTGCCGGTCGATGCCCTCTCGCAGCTCGTACACCGCGACAACGCCGAGCAGCGGGGCCGCAAACTCATCGTCAAACTGCGAAAGAACATCCCCCGCCAGCAGTTCGAGGTGCCGCTGCAGGTGGCCATCGGCGGCAAGATCATCGCCCGCGAGACCGTCAAGGCCTACCGCAAGGACGTCACGGCCAAGCTCTACGGCGGCGATGTCACGCGGAAGATGAAGGTCCTCAAGAAACAGAAAGAGGGCAAGCGCCGCATGAAGAGCGTCGGCATGGTCCAGATCCCGCAGGAGGCGTTTATGAGTATCCTCGATACGAGCGAGTAGCTGGATACCCGATGCTTGATGCTCAGCGCGGGTGATGGGTAAGTCCCGGCCTGACGCTGCCGCTTTCGGCGTAACCGTAAACCCGAAGCCGGAAACCCCAAGCCACAGATCAACCCCCAAACCGGCCCGTCGGCAAGGTCTTCGCAGGGTTTGGGGTGGCGGATGCTGCTGGGGTCACTTCGCAGCGATGCAGTAGAGGTGGCGAGTCGTTCGGATGAAGAGGCGACCGCTGGCGATGCTGATGGAGGCCCGGACGAGTTCGCCGCCGGAGGGGTCGTCCATGTCGATGGTGGCCAGGACATTGCCGTCGGCGGCATTCAGGACGGCCGCGTCACCGGCGTGGTTGATGAGGTAGACCTTGCCGTCGGCGACCGTGGGGGAGGCCTCGTACTTGGAGCGGCCGGGCGTCTCAATGAGCCACTTGACGCCGCCGGCCGCGTCAACGCGGGCCAGCGATTTGCGCAGGTCGCTGAGGATGAGAAAATCGCCGTCGAAGAAGGCGGGCGTGGGCACGTCGGAGGTGATCTGGCGGGTCGATGCGCTGGTCCAGGCCACGGCATCATCGCCAAGCACGCCCCGGCCCTTGGGGGCAATGGCGTAGATGGGGTCGTCCTTGGGCGCGCACGCCAGCACCACGCCGCCGCCGGCAACCGGCGACGGCACGAGCCGCCAGTGCCCGATCCGGCGCGGGTTCCACGTACCCCATCGCCACAGTTCCTCGCCCGTGGCCGAGTCGTGGCCGGTCAGGTCATCCCCGCCGACGACCAGAATCTGGAGCGAATCGCCGAAACGGTGTGGGATGGGCGTGCTGAAGGCCTCGCGGGATTCGGCGACGGCCTGGCTTGGGCGGATCTGCCGCCAGAGGGTCTTGCCGTCGGCCAAACCCACGGCAAGAAGGTAGGAGTCGTTGCGGGACGAGCCGCGGCCGCTGACGGGAACATCACGCTGGAGCACCTGGATATAGAGGCGGTCGCCGACGATGGTGGGGCTGGCGGCGAAGGTCCAGAGAAAGGCGAACGTGCCGTAGTCCTGCTGGATGTTACGGGCCCACCGCTGGGCGCCGGCCATGTCGTAGCAGATGAGGTCGCCATTCGCATAGAAGAACACGACGGATGTGCCATCGGTAACGGGCGAGGCGGAGGCGTAGTTGCTGCGGCCGTCTCTTTGCGTGCCCTGGGCCAGGTCATGCCGCCAGAGCAGCTTGCCGCCGGCGGCGTCGAAGCACATGGCGACAAGACGGTCCTGGGCGGCGTCGACGCCGGAAATGAAGACTCTGTCGTCCCAAACGATCGGCGTGGCGGCCGAGCAGCCGGGCAGCTCGACGCTCCAGAGCACGCCCTCGGTGCGGCTCCATTCGGACGGCAGGGCGGCCTCGTCCGTGGAACCATTGTAGAAGGGTCCGCGCCAGTGGGGCCAGTTGGCGGCTTGGGTGATGGCAGCGAACGTCAACATAAGGGCCAGCGACAGTTGGAGTCTTCGCATGGTACTCGTTGCCTCCAATAATTGTAGAAAGGAATGGGCGATGCAGAACTCGAACATACCCGTCCGGCGCTATCAAAAACAGCGATTTCGACTAAGGGTGGCGCGCAAAGCGGCGCGCGGGACGACCAGAGCATAGCAGATTACGGTGAATTGGCAAGGGTTGTTCAGGCATGGCCGGAGCTACCGGAACACATCAGGGCGGCGATTAAGGCCCTGATCCGAAGCTGCAAGGAGGGAGAGTAATGCCGAAAGCCGGAGAGCCAGCCATGGGTAACGGCCATAGGAGCACCGAGAGAGGCCACAGGAAAGCCATCGGCAGACCCTTGGGTGAGACATCCAGTGCGAGCAGAGGTCCAAACGGGTCCTTCCGGCGGGGGNNAGCCCTGGTCCGAAGCTGGAGGGAGGGAAAGTGATGGAGAGATTCCTGTGGTCAGGTTCCAGCTACAGCAAGACCCCCGCGGAGAGTGCGCGCAGGAATACGGCCGGTGGGATTTGGGATGGGGTATCGAGAGGCAGCAGAGATCGAAACGGGTCCTTCCGGCGGGGGCTATCCCTGCTCCCGGGGCGGGAACGGTATCGGCCCAGGTTTGTTTCGTTCGACGACGCGCGCACAGCCGACGTGGGCGCCCCATGGGCGGCCCCACCCCTTCCGGCCAACCGGGGCGTGAATTCCGCGTTCACAGGCCCGCCGATACTTGACACGCTGGCCATCGTGATCGCAAGTTGAACGTAAAGCATTATGGAACATGAACTTACATCAGATCAAAGGGGTACACCATGACGGATGTCGTCGGGCCGGACGGCGGAGGCGTCGTCCTCCTGAAGCACTGCCGGTGCAAGGACTGCCGGCAGTTCTTCACGAACCGCCGAGGCGAGCCCGTGTGTTGGGTGGGGATTGGCGGCACATGGACGACGTGGGGTACTGGGCAGCGGTTCTGCGCCACGCCACCGGAGGTGTGGCACTACTGCTCGGGCTACGATGGCCCGCAGATCAGTGCGGACGTATGGGCCTGCCCCGGTCCGGTCCGCTCGCAGACTGCCGCCGAGCCGTCGCCCGCGGACGTGGCGGCTGACGCCCATGGGCCCGTCCGTCCGGCCGTGCCGAGGCAGGCGGGATTGAGGCAGG
>DDXG01000376.1 GCA_002347125.1 Phycisphaerales bacterium UBA2266
CCATTGACCGGTCTGCGGGCAGCGGCACGATATGACTATACCGTATTAAACGGTGATGTGCGCCTTGACCTGGAGCAGGACACCGCGTTTACCACGTTCCCTCGTCCCGGGCAGCGAGGCACCTTCCAACTGGCTTTGGGCGGCGATTTTCACAAGGCGGGCGTCCATAACGTCCACCTGATGCGGCAAATCCTTCAGCGCGGAAATCAGGCGATGATCTTGACCGGCGATCTGGCCGCTGATGACCGCGACAATCAAACGGGTCTGCACCGCAGCGATTATCTGTTGCGTGACTTGTCACCCGCCTGGCGGATGTTGGCCGCCGCCGTACCGATATACGCCACATGGGACGACCACGATTACTTCAACAATGACCTGTCGGGTGTTCCCCCCAGGTTCACTGAGGAGGATGTCCGGTTGGTGCGTGAGACCTGGACACAAAACTGGAACAACCCGGCCTACGGCGTGGAGGGTGAAGGGATCCACTTCCGCACCCGGCTCGGGCCGGCGGATCTGATCATGCTCGATACCCGGTCTCTGAGGAAGAGGCAGCGGAAGAGTACGAATGCCTATCTTGGCGACCGGCAGATGCATTGGCTCAGACAGGAACTGTTGAAGTGCACGGGGCCGTTTGTCATCCTCAGCAGCGGCACCATGTGGAGCGACTACATTTCCAATGGCAAGGATTCCTGGGGAGTGTTTGATCCCGAAGGGCGCGAGGGACTGTTCTCGTTCATCGAAAAGAACAAGATCCCCGGTGTATTGCTGATATCGTCTGATCGGCATGGGGCCCGGGGGTTTCGGATCCCCCGTCCTTGCGGTTATTGCCTCCATGAATTGGAGATCGGCGCGCTGGGTGGAATGACCGGCCCCGACGCGATGGCGCACGATGCCTCTACGCAGCTCTTTGGCCGGACCGATATCAAGGCTTTCGGCGAACTCGATTTCGATACGAGGCTCGCTGATCCAAAGGTGACCTTCCGGCTGGTCGATGAGAAGGGGAAAGTCCTTGAACGAGTCTCGTTCCTGCACAGCGAGTTGACGCCGAAGTAGGAATGGCTTGCTTACGGGTGCTGGAGTGCCATGTGTTGGTCTTCCTCCCCAATTCTACGGGCGTAACCGGTAGACGAAGTGGCCCACCAAAGGCGGACGGGGCAAGGGCAACGCCTGATCACCCCCTTATCTTTCCCATCTGAGCCAAGAACAGTTCTCTACGCCGCAGTTCAAGCGATGGCCGTTCAGTCATCCTGACAGACCTTCGAACATCTTCTGGCTCCTCGCACGAATCTGTGCATGAAGTATTGAGGTGGCATGTCTGTTTCGCGTTCATTGGAATACGGTTTGCCCGGCCCTTCGTGTTCAGCCGCAGGACGCGGTTAAAGATCCGCGAGGCAAAGGGCATCAGGCCCAGCCGTGCGATAGTCACCCATAACGGATCGACCTTCATCCACCCAATGTTGTAGGCCAATCGCTTGACCGTGCCGGGCAACCCCACCGAGCGGCGGAGGATAGACCCGTAAGTGAGGAAGTCGTGATAGGCCTGCTTGTGGCCCGCCTCGAGTTGCTCGGCCGTTATCCGCCGCGGACGAAACACGGCGTGGTCGGTGTCGTAGTACTCCCACCTGCGGTGCAGTACTCGGCCGGCCGCGTCGAGATGGTCGAATGCCGGCGTGCCGGGCAGCGGCGTCAGGATGTGGAATGTCGCCGTCAGGATCTTGGCCTTAATCGCGAATTCCACGGTACGATCGAAAACGTCGGGCCCGTCGCCGTCAAACCCGAACACGAAGCTGCCGTTGACCATGATGCCCGAATCGTGAAACCGTCGGCAGGCCTCGAAATAATCGGTTGTCGCGTTGACGTTCTTGTGGTTGCCTCGCATGTTCTCCGGCGAAATCGACTCAAACCCGACAAAGAGGCTGCGGCAGCCGGCCTCATAGGCCTCGTCCAGATAGTCCGGCTCCCGTGTCACATCCAGCGAAGCGGCCGCCTGCCAGACAATGCCGGAGCCTCTGAGCACGTCGAACAGGGCCCGCGCGTGCCGCCTGTTCGACAGGAGGTTGTCGTCCAGGAAGAAGACTATGCCATCGGCCACCGTCTCCAATTCCCGCTCAATATCGGCTGTCGGCCGCGCTTCATAGTACGTAGGCCCCCAGAAACTACTCTTGTAACAGAAGTCGCACGAATGGGGACAGCCCCGGGAGGTGACCATCGTGTTGCGGATCAGATAGCCGCGCGGGTTCATCAGGTCGCGTCGAGGCAGCGGGACCATCGCGGCGGACCCGTTACACCGGCCCTGATACACCCTCTTCAACAGGCCCTTTTTGAAATCGTCGAGCACGTCATGCCAGATGAACTCCGCCGGTCCCGTGCAGACCGCGTCGGCGTGTTGCATGGCCTCATCGGGCAGGCTCGTCGGGTGCAGGCCGCCGAGGATGACCTTGGCCCCACGCTTACGCCACCGAGCCGACAATTCGTACGCCCGAGCGGCGCACGAGATGTACGTCTGAATGCCCACCAGGTCGACACGGCCCTCGACCGCGGACGACTCGATGTGCTCATCCCGCACCATGATGTCCCAGTCATCCTGTGGCGTCATTCCCGCAATCGTCAACAGACTCAGCGGCGGAAACCGCGAGTACTTGATCAGACGGAACGTATGGCTATCGACCTGTTGAAGTGACGGCAGAATCAGTAGAAGTCGGCGTTTCATGGCTGTATCCCCTTATGTATATGCCCTTCAGGATAATATGCTTTGTCAGGCAAAGTGAATGGTCAAAAAAAACTGGTTATGTCATAATTATTCCTATTTCTCGGTAAGATTGTCGCCCTGGTCGATGATCCTGCGGAGCGTCTTCACGTAGCGGCCGAAGGCGTCATATCCCTTGTGCGTCAGTCGCATGGTCGTATAGGAGCGGCGGCCCTTGAGGGTCTTCTCGATCTTGATGTATCCGGCCTGTTCGAGGCTCTTCGAGTGCGCGCTGAGGTTGCCGTCGCTGAGCCCCAGGGTGGCCTTGAGTTCATTGAAACTCAACTGAGGCGCCACGGTCAGCGCCGAGACAATGGCCAGACGCACACGCTCGTGAATGATGGGGTCTATATCGTCGGGTTTGACCGAATCGTTCATGTCGATAGACCCGCTTTCTGTTTACGGATCACGTACCACCCGAATACGATGTGAAGCAACCCGAACGACAGCGCGCCGGTAATGATACCGTACTCGGCAAAGGCCAGCAGTGAAACCACGCCGGCCCCAATGAAGGCCATGCCCAGAATCCTGGGCGCTCGAATCGAGAACAGCCCGGCCGTGTAGACCCCCACCCCATAGAGCATCATCCAGACCGGCGCGATGTACTGAACCTCGTGCGGCTGGAGTTCCGTGGGGATGAGGAACTTGACGGTCAGCACCATGGCGACAACGACGCTGGGGGTCAGCGAGAAGAACGTCAGGCGGGCGGGGCGGCCCTTTGTCGAGACACCCTGCCGCTCCGCCTGCACCTGGGCGAAGTGGATTTCCAGAACAAAGCCGCCTGCCCCGATCAGAAACCACATGGCGCAGAAGGCGATCTGGAGGTTCAGAGAGAGCTGCAGCAGACACGCGAAATCCATCAGGCCGAACTGCGGATCGCCGATTGAGCGGAACATCAGGTAACTGGCAACACACCCCGCCAGGACCATCATTCCCCCAACGAGGGCCGCCGTGCCCGGCAATATCGTCCACAAGGTCGCCCGCTCCATAATCCGCTGAATCTCCTGCATTCGGATCTGAGCTTCGTCCCGATTCATGGTAAGGACCTCCATTGACCGAATTCACTTTATCACACAAAGTAATTCTATCGACCGCAGCCGCC
>DDXG01000063.1 GCA_002347125.1 Phycisphaerales bacterium UBA2266
AGGTCGTGGCGTCTCGGCGGGTGGGGGTGGGGCGCCAGCAGGAGTACCTGCGGCTCTACGGGCGCGATGCGGTGTATGTTGTAAGTGAAGGCACATTCAGAGTTTATGATGGGGACGGGCAGGTCATGGAGCAGTTGGATTGCGGGGATGGGCCCACGGATCGGGTGGCGGCGGCGCTGGAGGACTTCGCGCTGGGGATACTGCGGCCGCAGGAATATACGCCGGTGGGTGGCGCTGGAGAGGGCCTGCGGGCAATGGCGGTGATCGAGTCAGCCTATCTGTCGTCGCGGACGGGCTTCCCGGAGGAGCCGGGGCGCGTGCTGGGCATGACGTAGGGCGGCCCCGCGGAATGAATTGACAGAGGACGCGACGGGCGGTAGTCTTGAACCGTTGGCCTAATTGAACCGACAGACTGGCTTTGGTTGGAGATACGGATATGGACGAAGGCGTCAAGAAGATGGTTATGATCGGCATCGTAGTGGTGGGGTTTCCGCTGGCGGGGATCATCTTCTGGACGACCCGCGGCAGTAATCGCAATCAGGAGATTCCCGCAGACGAGATGCAGTTGGTCAAGTGCAACAATCCGGCGTGCGGGGCCAGCTACGAAGTGAGCATGCGGGAGTACAGCACATTTCAGCGGGAGCATCTTAATCCGCTGGCCAGCAGCGCCGCCGCGATGACATGCACAAAGTGCGGCAAGCCGAGTGTCTACAAGGCCTTCAAGTGCGCCAAGTGTGAGAAAGTGTCGCTGTATGGATCCGTACCGAACGATTTCGGGGATCGTTGTCCGGAGTGCAAGTTCAGCCAGATGGAGGCGGATCGCAAGGCCGCGCAGGAGGCTCGGGGGCAGTAGCTTGATACTTGATACTCGAGGCTCGATACAGGCTTTGCAGGCAATACGCCCGCGGTTGTGAAATGACGAGAGCCCGGCACGTCTTCGCCGGGCTCTGTTTGTTTCGGCAAGAAGCGGGCTACTGGGTGGGTTGATCCTGCGCGGGTGGCGGGGGTATCCGCTTGAGGGCGTCGAGGACGATCCGCTGGTAGTCTTCACGGCCAACGCGTCTGTCAGGCAGGCCGTAGTACTTCCGCTCGATCGCGCTGGTGAGGTATCCGACGCGGTTCTCAGGATTGGGGTGGGTGGAGAAGAACTCGGGTGGACGCTCGGATCCCTCGGAGAGCTTGGCCAGCATCTCCATCGTCTCGACCATGCCATAGGGATTGTAGCCGGCCTTGACGGCGTAGTCCAGACCGGCCAAGTCGGCCTGGCGCTCGTCGCCTCGACTGTAGCTCAGGCCGATAATCTGGCCTGTCAGCTGGGCCAGGGTGCCGGCGCCTTGGGCGCTGGTCTGTGAGGCGGCGGCCGTCAGCAGGAGCTGGAGCCCTATGTCGCGGCTCATGGCGGCCGTGGTGTCGCGTGCCACCACGTGGGCGGTTTCGTGAGCTAGTATGGCGGCGAGCTGCGACTCGGAGGAGAGCTTCTCGAGCATTCCGCGGGTAATGAATATCTTGCCGCCGGGCAGGGCGAAGGCGTTGATCATGGGGTCCTGGACGGCGATGAACTCGTATTCCCACTGGGGGCTCTGGCTGACCTTGGCGACGCTCAGGCCGACCTGTGTAACGTAGCTCTGGAGGGCCTCGTCGGGGATGCGGCCCGCCATCTGCTTCTCGAGTTCGGGGGCGTACTGCCGTCCCAGTTCGAGGTCCTGGCTCTCCGGGAAGAACATGAGTTCGGACTTGCCGGTCAGCGGATTGGTGGCGCAGCCGGCGATAAGGAGCAGGAGGACGCAGGTGAAGAGGTGTTTGATTCTGCCAGCCATGTTATTGACCCCCAATTTTTGTGAAGGTTGCAGTTGCAATTTGCTTTGGCATATTATAAATACACCGTTTTGCTTGCGGTCGTCAAGTATGAGTCGACAAGAGTTCTGTAATGGCTGCGAACACGCACACCGTTGCGGCGAGGTGTACCGGGTGCTCGGACACCGTCCGGGCCCTTCGGTGGTATGGACGGTGATCGCGGCGTTTGTATTGCCTATCGGGGCATTCGTCGCGGCGCTGGCCGTGGCGGATCGGGCCCTTGGGGGAGTACTGGAAAGCGAGCGTGTTGCGACGGTCGTGAGTTTCGCCATCGCCGCCACGGTCGCGGTGCTTTTCGTGTTTTGTCTTGGGTGGGCAAGGCGTTTATTGAGACGTTAAGGCAGGTGTGAACATTGTCGGTGATGGCGATACTATCGGGCAGCAGGACGTTCTCGGGCGGGTCGCATCCGCCGGGTCGTAAGGGCCGCAGTTGTGAGATACCGATTGCTCCGGGACCGCCGGTGAAAGAGGCGGCGGTCTTATTGTGCCAGCATATCGGGGCGATATGCGAGCCTGTCGTGAAGAAGGGCGATACGGTTGCGGCCGGCCAGAAGGTGGGCGATTCCCAGGCGTTCGTCTCGGCGCCGGTTCACAGCCCGGTGGCGGGCAAGGTCAAGGAGGTGGCCCTTCGGTCGCACCCGGTGCTGGGGCGGGCGATGGCGGTTGTGATTGTGGCCGACCCGCCTGACGAGCGGCCCGCGGCGGTCGATCCGGGGCGTTTTGCCGATTTCGATACTGAAAATTGTGAGCAGGCCGCAATTCTCGATGCGGCGAGGGAGGCGGGTCTGGTGGGGATGGGCGGGGCCGGTTTCCCCACACGCGTCAAGCTGGACCCCAAAGGCACACCGAAAGAGACGCTGATCGTCAATGCGTGCGAGTGCGAACCCTACATCACATGCGATTACCGGCTGATGCTGGAGTGGACGGATCAGGTGCTGGCGGGGGTCCGGCTGGCAACGAAGGCCGCCGGCTGCAAGCGAGTCATTATAGGTATCGAGGACAACAAGCCGCGGGCCATTGAAGTGATGCGCGACGCCTGCCGGGCCGGGGCCGATGGAATCGAGGTCATGCCGCTGCAGACGAAGTATCCGCAGGGCGGCGAGCGGCAGTTGATCCGGGCGGTGCTGGGCAAGAGCGTGCCGACCGGAGGCATTCCTCCGATGATCGGCGTGGTGGTGATCAATGTGGCGACGGCGGCGGCGCTGGCGGACGCGGTGGTCTTCGGGCGGCCTCTGACGCATCGCGTGGTGACGGTAACGGGCGGCGGTATTGACCGGCCGGGCAACTACTACGTGCCGCTGGGCATTACGGCCGGCGAGTTGATCGAGTTCTGCGGCGGTCTGAATTCACAGGCCCGCAAAGTGGTGATGGGCGGGCCGATGATGGGGCTGGCCATCGCGGACATGGAGACGCCGTTGACGAAGACCAGCGGGGCCATTACGGTCCTGACAAAGCAGGAGATCGGCTCGGCGAAGTTCAAGCGGCGGCAGACGGCGTGTATCCGGTGCGGACGTTGCTTGGAGGTCTGCCCGGAGCGGCTCAATCCGACACGCATCGCACACGCGGTGAAGAACAACCTGCTTGATGTGGCCCAGGATTACTACATGAGCGCGTGTATCGAGTGCGGCTGTTGCAGTTACGTCTGCCCGGCGAATATCGAACTGACGGGTTATATCAAGACGGGCAAGATTTTCGTGGCCCGGCAGAAGAAACGGATGCCGGAATAGGCCCGACGGCCAGGATGTGGGAACGCTATGCCTCAGACGAACAAGCTGGAGATACTGGTTTCGCCTTCGCCGCATGTGAGCAAGGCCCTGTCGACGCGGTCGGTGATGATCGACGTGCTGATCGGCCTGGCCCCGGCGTTGGCGGCGGCGGTGTACTATTTCCGGGTTCACGCGGTGACGCTGGTGGCGGCGTGTGTGGCGTCGTGCGCGGCGGCCGAGTGGGTGTGCAACCGGATTCGCGGGCGGGCCAATACGCTGGGCGATTTCAGCGCGGTGGTGACGGGTGTGATTCTGGCGTTCTCGCTGCCGCCGGCGCTTCCGTGGCTGGCGGCGCTGGTGGGCGGTTGCGTGGCGATCGCGATCGGCAAGATGGTGTTCGGGGGATTGGGCTCCAACGTGTTCAACCCGGCGATGGTGGGGCGGACGTTCATGGCGGCTTCGCTTGGGACGTTGATGACGACGTGGACGGTCCCGGCGACGGTGGACCCGGCCATGCCGAAGGTGGCGCCGCAACGACTGGACGCCCGAACGCAGGCGACGCCGTTGGCGTGGAGCAAGACGGCGATCAAGAACGAACTGGGGGCGACGACGTACAACAGGCAGATATTCGGTTCGACGGTGACGGGGGAAGTGGGCGGTTGCCTGGGCGAGACCAGCGCCGTGGCCCTGGCGCTGGGCGGGTTGTATCTGCTGATTCGGCGGACGATCAACTGGCGGATCCCGGCGGGGGTGCTGGGGGCGGCGTTCGTGTTCGCCGCGGTGGTGTTTGTGTTGGACGGCGATATGGTCAGCGAGCCGAGCCGCCAGTGGCTGGCTTCCGAGACCTACGTGCAGCCGTTGTTCCATCTGACGAGCGGGGCGATGCTGCTGTGTGCGTTTTTTATTGCGACCGACCCGGTGACGATGCCGCTGACGGGCCGAGGGATGTGGATTTTCGCTGTCGGGGTGGGGATTCTGACGATGCTGATTCGCGTGGTGGGAGAGTATCCCGAAGGCGTGATGTACGCGATATTGCTGATGAACGGCGTGACGCCGTTGATTGACCGGTTCTGCAAGGTGATTCCCGTCGGAGGCAAACCCGGTGGCAAAGGTTAAGTTCTTTATCGAGCAGAGTTGGCTGCTGATCGTCTCGGCGATCGGTTTCGGGCTGCTGTTGGCGCTGACGAGCACGGCGTTGGGGCCTCGGATCGAGCAGAATCGCATCGACAAGCTCAATCACCTGGCCGGGGGGCTGTTGCCTCAGGCCGAGCATTTCGTGCCGTTGGAGCCGGCCGTGGAGATCCGTTCGCCGCAGGGCAAGCCGCAGCAGGTCGAGGCCTACAAGGCGGTCAAGGGCGAGCAGGTGGTCGGCTGGACGTTCAACCTCATCGGCTCCGGTTTTGCGGACAAGATTGCGCTGGTGGTGGGCGTGGACCGGGATTTCACGGAGCTGGCCGGGTACGATGTGCTCAGCAGCAACGAGACGCCCGGCTTTGGTGACAAGATCAAATATGCGTACTACCGCAAGCAGTTCGTCGGGGCTCCGGCGACGGGGCTGAAGCTGGCCTCAACGGGCGACGACAAGGTGATCGACGAGGAGATCGTGGCGATCAGCGGGGCGACGGTCAGCAGCGAGGCGGTGTTCCGGACGATTGACCATGCGATGACGCAGATACGCGAGGCGCTGGTCGAACGCGGACTAGTTCCAAAAGCCGAACCCGGCGGACCGGCCCCGAGTGCCCCCGGCCGGACGGAACCCGACGGGACGGAGGGCTTGCTGAATGAGTCGCTGGATATGTTGAGACAGAAGCTGGAAGGGCAGGGCTGAGCGGATATGGCCGGACAGACGCAAGTAACGGCGGGCGTGTTGAAGGATACGGTGATCGCGGGCCTGTGGCGGGAGAACCCGGTGCTTCGGTTGCTGCTGGGAATGTGTCCGACGCTGGCGGTGACGGCGGCGGTCAAGCCGGCGCTGACGATGGGCTGCTGCGTGATCTTTGTCCTGATCTGCAGCAATATCATCGTGAGCCTGATGCGGAATATGCTCCGGCCGCATCTGCGGATTCTGATGTTCACGCTGACGATTGCGACGTTCGTGACGGTGGCGGATTTGTTTCTCAAGGCCTACGTGCCGGCGATGAGCGAGACGCTGGGGCCGTATGTGCCGCTGATTATCGTCAACTGCATCATCATCTGCCGGGCCGAGGCCTGCGCGAGCAAGAACGGGCTGGTCGTCAGCGTTGTGGACGCCGCGGCGATGGGGGCGGGCTTCACGGCGGCGTTGTGCGTGCTGGCGAGCATCCGGGAGCTGTTCTCGACGGGGGCGATTTTTGAGGTCCCAGTGCTGCGGACGGCGGAGGCCGGAGGCTGGTACACGCCGTGGGCGGCGATGGCGATGCCGGTCGGGGCGTTCGTGACGCTGGGACTGATGCTGGGACTGGTCAAGAAGGTGACAAAGCAATAGGGCCGACGCTATGGATACGGTCAATACACTGCTGCTGGCTTTCATCTCGATTGTCGTCGTGAACAATCTGGTGTTCACGAAGTTTCTGGGCATCTGCCCCTACCTGGGGGTCTCGGGGCGGATCGACATGGCGTTCGGGATGGGTCTGGCGGTGACGTTCGTGGTGACGCTCAGCGGGACGCTGACGTGGCTGATCGACCATGTGGTTCTGATTCCGATGAACCTGGAGGTGCTGCGGTATGTGTGTTTCATTCTGGTGATCGCCGGCGCGGTGCAGTTGGTGGAGATGTACGTCCGCAAGTTCTTTCCGACGTTGTATGACAGCTTCGGCATCTTCCTGGCGCTGATTACGACGAACTGTGCGATCCTGGGGCTGTGCCTGTTCATCAATCTGTGGGGCATCGACAGCCTGCTGCACGCCGTGGTGCTGAGCTTCGGGGCGGGGATCGGCTTCACGATGGCGATCTGCATGATGGCCGGGATTCGGGAGGATTTGAACCTGGCTGATGTGCCGGAGCCTCTGCGGGGGGCGCCGATTACGCTGATTACGGCCGGATTGCTGTCGCTGGCGTTCATGGGCTTTGCGGGGATGATACGATGATGCTGGGTGTTTCGGGCGATGTGATGTTGCGGTATCTGGAGGCCGGCGGGATGATGCTGGCGCTGGCGCTGGGGTTTGCGATTGTGCTGCTGATCGCCAGCATCCGGCTGAAGGTGGAGGTGGACCCGAAGGTCGAGCAGGTGTACGCCGTGCTGCCGCACCTGGACTGCGGGGCGTGCGGTTTTGCGGGGTGTTCCGGATACGCCAAGGGCGTGATCGCCGATCCGCAGTTGATCGGCAAGTGTTCGCCGGGCGGGCCGAAGACCAGTGAGGCCATCGGGCGGATTCTGTGCCTGCAGATCAGCGATGCGGGGGCGCCCAAGCGGCCGATCGTGCATTGCCATGCGCATCGCGACGACAAGACGTTCTACGCTGAGTATACGGGACTGCCCTCCTGCACCTCGGCCAATGCACTGGCGAATGTGCAGGCGTGCAAGTTCGGTTGTCTGGGCTTTGGAGACTGCACGCGGGCCTGCAAATTTGATGCGCTGCACGTGATTGACGGGCTATCGACGGTCGATTACGACAAGTGCACCGGTTGCGGGGCGTGCGCCCGGGCATGTCCGCGGTCTCTCATCGAGATGGTCCCATTCTCGCAGGAGAACATGCTGACGGTGGCGTGCAGCAACAAGGAGACCGGGCGGGTCGTGCGGGGGATGTGCAAGGTGGGGTGCATCGGCTGCGGATTGTGCGCGCGGCAGTCGGACCTGTTCGCCGTGGCGGATAATCTGGCGCGGATGGATTATGCCGGGTACCAGCCGAGCGAGGCCACGCAGACGGCCGTGGCCAAGTGCCCGACGAAGGTGATTGTGTATCGCGGCAGAACGGCCCCGGCCGAGCACGCCGATCCCGGCCCGGCCGAAGCGGCCAGGAGCGCGTGAGACAGTATTCCGGCTGCCCGTTAGTATTTCGCGGTGCTCGATACAGCATATCCACCATCAGTCCTGCTTGCGGATGTAGGAATCGGCGCCCGGGGTCTTGATGAATCGCGGGGCGGGGTGTTCCGGCGTGAGGGAGGGAATGAGGATGGCTTCGGTATCCGGGATGGTTTCGATAAGCGCCAGGCCCTTTTCGGGTCCGAGGACGGTGACGGCGGTGGCCAGGGCATCGGCGTCAACGGCCAGCGGGGCGATGACGGTGACGCTGGCCAGTCCCTTGGCGCCGGAGGCGGTGGCGCGGTCGATGATGTGATTGATCCTCTCATGGCCGACGAGGTAGAAACGCCGATAATCTCCGCTGGTGGCGATGGCGGCGTCCTGAAGTTGCAGGACCAGCAGGGGAGTCGTGCCCACGGCATCAGGTCCCTGAGCCGGGTCGTCGAGGCCGATGAGCCAGTGGGTCTTGTTGCGGGTGGGGCGGCCGAATGTGCGGAGGTCGCCGCCGATGTCGACCAGGACGCCGTGGATCGGGTGTCGGCGGGCGGCTTCGAGGGCCAGGTCGATGGCGTAGCCCTTGGCGATGGCCCCTAGATCGAGCGCCATGCCTTCGACGGCGAAACGGATCGTGCGGGCATTGGGATCGATAATGAGCTTCTCATAGCCGACCTTCCCGCGGGCGGCGGCGATGTCCTCGTCAGTAGGCGGCTTCCTGCTCCTGGCGGCGGCCCGCCAGAGATTCGTAATGGGGCCGACGGTGATGTCGAAGGCTCCGTCGGTCAGGCGGCTGTAGTAGAGGCTCTTGTCGATCACGGCGAAGGTGGCGGTGCTGACCTGCACGGGCTCACGGAAGGCATTGGTGTTGACGCGGGAGACCTCCGAGTCGCTCTTGTAGTCGCTCATGAGGGCATCGACGGTCTCGAGTTGGGCAAAGGCGTCGGCGATGGCGGCATCGGCGGTCCTCTTGTCGCCGGCCACAACGACAGCGCGGGCGTAAGTGCCCATGACCAGGCGCATGCCGCTGTCGATCTCCACGGGCGGTCGCTTCGCGCAGCCGCACAGGGTCAGCAGGGCGAGCAGGATGTATGGGGTCGCGGTTCGTTTCATATACAGTCCGTTGATGGCATAGTGTAGCGAGCCAATGCAAATAGCCAAGAGCAAAAAGCATGACCCCAACGCAAACCGCCAAGAGAGCCGACCAACACAAAAGTCGTGAGTCATGCGTCATGTGTCATGCCTGCCGCTTGACACGGGGGCGTATCGGACGTATACTGGGGGCATCGGTGTTTGCATACGAAAACAGGCAAGGACACGCGAGGAGCAGACATGAAAAGGGCGGCGTATACCGTATCGGCGGGATGGCTTGCGATGGGCGTGTGTTTGGCTTTTGCGGGGGTGGCCGGGGCCACGGCGCTGGATGACTACGTGGCGGCGGCCGACACGAACTACTCCTATGTCCGCGTCGGGTCGGGGGTGTTCGACTGGTCCACGCTGACGCGGGGCTATACGCTGGACCTGACGTCTCAGGCCTGGCGCGATGCAGGCGAGGTGGACCACGTGCTCTGGAAGCACTGGGTCACGATTGTCGTGCCGGAATGGGACGGCCTGCTGGGGGCGACCAAGCGGACCGCCATGATCCTCATCAACGACGGCTACAACACGGACCCGGCCCCGGCGATAGACCCGGCGTACAGGCAACTGGCGGCCGGGACCCGGTCGGTGCTTGCGGTGCTCTCGGCCGTGCCGAACCAGCCGCTGCAATTCGCGGACGAGGCCACCCCGCGGTCCGAGGACCAGATCATCGCCTACTCCTGGAGCAAGTACCTCGACGGCGGCGACGCCTACTGGCCGGTGCAACTGCCGATGGTCAAGTCCGTCGTGCGGTGCATGGACGCCGTGCAGACATTCGTCGGCACGCAGGCGACCGAGCAGAAGCCGATCGACCACTTCGTGCTGGCCGGCGGCTCCAAGCGGGCGTGGACGGCCTGGCTGACGGCCGCCATGGACACCCGCGTAACGGCCATCGCCCCGATTGTCGGCGACCTGCTGAACATGAAGCGGTCGTTCCCGCACCACTGGGCCAGCTACGGCTTCTGGGCCGAGGCCCTGAGGCCCTATCAGGATATGGGCATCTTCGACCGGCTCGGCACCGGCGAAGCGACGGCCCTGCTCGATATCGTGGACCCGCTGGCGTACGCGGATCGGCTGGATATCCCCAAGTTCATCGTCAACTCCGCCGGCGACGATTTCTTCGTGCCGGACTCCATCCAGTACTACATCGACGCGCTGCCCGGCGAGACCTACCTGCGGCACGTGCCCAACACCGACCATTACCTGACCGGGGCCTACGAGGATGTCTTGAACGGCCTCGTGGCGTACTACGATGCGTTCCTCAACGGTACGCCGCGGCCGCGGTTCGAGTGGGCCCTGCTGGACGATGGCTCGATTGTCGTGCAGACGACGGACCCGCCCAAGGCCGTGAACCTCTGGCGGGCGACCAACCCGACGGCCAGGGATTTTCGCCGGGTGACGATCGGCCAGGCGTGGACCAGCAGCCCGCCGGCGGACCTGGGGGGCGGGCTGTATGTGGCGGCCGTGCCGGCGCCGCCGACGGGCTGGACCGCGTTCTTCGTGGAATTGGTCTATGAGAGCCCGTTTCAGGGGGCCGGGCAGTTCGATTACCACTTCACCACCGAGATGCGGATGCTGCCGGAGACGCTGCCCTACGAGGGCGACTGGAACCGCGACCGAAAGACCAACGCACACGACCTGGCGGCCCTGGCGGCGATGTGGCTGACCGACAACCCCTTCATGGACCGCATCCCCCGCCGAACCGGAGACGGCATCATCGACTTCCGCGAATTGACCCTCCTGCTGAACGCCTGGACCCTCCCACCGGCCGGCCGGTGAAATCGCCCATGGTCGGCAGTCGTGCGTCGTTTAGTTCTTAGCCGCTATTGCAGCTTGACGGGAGGGGGCGCTGCCGGCATAATGAACCAGATAGTGGTGCGCCTGGTCGCGCGCGGCGGAACTTGGGCGGCAGTAATGGAGAAACTGGTCAATTCAAAGCAGAGAGTCGCCGACCACGGCGAGGTATACACCGCCAAGCGCGAGGTCAATGCCATGCTTGACCTCGTGAAGCAGGAAACGGAGAGGATCGAATCGCGGTTTCTGGAGCCTGCGTGCGGCACAGGGAACTTTCTGGCGGAGATTCTCGAACGGAAGCTGCGCATCGTCAAATCCCGCTACGGCAAGAGCCCATTGGAATACGAACGGTACAGCGTTCTGGCCGTGTCCAGCCTTTATGGCATTGACATACTGCAAGATAACGTCCAGGACTGCCGCCGGCGACTGCTGGCTGTCTTCACGCGGCAGTACGAGAGTCTTTTCAGAGAGGAATGCCTGGCGGCGGTCAAGTACATCCTCGAACGCAATATCATCTGGGGCGATGCCCTGACCTTGATGACCGTGGGCGACGATCCACGGCCGATCGTCTTTTCCGAATGGGCACTGGTCAACGGCAGTATGATGAAGCGCAGGGATTTTGCGTTTCATGAGTTGTTGTCGTTCGCCGGGACGAAAGAGCAGCCGCTGTTCTCCGATCTTGGAGAAGAGGCCTTCTTCCCGGAACCTGTCAAGGAGTACCCCCTGACCCATTACTTGAAGCTGGCGGATGTTCGAGAATAGCTACAACCCGGATGTGTTGACGTGTCTGGCCAACCTGAGCAGCGACGAGGTTTTCACGCCGCCGGCGATGGCCAACGAGATTCTCGATCTGCTGCCTGCGAAGCTATGGAGTGATCCCAGGGCCACTTTCCTCGATCCGGCCTGCAAGTCGGGCGTATTCCTGCGGGAAATCGCCAAACGGCTCGACGCCGGACTGGCCGGGGCCATCCCGGACAAGCAGCAGCGCATCAACCACATCTTCACGAATCAGCTCTTCGGCCTGGCGATTACCGAACTGACGGCCCTGCTCTCCCGCCGCTCGGTCTATTGTTCCAAGACCGCCAACGGCAAGTACTCCGTCTGCGAGAGCTTCAACAATCCCGAAGGCAACATCCGCTTTGAGCGCATCGAGCACAAATGGGAAAATGGGCGCTGCGCCTTCTGCGGAGCCAACGAAGANNCGAGGAGATAGTAAAGATGAAATTCGACGTCATTATCGGCAACCCGCCCTATCAGTTGAGCGACGGGGGGTTTGGAGAAAGTGCGCGACCGATTTATCACTTGTTCATTGAACAGGCGAAGAAACTCAATCCTCGTTACTTGACGATGATTATCCCTTCCCGATGGTTCGCGGGGGGTAAGGGTTTGGATGAATTCAGAGAGTCGATGCTCACTGACAATCGCTTGCGCTCAATTGACGATTATCTCAGTGCGTCGGACGCTTTCCCGGGGGTGGGCCTCAAGGGCGGCGTTTGTTACTTCCTCTGGGGCCGGGACAATCCCGGGCCCTGCCGAGTCACCACCCATTTCAAGGACTGGCCTGTCTCCACAGCCCATCGTTCGCTTCTTGAAGAAGGCGCGGACGTGTTCATCCGCTTCAATGAAGGGCTGTCAATCCTCAAGAAGGTCCTTGCTGTCGAGAACAGGAAATCGCAATCGCTGGCGCTGCCTGACAGTAAGCGTTTCGACCGGCTGGTGAGCTCCAGAAAGCCGTTCGGGCTGGAGACAACATTCAAGGGCAAGGCAACGAAGCGCGCCGGTGACGTGCTGGTCTATCAGAACGGCGGTACGGGATACACAGCTAGAAGCTCTATCACGACTGGCACTGACCTCATCGACAAGTGGAAGGTCTATGTGGGCCGGGCCGCTCCGGGGACCGGCAACAGAGACACCTACCCGCACCGGATTATCAGTACGCCGTTCGTCGGAGAGCCAGGCAGCATCTCGTCGGAGACGTATCTCTGCATTGGTCCGTTTGACTCCAAGGCTGAGGCCCAGAGCGTTCTATCCTACCTCTCCTGTCGCCTGACTCGCCTCCTGATTCTCCTGCACAAGCCATCGCAGGACACAACGCGCAAGGTCTATACCTTCGTCCCAACCCAGAAGTGGACCAGGCAGTGGACGGACGCAGACCTCTGCGCGAAGTATGCTCTCTCCGCGAGTGAGATCGCGTTCATCGAATCGATAGTCCGCCCAATGGAGGCAAACGGTGAGTGAGAAGCATCCACAGATTGCGCCGATCTGTTTGAAGCATCGACGATTTGTCGACAGTTGGGAGAACAGGCCATGAAAAGCGACCGTGCTCTGGCGGTTTTCGAGAACTTCAGAATCCGCCGGACTTACGATGAGAAGACGGAGACCTGGTATTTCTCGGTGGTGGATATTGTCGCGGCATTGATCGAGCAGCGGGATTATCAGGCGGCGCGCAACTACTGGAAAGTACTGAAGAACCGCCTGAAGAAGGAGGGAAGCGAGTCGGTTACAAAATGTAACCGACTGAAACTGCCAGCGGCCGACGGGAAATCATACCTCACCGATGTGGCCGATCCGCAGACCCTTCTGCGTCTGATCCAGTCGGTTCCCAGTCCCAAGGCCGAGCCGATCAAGCTCTGGCTGGCGAAGGTGGGTTATGAGCGGATTCAGGATATGAGCGACCCTGCGCGGTCACTGGATCGAGCCCGCGAATACTGGCAACAGCACGGCCGCAGCGAGAAATGGATCCAGCAGCGGATGATGGGGCAGGAAACCCGCAACAAACTGACCGACTACTGGAAAGACCACGAGATCAAGGGCGAGGATGAATACGCGATCCTGACGAACATCATCCATCAGGAGTGGAGCGGAGTTTCGGTTAAGAAGCACAAGGACATCAAGGGCCTCAAGACCCAGAATCTGCGCGACCATATGAGCGAGGCGGAACTGATCTTCACGGCGCTGGCCGAGCTGTCCACCCGGCAAATCGCCCAGAGCGTCGAGGCCACCGGCATGGGGGAAAACGCGGAGGCCGGGAAGAAGGGCGGACGAATCGCCAGGCGGGCGCGTCTGGAACTGGAACAGAAAACGGGAAAAAGTGTGGTAACGGGCGAGAATTTCCTGCCGCCGGGAACGCCCAGGAAACGGCTGAAAGGAAACAGGGATGCGTAAAGAGTTCTTCCCTGCACGCCCGGACTCGCGGCCCACGATCTACGCTTACGCGGACACGAACCCGCAATATGCGGGCCTGCTCAAGGTGGGCTACACAACCGTGGACGTACAGAGCCGCGTGGCGCAGCAGTATCCGACGTTGCGACCCGGCAAGCCGCCGTATCGGATCGTACTGGAAGAACCTGCGATGCGCAATGACGGTACGGTATTCACGGACCATGATGTTCACCGGATGCTGCGCATCAACGGAGTGAAGAACCCACAGGGGGAATGGTTCCGGTGCACCGTCGCCGACGTGAAGGCCGCGGTCATCGCCGTCAGGACCGGCCAACTGAACGAAGAGAATCGGTCGCTCGATTTCAAGATGCGGCCGGAGCAGGTCGAAGCGGTCGAAAAGACGGCCGCTTACTTCAAGAGCTTCCGCAAGGAGAACCGCAACAAGCCGCCGCACTTCCTCTGGAACGCCAAGATGCGATTCGGGAAGACCTTCGCCGCCTATCAACTGGCACTCAAGATGGGATGGCGAAGGGTGCTTGTCATGACGTTCAAACCGGCCGTGCAGAACGCCTGGGAAGAAGACCTGAAGTGCCATGTGGACTTCCAGGGCTGGCAGTTCATCAAGCCGGGCGGACTGTCTTACGAAGACGCGAACAAGAAGAAGCCTTTTGTCTGTTTCGGCTCGTTCCAGGATTATCTGGGCAAGAATACAAGCACCGGCGGAATCAAGACCAAGAACGAATGGGTACATACCATCAATTGGGACTGTGTTGTATTCGATGAATACCATTACGGCGCATGGCGGGAAAATGCCAAGGAGCTGTTCGAGGCGGAAGATAAGAAAGAAAGAGAGTTCGCTGATGGCGAAGGGCTTGATTATTACGATGAAGATATCATGCCCATCACAACGAACCATTACCTGTATCTGTCCGGGACGCCGTTTCGGGCGATTGCATCGGGCGAGTTCATCGAGGAGCAGATATTCAACTGGACGTACTCGGATGAACAGAGGGCCAAGCGGGAATGGAAGGGCTCGGACAATCCCTACGCGGCACTGCCTCGCATGGTGCTACTGACCTACCAGTTGCCCGATGCGATCCGGGAAATCGCCATGCAGGGGGAGTTCAATGAGTTCGATCTCAATGTGTTCTTCTGTGCCGAAGGTGTTGGAAAGAGTGCGAAGTTCGCGTATCAAGACGAAGTTCAGAAGTGGCTTGACTTGATTCGCGGCGCGTTCATGCCAACCAGCGTTGACAATCTGAAGCTCGGTGCGCAGAAACCGCCGATGCCATTCTCGGACGGCCGGCTGCTCTGCGTGCTGTCGCACACCTTCTGGTTTCTGCCAAGTGTTGCTTCCTGTCATGCCATGCGGAACCTCCTGGCAATGCGGCAGAACCGCTTTTACCACGACTACACGGTCATCCTGGCGGCGGGTAGCGCCGCGGGGATCGGCGTAGCGGCCCTCCCGCCCGTGCGGGAGGCCATGGATGACCCTCTGAAGACCAAGACCATCACGCTCTCATGCGGTAAGCTGACGACGGGCGTCACAGTCAAACCGTGGACCGGGATTCTCATGCTCCGCAACTGCTCCAGCCCGGAAACGTATTTTCAGGCGGCGTTCCGCGTGCAATCGCCGTGGACTGTCAGGAATCCGGACGGCATCGCCCCAAACGAGGAGCAGGTCATCAAGGAGGAGTGTTATGTCTTCGACTTTGCGCCCGACAGGGCGTTGCGACAGATCGCCGACTACAGTTGCCGTCTTAACGTCGACGAGGCCAATCCGGAGACGAAGGTGGCGGAGTTCATCAGCTTTCTGCCGGTTCTGGCCTACGATGGTAGTTCAATGAAGCAGATAGACGCCGCCGGCATTCTCGATATGGCGATGAGCGGGACCACGGCGACCCTTCTGGCGCGGCGGTGGGAGAGTGCGCTGTTGGTCAATGTGGACAACGGTACTCTGCAGCGTCTCATGGATAACAAGGAGGCGATGGCCGCCCTTATGAGCATCGAGGGGTTTAGAAGCCTGAATCAGGATATCGAGACCATCATCAACAAGTCAGAAGCGGTGAAGACGACGCGGAAGGAGAAGAACGACGAGGAGCTTTCTGCTAACGAAAAGAAGACGCTGACCGACGCCGAGAAGGAATACAAGAGCCTGCGGAAGCAGATTCAGGAGAA
>DDXG01000396.1 GCA_002347125.1 Phycisphaerales bacterium UBA2266
CGAACAACGGAACACGAGATACGAAATACGGCTGGCGGGTCTATCTCAAGGGCCTGCGGAAGTTGCGGGGCGGCGAGGAATTCGACCTGCTGGACCGTTGCGGACGGGCGTTCTGCGCTGCGCGGCTGGTGGAGGTCCACGCGGAGGGTCAGTGCACGATTGCGGCCGACAGCGGCCTTGCGGCCCTTGAGGTCCTGGCCCGGATCGGCTATCCGCCGCTGCCGCCGTATATCAAGCGCGACGCCCATGCGAGGAGACTGTCACAAGACACCGGCGAGACGCCCGCGACACACACGGGCAATCCCGGCGCGGTGCGCCGGGACTCGACACACACGGGCAGGATGCCCGTGCTACGGGCGGCCGACGACCTGCTTCGCTACCAGACCGTCTACGCCGACAAGCCCGGGGCCGTGGCCGCCCCGACGGCGGGGCTGCATTTCACGCTGGATATGCTCGAGGCCCTGCGGGCCGGCGGGATACGCCTGGCGCGTGTCACTTTGCATGTGGGACCCGGCACCTTCAAGCCCGTCACCGAATCGACGCTGGAGAACCACCGCATCCACAGCGAGACCTTCGTCCTCGATGCGGAGAACGCCACCATCATCAACGAGACCCGCGAGCACGGCGGACGCATCATCGCCGTCGGCACGACAAGCACCCGCACCCTCGAGACGGTCGCCGACGAGCGGGGCCGCGTGCAACCAGCCGCCGGGCAGACCCGCCTGTTCATCACGCCGGGCTACCATTTCAAGGCCGTCGACGCCCTGATCACCAACTTCCACCTGCCCCGGTCCACGCTGCTGGCTTTGGTCGCGGCATTCGCGGGGCTCGACCCCGTTCTGAACGCCTATCGGCACGCCATCGCCCAGCGCTACCGCTTCTACTCCTACGGCGACGCCATGCTTATCCTTTAGCCGAAGGGGTCCGGTACATTCTTGGGCCTGGCCCACGGCAATCATTCGTTCCTGCAATCCGTGGAGACACTGACCGGAAGAATGTACCGGACCCCTTTAATTCAGCCTACTTGTACATCTTGTCGAAGGCCTTGTGGGCGGCGACGACGGCGTGGCGCATCATGTCCTCGGCCTGGGCGGTGCGGCGGTTGATCAGGGCCTCCATCAACAGCGTCGTGTCGAGTTCGCGGGCCGCCTGTTCGCAGGCCTCCCAACTCAGCACGCTGCGGATGACGCGGTCGATACCCTGCTCGGCGTTGTCATAGGCCCGGGTCTGCATGTCGTGGCCCTTCCAGCGGGCGTAGCCGGCCTGCTGAATCAGCCCGGCGATGGCGATGTTCATGCCGTTGATGCGGGCGCCGTGGTCGATATCGTACTTGCCGGGGCCGCCGAGGATAATCCCATCGTTGTAGCCCTGGCTGTTGAGGTGCATGTGGACCATCATGTCGTTGTCGAGCTCCTCGACCGTATCATGGACGTGGTCCAGGCCGATCATCTCGGAATGACCGAACTCCTTGTTGACGCCCTTGCGCTTGGGCGAGACGCCGAACTCCTGTTCGACCTTCCGCCAGAAGACGATGGCGCTGGCGACCGTCGGGATCAGCATGGCCGGATGGCCCTCGTTGGGCTTGGGCTCGAAGCCGATCCACAGCTTGCCGCCGGCCTTGGCCTCGTACTTGCACAGGCCCGCGACACTCTCCTTGAGGTTCTGGTACATCGAGCGGACGCCCACGGTGGCGATGTCGTAGCCGAACGAGCCGTTCCATATCACGAAGGCCGGCTCCAGGCCCGGATCGGGATGCCAGGCCTTCTTGAGCTTGCCGTAGGCCAGGTCCACGGTCCGCGTGCCCAGGTCCTCGGCCGCCTTGCGCTCGCTGGGGTCCAGCGAGGCGATGCCGCCGTAGGCGAAATGACTGTGCGCCCCCGGCGTAATCATCGCCAGGTGCAGCTTGCTATCGACCAGGGCGTCGGCCACGGCGGCGGCGTTCTTGTCGTCCACCTCCGCGTCATAGTGCATCTCGATGCCCAGGGCCACATTGGCGGGCATCCGCGGGGTAATCTTGTCGGCCACCAGCTTGATCATCTCCGGCGTGCCGAAGCCCTTGCCCCACTGCGGCCGCATATCGCCCGGCACGAAGCCGCCCTTGCCCGGATTGAACGTCCAACGACAGATACTGTGCAGACTCTTGTTTGCCATCTTGACCACTCCTTGCTTGCTGAGTCATTTCATCATGAAAGCCACGCGTGCCGTCTATACATTCATGCGCGACCTGCCGGCCAAGCCCAAAAACCAGCCTCAGACCACCCGGCCCGCAGATTATAACAGCCCCCAGGCTCTCCGACCACACCAAAACCCCGATCTGACGCGGGATTTGAGCCCGGCTGATTGCTCTCTGAATGGCAGCGATCTTGTGGTAACATAGACATGTGCGATTTCCGGAGCTATCTTATGGCGCCACAGAGCCAACAAATCCTGCGCGAGGCCCTGGACCTGTCGCCCATCGACCGAGCCGGACTGGTCGAGCAGATACTGGCAAGCTTCGACTTCCCCGCCCGCAAGGACATCGACACCGCATGGGCGGCCGAGGCCGAAGATCGCATAGATGCCTACGACAAGGGTCAAATCGGTTCATCCCCGGCCGACGACGTGCTGCGGGAAATCGACACTCAGAACTCGCGATGAGAATTGGCAACGCTCTTTGGCGTGGTCTTCAGGAGGCCTTGGTGCGAGGTATCCTCTTCGGCTTACGATGAACCAGCCGCGTCCCGTACGCCTCCTGCTGTCGCAGTAGATGCTGGTAAAACGACTCGGCGTCCGGATACTGCTGCTCGATCTCTTTGCGTATGGAACGCACCTCTTCTACAATTGGGTCCTTACGCATGTCACGTCTCCATCAGTTCTTCCAGCGTGCAGATGATAGGCGTTCCGATGCCCCAGCCTGCGTTGACCTTCTGCACAATCAACTTGACTTTTCCGCCCGCGATGTGCGTGCAGTTCCACGTAACCAGGTAATCCACGCCGTGCCAGACTGCCAAGGCGAGATGATAAGCGTCTGCTCGCGCCCTGTCGGGCAATTCAATGGCAGCAAAATGGCGCTCGGCTAAGTCTCGAACATCGGGTGATATATCGAGGATGCCAAACCCGGCCACACTATCCATACGACTTTTCGCAGCGTCCGGGTCGCCCTTGGCGATCTCATCAAGAACCACCGGCGAGACGAACGGCTGGAACTGCGGAAGCGCCTGTTGCCACCATTCGATCGTCAATTGCTGATGTGCGGCAACGACGAGATCTCTACTGATCTGAGCCGTGAGATAGCTGATCACCGATGTTTCGATGTAGACGGTTGCCTTCATGTGCTATAGCATAACCCCTCGCCACATCAAAAGAAATCTCGAGTTGTACATTTCTGCATGCACTTGTGAGACAAGAGGCCCGAGAATCTGCGTGCAATTCAGGAAGCGAAGGCCGCTTCTCTCTCAGAACTGGCTTCTGAGGACCTGCTGCCACGCGGCGTAGGCGGCTTGGTAGGCCTTGGTGAGTTTCGGGTTGGGCTTGATTCTCTTGACGGGTTTGAGGCCGGCGAAGGCTTGGGAGGGGTCGCGGTACAGCCCGGCGCCGATGCCGGCGCCGCGGGCGGCCCCCTGAGAGCCGTCGGTGTTATAGAGTTGCACGGTTGCGCCGGTGACCGTGGCGAAGGCCTCGGCGAAAAGGGGGCTCAGGAACATATTCGCGTGCCCGGCCTTGACGGTCTTCAGCTCGATGCCCATGTCCCGGCAGATGGCCAGGCCGTAATTCAACGCGAAGACAATGCCCTCCTGCGCCGCCCGCAGGATATGCGGGCGTTTATGCACATTGAAGTTCCATCCATGCACGGATGCGCCGATGTTGCGATTGCCCAGCGTCCGCTCGGCGCCGTTGCCGTAAGGCAGGATCACCAGCCCATCTGAGCCCACCGGGGCCTCGGCCGCCAGGGCGTTCATCTCGGGATAATCCAGCCCGCCCGAGAAGTTGTGCTTGAGCCAACTGTTGAGAATCCCCGTGCCGTTGAGGCACAGCAGCACGCCGTACCGCGGGGCCGCCTCGCTGTGATTGACGTGCACGAAGACATTGACCCGCGACTGCTTGTCGTAGCTCTTTTTGTCACTGACGCCGTAGACCACGCCGCTGGTTCCGGCGGTGACGGCGATCTCGCCGGGTTCCAGCACGCCCAGACTCAGCGCGTTATTCGGCTGGTCGCCCGCCCGGTAACTCACCGGCGTCCCTGAGGCCAGGCCCAGTTCCTTCGCCGCACCGGCCGTCAACTCGCCCTGCACGGCGAATGTACCCACGGTCTCGGCCACCAGCGACGGATCGATATCGTAGTTCTCCAGCACAAAGTCCGCCGGCCGCTCGCCCGCGAAATCCCACATGATGCCCTCGGACAATCCCGACACGGTCGTGCATATCCGGTCGGTCATCCGCATCGCCACGTAATCGCCCGGCAGCATGACCTTGTGAATCTTCGCATAGACCTTGGGCTCGTTCTCGCGGACCCAGCGCAGCTTCGAGGCCGTGAAATTGCCCGGCAGGTTGAACAGCCGCCGCAGGCATTTCGCCGCCCCGATGTCGGCCGCGGCCTTCTCGCCGATGGCCACGGCCCGGCTGTCGCACCAGATAATCGCCGGCCGCAGCACTTGGCCGCCCTTGTCCACGCACACAAGCCCGTGCATCTGGTAGGAAATACCGATGGCCTTGACGTCCGCCGCCTTAAAAGATACGGAGGCCTTGATCTTGGCCGTCGCCTTCTTCACGTGCTCCCACCACGTTTGCGGCTGCTGCTCGGCCCAGCCGACCCGCGGGGCCAATATCTCCAATTCCCTGTCCGGAGACGTCGCGGCGCCCAGGACATTGCCCGTAGCGGCATCCAGAAGCGTCGCCTTGATCGACGAACTACCCACATCGTAACCCAGAAGCATCGCCATCTGCACCATCTCCTTACCTATAATCACATTCCAGCCGATCCGGCCGTACCGCAAATTACGGGGCATCCCTGCCCCCCGCTTCGATCCATCCCGCCAAACCACCGGCGGCAAGCATTCTCACTATAGCCGCCGCCTCGGCCCTGTCAAGTTGCACGTCGCCAATCCCCGAAATAGACGCATTCCAATGACCCTCGCATCCTCCAATTGCGCGAAGGCCGTGCGTTTCGACCCTGTCCCGCCAAAGTGAGGACATGACACCCCGTTTCTCAGCGAGAAAAGGCCTGGGAATTCGGGCCGAGCGGCCCTCCAAGAGAACCTGTCCACCAAGAAGCAGAATTTTTCAAAAAATATTTGACACTTGCCCTGCGTTTGGGGGTACAATGGGGCATTGACATGGGGGGCCGTGTCAGCAGAGCGACCCTATCAACATGTGCGATTAACATCGTAGTGACGGGCATTTTACGATGAGCCGGCAACAGATGTTGAACTCGTCTTGTTGTGTTGCAAGCGAGCTTTCTGTCTTCACGGGTTTATAAGGAGAAACTGAGATGAAAGCGAAGCAGATGGTGTTGGTCGTGCTTCTGTTGGTAGCGCCGATGGTGTTGTCGGGCTGCTACAGTTGCGGGAGTTATCACGAATGGAAGGGCAATGGGCCGGTGGCGCCGGAGGTGGAGCACAAGGTCTTCTGGGCCAAGGAGTGCGTGCCGCTGAATGCCGCCAAGGAAGAGCCCAAGAAGGAAGAACCCAAGCCGGTCGCGGCGGCCCCGAGCGACTGCGGTCCTTACATTGTCACGCAGGTGTACCCGTCGCCGGATTGCGGGGTGATTCAGTTGGACAAGTCGTTGCCCAAGGAGGTTCAACTGAACAGCACGTTTGACTACACCATTCGTGTGACAAACCTGGCAGCCACGCCCCTGACGGATGTCGTCGTCACCGAGCATGTCGGCAAGAATTACAAGTTCGCCAGTTCGAGCATCCCGGGCAAGGTCGACGGCAACAAGATCATGTGGGGCATCGACCGTCTGGATCCGAAGACCAGCAAGGAGATCAAGGTCGTGGGTTCGGCGACGACCACCGATTGTGTCGAACAGTGCTCGACGGTGACTTACGTGATGCCCGCCTGCGCTTATGTGAATGTGACAGAAGCCAAACTGAGGCTCACCAAGGAAGCGACGCCGGCGGTGCTGATCTGCGATCCGATCCAGGTCAAGTTTGTCGTCACCAACACCGGAACGGGCGTGGCCCGCAATGTGAAGGTGGTCGATACGCTGCCGGCGGGCCTGCAGACAACGGCCGGTCAGAACGAGGTGGCATTCGCGGTGGATTCGCTGGCGCCGGGCGAGTCGAAGACCTTTGCCGCCACGCTGAAGGCCCAGAAGGTCGGCAAGTACAGCAACAAGGGCCTGGCCACGTCGGCCGCCGGGATCAAGGTCGAGTCGAACGTGACGGAGACCGTCGTGACCCAGCCGATTCTCGCGATTACCAAGACCGGGCCGGAGAGGCTGTATCTGGGCCGTCCCGTCAGCTACGAAATCGTGCTGACGAATAAGGGCGACGGCGTAGCCAAAGACACGATCCTTGAGGACACGATTCCGGCCGGTGTAACCGACGTGAAGGTCAGCGCCGGCGGCGTGGTCTCCGGCTCGAAGGCGTCCTGGACGGTCGGCACGCTGGCGCCCGGCGCGTCGAAGACCGTGACCATCGCCTACATGCCGTCTCAGGCAGCGGCGCTGCAGAACACGGCCAGCGCGACGGCCTACTGCGCCGACGGCGTCCGCGCCTCCGTGACCACCTCGGTCCAGGGTATCGCGGCCATTCTGCTTGAAGTCATCGACGTGGACGACCCCATCGCCCTCGGCGAAGAGGAGACCTACATAATCGTGGCGACGAACCAGGGCTCGGCCCCGGATACGAACATCACTATCGTCTGCACCCTGGAAGAGAACTTCCAGTTTGTGTCAGCGGGCGGCGCCACGGCTGGAGCGCTGACTGGCAACACCGTGAAGTTCGCTCCGCTGCCCACCCTGGCGCCCAAGGCCAAGGCAACCTGGCAGGTCAAGCTCAGGGCCTTGAAGGCGGGCGACGTTCGTTTCATGGTGGAAATGAACACCGACCAGTTGGGTCGACCGGTGGTGGAGACGGAAGCCACCCATGTGTATGAGTAACCCCTAATGGCATCTGCGGCGGCGCGAGGCGAGAGCCTCGCGCCGCCCTTTTTGGTACCGCCGACAAGGACGATCCCGGTGGTTGCGGCTCATGTCCCGGCGTGCTCATAAAGGAGGAAAGGATGACTCTATCACGCCTTTTGTGGTCTACGCTGGTCGTGGCGGCCTTGTGTCTTGGCTGTGATCGCGACGAACCGCGGCCGATTGTTGTCGAACCCCGGTCGGCATCGGTGGCCGCCGCACCAACTCCAGCCGTCGAACCAGGGCCGTTGCCTGTCTCAACGGACTGCGGCTCGAGTGTATTCAGCGCAGCCTATCCCGTGACGGTTCACCTTCGTGCCCCATCCGAAATACAGCCTGAGGCGCCCCTGACATACACCATCACTGTCTCCAACGGCGGCACCGGGCCCGTGCAGGCCGTGCAGGTCAGTCAGGCCATGCCCAAGGGCTTCTCCTATGTCCGGGCCGACCCGGCGGCCAAGGTCGAGGGCGGCACGCTGACCTGGATGATTCCGACGCTGGTGGCCGGGGCCGCCAAGGACATCACGGTCGTCGGCAGGGCCGGACAGACCGGTTGTCTGGAACACTGTGTCCATGTGGCCTGGGCCGTCAGCGGCTGCGCCAACACAAAGGTCGTGGAGCCGAAACTCGTGCTGACCCGCCTGTGCCCCGATCAGACGCTCCTGTGTGATCCGGTCACGATACGATACGCGATTGCCAATACGGGCACCGGCGCCGCCACCGATGTCCGAGTCGCCGAGACGCTCCCCGCCGGGCTTACGACGCAGGACGGGTTTTCCAATATCGCCCTGAGCGCCGGGGATCTTCCGCCGGGCGGCTCGCGCCGCTTCGAGGTGGTGGTCAGGGCCTCCAAGGCAGGAACGTACAGCTCCAAGGCGGCCGCAACCGTCGCCGGGGCCGTCAAGGCCGAATCCGTGGCGCAGAGGCTGGCCGTAACACAACCTGTGCTCGAACTGGCCAAGAGCGGCTCCGAGAAGGCGTACATCGGCTCGCCGGTGACGTACCGACTGCGGGTGACGAACAAGGGTGATGGCATCGCACGTGATGTCGTGGTCGAAGATGTCTTGCCCCCGCAGGCCGGTTCGATTCAGCCGTCGTCCGGCGGACAGGTGGCGGGGTCCAAGGTCGTCTGGAAGCTCGACGCCTTGGCGCCGGGGCAGTCCCGCGATATGTCGTTGTCCTGCGTGCCCACGGCGGCCGGGGCCGTGACGAATGCCGCCACGGCCACCGCCTACTGTGCGCAAGGCGTCAAAGCGACCGCCACGACGACCGTGACGGGCATCGCCGCGATACTGCTGGAGGTCATCGACGTGGAGGATCCCATTCCGGTGGGCGAAGACGTCACCTATGTGATCACGGCCACGAATCAGGGGTCGCAGACGGGAACGAATATCGCCATGCTTTGCACGCTCGAGGACAGTCAGCGCTATGTGTCTTCCAGCGGCGCGACGGCGGGGCTTCTCATCGGCAACAGGGTCCGGTTCGCGCCGCTGCCGGCGCTGGCGCCCAAGGCCGAGGCCACCTGGACGGTGAAGGTGCGGGCCGTCAAGGCCGGAGACGTGCGCTTCATGGTGGAGATGAACACCGACCAGCTCGGCAGGCCCGTGGTCGAGACCGAGGCGACGCACCAGTACGAATAGACCCCGTCCATTACGGCTTCGACGGCGAATCCTCCTGATAAACGCCGTAGCATTCAATCCGCAGAACCGGCCCGTTGCGTATCGCGATGGAGATGGTGTCCTTGAAACTCCTCTGGCCCGCGGGCGGCGGGGCCACCACATTGAGCGCCAGTTGATAGCCGTTGGCGATGGGAGTTGACGAGACCGGCCGGACACAGCCTTCATCGCTCTTGACGGACTCAATGCTGAAGGGCTCGCCGTAGTTGTTCAGCACCCAGATACTCCGCGGGATCGGCCGCCCGCCACCCACGTTGAACAGGCTCAGGAATGATGGATTGGCCTGGTACGCGGAAAGCACCTGGAACGGAATGTTGACCGAATCACAGTCCGGGTGCGTCGTCTTGACCGTTACGTATCCCGTGGCCCCTTGCTCGAGCTGGTCCCAATCGACCAGGACGCGAACGACATACCTGTTGGCGGCGCCCGTGCGGCCCGGGTCAAGGCGGATGCCTCGTAACGAGGCTGTTATCTGCTCGACGGCGAACGGCTTCTTGTCGATGCTGCGAAGCACCACATCGGGTGCGGTCTTTCGCCGTGGATCGAGGATCAGCTCATTCGGCTCAAAGGTCACCGCGGCGGCGACCATCCCCTCGACGGTAAGCCGTGCCTTGGGGTTGTCGGGGTCGCTGCTGTAGACGTACACGGCCCGCTTGAAGAATCCGGGCATCGTCTTGGCGTAGTACTCCACTTCCAGCGTGCCGGCCTCGCCGGGGGCATAGACCTGCTTGTCCATGCGGGTGATCATCCCGCAGCAGCCTTCCACCTTGTAGACATGCAGGTCGTCGCGGCCGGTGTTGGTGAAGGCAAACTCGCACTTGCGCACGGAGCCGGGGGCGGTCATGCCGTAGTCGTGTTCCGTGCGGGCGAAGGTCATCCGTCCGGAGGCCAGGACGGCGCCCGCCGGCGACGTGGAAGGCTTCCGGCTCTCGGACAAGCAACCCGCTTCGAGCAACAATAAGAGACACACAACGACCACCCCCAAGATGCGCTTCATAGCTTGTACCCCACAGTCTTTCATGATGCGCGGACGACACAGCAGGTGCTCAGAGTATCCACGGTATTGTACCACGGCGTCAACGGCCGGACAAGGCCATGATCAGAGGTCCGCCAAGGCCACCGTCGCACCACCGTCCGCTGTGGGGGTAAGCCTGCCCATGCGGCCGCTTGCCCGACTATTGCGTCGGCAGCACCAAAATGACGGCAAATACCCCGCCGCCGCGTGTTGAGGCTGACACGGAGCCTCCCATCGCCTCGACGGCCTTCTTCACGAGCGACAACCCCAGGCCGGCGTGGTTCTCCGTGTCACCCCGCGCCGCGTCGGCCCGCCAGAATCGTTCGAAGACGTGCGAGACCTGTTCATCCGTCAGTCTGGAGCCGGTATTGGCTACCTCGATTTCAACACTCCGCCCGGCGGTTCGCACGGCCACGTGGATGGATCCGCCCTCGTTGACATACTCGGCCGCGTTGTCCAGCACATTGCCCAGAATCATCGTCAACATCTGGCGATTGGCCCGACACACGATCTGCGGCGGGGCCTCACACTCGAACACCACACCCTTGCCGCTCAGACGGTCCATCATCCGGTCGCGCGACGCTTCCACCATCTCGACCGGCCGAACATCGTCGGCGTCCAGGCCCGTCTGACCCGCGTCCAGCCTCGCCAACATCAGCAGTCCGGCCACAAGAGACTGCATCCGCGTGAGAATTCCCAGGCACTCGCCCAGCACCGCCCGATAGGCCCCCACATCCCGCGGCCGCGTCAGGGCGACCTCGATGGCAGCGCGTATCCCCGCCAAGGGCGTCCGAAGCTCATGGGCTGCATCGGCCGTGAAACGCCGCTCCCTCGCAAAAGCCTCCTCCAGCCGCCCCAGCAGGGCGTTCAACTGCTCCGTCACAACCCGCAGTTCGTTCGGCATCCCCGCCGATGCCACCCTCGCCCCCAGGTCATCCGGGTCGATCCGTGCAATCTCCCCGGCCACGGTCTCAAGCGGCGCCAAGCCCCGCCGAACCACCACCGCTCCGGCCCCAACGGCTACGGCCGCTGTCGCCCCCGACAGGCCCCAGAGCAACGCCCCCAGCACACCAAGCTCCCGGTGCAGGCCCGTAGCATCCCGCGCCATGACGAGGATCAGCTTCTCCGTCACCACCGGACCGCCCCGTCGGGAATCCCCGGTCTCGCGCCGCACCGTAAACCGCAGAACCGCTATCCGCATCGCCCGTCCATCCGCCGCCGTCCACTCTTCAAAAACAGGCCCCTCGGCGGGCGGCCTTTTCGCGGTCTCGGCCCGGCCATTCTGGGGATCCCCGGCCGCCGCGTTCTTGCCGGCCGACCGCTTCTTTGCCGCTTCACCTTCGTTCACGGCCTTCCGGCCCACCACCCGTGCAAATCTCGCCAGACCCGCCGCGTTCGACGACTCGCTGACCACCGACCCATCGCCACGATACAACCCATAGCAATCTGAGGCCCCCGGCGTCTCGTACGCCTCGGCGACCCCCGCCTCAATCTCAGGGGCCGCGGTTTCGCTGTCTATCTCGACGCCCGCGCAGAACAGCCTCGCCGTGACCAGCAGGGACTCATCAAACTGCCTTATCAATGCGTAGCGAATCCCCCCATACAACACCGCCGAGAAGACCCCCAATAACACCAGCATCGCCCCGATCGTCCAGACCAGCATCCGCCTCCGCAGCGACCCGGTCATCCCCGCACCCCCACCATATAGCCCTGCCCGCGAATCGTATGAATCAGCGGCGTCAGCCCCGGCCCCTCGATCTTCCGCCGCAGATACCCGATGTACACGTCCACCACGTTGCTCGTCGTCACCGAGTTGAACTCGTAAATATGCTCCCAGATATCCTCCCGCGGCACGACTTGTCCGGCCCGCATCGCCAGATACTCCAGCAGTGCATACTCCCGCCGCGTCAGTTCGATCTCCGTATCCCCCCGATGCACCCGCCGCGCCGCCGGGTCGATCCGCAGGTCCCCCACCTCGATCCCCGGGCGTTTTTCATCATATCTTCGCCGCACCAGCGCCCGGATCCTCGCCAGAAGCTCCTCGAAGGCGAATGGCTTGACCAGATAGTCATCGGCCCCGGCATCCAGCCCGGTCACCCGGTCGGCCACCGTGTCTTTGGCCGTCAGGATCAGCACCGGCGATTGAATCCCCTTGCCCCGGATCCGCCGCAGAATCTCCAGCCCATCGACCCCCGGCAGCATCAGATCCAGCACAATCGCATCGTAGGGATTGCCCTCGGCATACCATAAGCCCTCGGTCCCATCGCCGGTCACGTCGAGCGCAAAGCCCGCCTCCCGCAGCCCCTGACTGAGCGACTGCCGCAACGGCCTGTAATCCTCAACCAGTAACACGCGCATGGGACCTGCAACACCTCACACGTCGCCGCGACAGCGCGCCGCCGTCCAACGCAGACGCCGCTGAGCCAACCACACGAGGCTCAGCGGCGCGTATTCTAAAGACCCTGCGCCGGATCGTCCATAGACGAATCCAGCCCTATCGGTTCTCGTCGCCGTCGTCTTTCTCCTCATCTTTATCGTCGTCTCCCTCATCGTCATCATCGTCTTCGGCTTCCATTCCCAGGAACTTGCCTTCGGCCGAGATCAGGATGTCCCTCTGCTTGCCATCCTGGGTGACCTCGATTTCGTAGACGATGCCGTCGTCCGTCTGCTTCTTGACGATCTCGGTAATCCTGCCCTCGCCGGCCTGCTCATCGGCAGTCTTACGCACGGCCTTGGGCAGGTCCTCCATCGCCACGGTCAACTCCTTGACCGCCGCCTTCTTCCCGGCCGCCTGTGTCTTCGCCGTCGCCTTCTTCGCCGGCGGCTGGTCCTCCTTCAATTGCTTCTTCACCGGCCGGCCCTCTTTTGTGGCCTGCCCGCCGCCTTTGGTATAGGCCGTCAGCAGCAGGTCCTCATCCTGAATCAGCCCGATTCCCGGTGCGTACGTCTTGTAAGAGATATCCTCCGGCTCCAGCGGCGAGGTCTCTTCGATCCGGATGCAGTTCTTGAAGGTCCCGGCCGGAGTCTTAAGCGTCACGTCGTCGACGATCACCTCAGCGCGGTCCATCGCGTTGGGCGCCATCTCCTGATAGTGCCTGGCCCCCAGCAGAACAGTGCCGGGCATGATGATCCCGGCCTTGCAGCCCTTCTCATCGGCCCGCCAGGCGCCGCCGTGGCCGACCACCTTGCCGTCCTTGTAGTCATCGACCTCCTCACCGAAATAGAACACATCTCCGGTGGACTTGCAGATCGCGAAGAAGTTCCGCGAGACCTCCACAATCTCCCCGTTCTCGAACTCCCGCTCTTCCACCACCCGCGTCAGCACGTCGCCGATCTGCCGGGTCTCATCCAGCACGGTGATCATCACCTTGTCGGTCTTGCTCTCCAACACAATCTGATAACCGGGCTGCAGGATGAAGAACCGGTTCTTGCCGGTCGTGGCGAACTTGCGGGCCTCGATCCCGAAATCGCTGGTCCACTTCATCGGTTCGTCTTTCGTCGTTCGTATTTCGTCGCCCCGTGGCGAGGGCATCTTGCCCTCGCGCGCCACGGGCGTCTCGCCCGCGCGTCGTCCATCGTCCTTCGTCTTTCGTCCCGCGTCCACGCCCGCCTCCCGGACGGCCTTGGCCTCGATCACGACACCCTGCGGCGAGACCTCCACCTCATAGACCTTGCCCTCCGACTGCACCTCGATATCGTACTGGCCCGGGTCCTCGCCCTCGACCTCCTTCTGGACCGCCAGGATCTTCCCCTGCGGAAACGCCTCCCGGACGGCCTGCTTGATCGCCGCCGGCAAATCCGACATGGCAACATCGACCTTCCTCTCGGCAACCTGGGCCGTACCCGGGGCACAGGCCGCCGCAATCAGCACAACCACCGTCATCGAAATCCATATTCCCGTGCGTCGCATCGTCATTCTCCTTAACAGGAAGCCGCAATGCGCCCCGGGCCGCCCCGGGGCATACGCTGTCGATATTATACCCCGCAAATGAGAATCCAGTGAGGAATCACTGCCGTCCTGGAGATTCTTCGCTTCGCTCAGAATGACAAGTCGCACCATAAGGCAGACTCCCGGCCCCATGGAGCACCATGTATCGAGTATCAAGCATCCAGCATCGCGGATCAAGTTTCAAGAATCCCCCTTGACCGACATCCCGCCGTGTGTTATTCTGCCTCCGGTGTAACGGCCGATGCCTGCGGGGGGTTATCCAGGCATGCGTATGGTTCCGTGCGTCGCCGCACGGTTCGCCGCCGTTGCCGAAACCTGTTGCGTGAGGACAAACCATGCTGGCGAGACTCAACAGTGTGACGCTCGAAGGTATTGATGGCATTATCTGCGAGGTCGAGGTGGATGTGGCCCGCGGCGGCTTCGACAAGTCGCTGATCGTCGGGCTGCCGGACGCGGCCGTCAAGGAGAGCACCGAACGGGTCAAGAGCGCCATCATCAACAGCGGCTACAAGTATCCCAAGACGCAATCGCTGGTCAACCTCGCCCCGGCCGACGTCAAAAAGGCCGGTCCCGCCTTTGACCTGCCCATCGCCCTGGGCATGCTCATCGGCGAGGGCGCCATCGCCGGGTCCGGCCACCGGGAACTGGTCATCGTCGGGGAACTGGCCCTGGACGGCAGGGTCCGCCCCGTCAACGGCGTGCTCAGCATGGCGATGACGGCCGCGGCCAAGGGCTTTGCCCGCATGATGGTCCCTCTGGAAAACGCCAAGGAGGCCGCCGTCGTTGAGAATATCGAGGTCCTCGGGGTCGGCACGCTGGCCCAGGCGGCCGCCTACGTATCCAGCGAACTTGAACTGGAGGCCACGGTCGTCGACCTCGACCAGCTCTTCAACGTCAGTTCCGCCTATGACGTCGATTTCGCCGACGTCAAGGGCCAGGAGTCCGTCAAGCGGGCCCTGACCGTCGCGGCGGCAGGGGGGCACAACATCATGATGATCGGCCCGCCCGGCGCCGGCAAGACCATGCTCAGCCAGCGTCTGGCCACCATCTTGCCGCCGCTGAGTCTGGCCGAATCGCTGGAGACCACCCGCATCTACTCCTCCGTCGGCCTGCTCGAGCGCGACAAGGCCCTTATGGCCACCCGCCCCGTCCGCACGCCCCATCACACCGCCAGCGGCCCGGCGCTGGTCGGCGGCGGCTCGACCCCGCGGCCGGGTGAATTATCCCTGGCCCACCACGGCATACTCTTTCTCGATGAGTTCTGCGAGTTTCCGCGCCACGTCCTCGAAATGATCCGCCAGCCGCTCGAAGACGCCTGTGTCACCGTCGCCCGCGCCCGCCGCACCATCCGCTTCCCCTCCCAGTTCATGCTCGTGGCCGCCATGAACCCCTGCCCCNNCCCTGCCCCTGCGGCTACTACGGCTCGGATGCCCGCCGCTGCAAGTGCACGCCCAACCAGGTGGAGCGCTACCTCGCCCGCATCTCCGGCCCCCTCGTGGACCGCATCGACATCCATATCGACGTGCCCGCCATCAGCTTCCGCAAGCTCCGTGGCAGGGGCGGCCAGCTCGATTCGGCCTCCATGCGCGGCGACGTCCTGCGGGCCCGCGGCCGCCAGCATCAACGCTTCGGCGACGGCCGCGTCCTGACCAACGCCCGGATGAACCACAACCACGTCGAGAAGTTCTGCGCCCTCGACGCCGCCGGCGAGCAGATCCTCAAGCAGGCCATGACCGAATTCGGCCTCAGCGCCCGCGCCCACGACAAAATCTGCAAGGTCGCCCGCACCATCGCCGACCTTGCCGACGCCGACACCATCGCCTGCGAACACCTCGCCGAGGCCATCGGCTACCGAAAACTCGACCGCCGCATCTGACCCATGGCGCGGGCGCCCTGCCTGCGCGTGCCGAGTACATCCCGCCCTCGCCGGAATCAAGGACTTGTCAATCCCAGCGCGACCCCGCTGACAGCCGTTTGGAGCATCAGGACTTCGGTCCTTTCAATTTGCCTCGGACCGGCGACAAGCATACTTCCTGTCCTCGCACAATGCCTCGATTCCCGCTGTCGCATTCGCCTGCCCGGCCGCATCCACCCGTAGGAGATACCCCTAGTTAAATCAGGGGCATTCCCTATCGCCCGGATTACAGGCACTCGGTTACAAAGGTATCAGATTTGGTAAACAGCCTCAACTTCTCTTAAGGAGCAGGACTATGAAGAAGTCATCGATTATCGCATTGTGTATCGTCTTTGTTGCCGGCGGAACGTGCCTGGTCATCGGCGCCGGAGGCGGACAGGCCGTGCCGCAGGGCAGGGAGGTGACCCTTACGGGCAAGCTCTCTTGCACCTTCTGCACAATGGCCCATCCCGACACACCGTGCCCGCCCGGCTGCTGCGCCAAGTGCGTCAAGGCCGGCGATCCACCCTCGCTCACCGACGCCGCGGGCAACATGTATATCCTCCTGACCGGCGAGATGGCAAAGCCGCTGATGACCCCGCAGCGCATCGAGTGGCTCGGCGGGCAGGCCACCGTCAAGGGCATCATGGTCCAGCGTAACGGGATGAACGCCATCTTCGTCGAGAGTATGGAGAAGGCTGAGGCCAAACAAGTGACCGTCCGAGGCAGCCTGCATTGCACCTTCTGCACCCTCGCCCATCCGGACACGCCGTGCCCGCCCGGCTGCTGCGCCAAGTGCGTCAAGGCCGGCGATCCGCCGTCGCTCACCGACGCATCGGGCAACTTCTACCTCCTGCTCACCGGCGAAATGGCGACCCCCTTGATGACCCCGGAGCGCATCGAAATGCTCGGCGGCCAGGCCACCGTCAAGGGACTGCTCGTCAATCAAAACGGCATCAATGCGATTTTCGTCGAGAGCATGCAGAAGTAGACCAGCACACCGCAACACCAACAGCGTCGAGGGCCCGAACAGGGCCTTCGACACCGCGGCGGGTGCGGCCTCCGCCTTGAAGAGCGCGCGTCTCAGGCAGCTGGAGCTTAATCTTCGCCTGGCTCAGCCCCTGGACGCCTTCGGACGAAATGCCCGGCTGGAGGCCCCGCCGCACCATCGGAGGCAGACGCGCCATGAAACGTGGATATCCGGCATTCACACTCGTCGAACTGCTCGTAGTCATAGCGATCACCGCGGTGCTGATGGCCATGCTCGTCCCGTCCCCCATGTGGGCCAAAGCCAAGGCCGCCGACAGTCACGGGAAAAGCCTATATCGAAACGAGGCTATTCCCAATGGCGGCGCAACGCCCGCGGCAGTAAGGTCAGACAAGGTGCGATTGGGTTCGGGCGCGCACCCTTGTGAGCTGAAGGACAATCCATGTATGGAGTGAACTCGGCAAGACTGCTCAGCCCCGGGAGGCTCGCACTCCCGGCCTCGCGCCGTCTCAAAGGCGCTGTGCTCCTGTTCTCGCTGCTGGCGGCCGGGCTTACCGCGTTCACGAGCAACGCCGCCCAACCATCCGACCCCGACGGCGACGGCGTATCCTCGGACCCCGCAACCCGGCAACAAATCCCTCTGGCCGTCCGAATCTTCTTCAAGCCCCTGCCCGATATGATGCCTGGCGGCGAAAACGATACTCCCGAAATGATCACGCTGGGCCGTTCGCTCTTCTTTGAACGCGGCATATCGCTCGCCAAGAGCCAATCCTGCAACGACTGTCATCGACTCGATGAGCAGCGGCCCGGCGTCGACAACCTGCCCACGTCCCCCGGCGCCAAGGGCATCTCCGGAACGCGCAACTCGCCCACCGTCCTCAACGCCGGGTTCCAGAGCATCCAGTTCTGGGACGGACGCGCCGCCGATCTCGTCGAACAAGCCAAAGGCCCGCTCCTCAATCCCATCGAAATGGCGATGCGTACCGAGCAGGACGTCGTCGACCAGCTCCACAACACCGAAGGCTATTTGGCCCTCTTCGAGCGGGCCTTCCCCGGCCGGTCCGACCCCATCACCTTCGATAACGTCGCCCGCGCCATCGCCGCCTTCCAGCGGACGCTCATCGCCCCTTCCCGATTCGACCGCTACCTCAAAGGCGACACCGCCGCCCTCACCACCAAAGAGAAACGCGGCCTCGACCGGCTCGTGCATGCCCACTGTATTCAGTGCCATAACAGCGTCCCTGTCGGAGGCCGCTATCTCGAGAAGCTCGGCGTCTATCACCCCTATGAGAACCAGTCCGACGCGGGCCGATTTGAAGTCACCGGCAAGGAGGACGACCGCCTCATCTTCAAGGTCCCCATGCTGCGAAATGTCACCCGAACGGCCCCTTACTTCCACGACGGGGGCGTCGCCGATCTCCGTGAAGCCGTCCGCCTCATGGCCTGGATGCAACTGGACCTTGAACTCAATCCCACCGAGATCGACGAGATCGTCCGCTTCCTCCACGCCCTCGAAGGAAATCCCCCCATCGATGCCGGCGAACGCCCCGCCGCGTCCGCAAAGGAGCACCAGCCATGAAACGCACGCACTCAGCATTCACCTTGATCGAATTGCTGGTGGTCATCGCCATCATCGCCTCCCTCATGGGCGTCCTGATGCCGGCCCTCAACCGAGCCAGAGAGCAGGCCCGGTCCGTCGCCTGCCGCTCCCGCATGCGCCAGATAGCGATGGCCTCCATCATGTACACCCAGGAGAACGACGGCCGCTTCGCCAGAAGTTCCCACTCGGCCGCCGCGGTCGGCTGCCTGCGATGGGGTCCGGCCTTCATGCCCTACCTTGGATACGGCCGCTACGAAGGTTCCAAAACACCCGCATGGGAGGCCGCCTTCGGCAAGTTCTACCGCTGTTACTCCGACAAACGCAAGAACCTCACCTACAGTTACGGCAAGAACGTCTGGTTCGAACTCGAGGCCTACGAAACCGCCGAGGCCCTCGAAATCTCCAACGGGCCCACCTATCAGACCGTTATGAAGGTCCGCCGTCCCGCCGCCACCGTCGAATTCGGCGAACTGCGCAGCCCCAGCGCCGAGGACCACTTCATGGCCCACTTCTGGCTTATGAACACCGAACTGTTCGAAGGGATGGACACCACGCTCGAAATCGATACCGAAAGACACCGCGGCAAGGCCAACTACTCCTATGTAGACGGCCACGTCGAGGCCCAACATTTTGAAGAAACGTTCGACATCAAGAACCACGTGGACCGCTGGAACCCCGGCCGAGCCCGGTGACAACACAAACCTCTTTGACATAGGAGAAGATGATGAGCGAGAACAGAAATGACCTCCTGATCGCCCTGTGTGGGACCCTACTTGTATTGGCCGTCGCCATGCCCGCCGGCGCTGCCTACGTGAGGCCCAAGATCGGCGGCGCGCAGCTTGGCCACATGCAGGCCCCTATGATCATGCCTGACATCTTCTTCGACGGTGTCGGCATGCGGGTGCTCAACGCCGACGGCCAGCCCTGGCCCGTCTTCCCCTGGAGCCAGGCCCCCGTCCTGCGCCCTCTCGTCCCACCCGATGAATTCGACCCCAACGAGCCCTGGGCCGTGCTGATCGGCAAGGCCTACAACTTCCAGTACGGCTGGGACTCGGCCCTGCTCGATCCCGTCACCTATCCGTTCCCCCCCAACACGGCCGTCTGGATCCGGGTCATGGACCAGTCGGATGAACTGGAGACCTACTTCAAGGACAGTCTCTACGCGCCTCTGTTCGGCACACCCGACGCCCAGGGCAACCCCAGCCCCGATATCTGGATGTGGGACCTGCGGATGCGCCACAACACCTCCGCCGTCCCCGACACCTTCTACGGCCGACTCTGGGCAACCTATGAAGTCTACCTCGGCGATGCCGCCACCGGCGATGAACCCCTCGACGGCCAGGGTCAGCCGCTCTACGAGGCCTCCATTGTCACGCTCCGCTGGCTGCGCCCGTGTCCGTATGTATTGATGGGCGATCTCAACTACGATTGCATCGTCGATTTCACCGATTACTCGATCCTCGCAGGCCAGTGGCTCGAAGAATCGTGCGCTCACCCCTATTGGTGCGATGAGTGCGACATGGACCAGGCCGGCGGTGTCAACGTGGTGGACCTCGGTTGTTTGGCGGAGAACTGGCTCGTAGACTGCCTGGCCACACCCGAGAACCCCGCATGCACTCCAAGGTCCGGCCTCTGATCGCACCGATTCCCGTAACAGCCGCTATTTCAACTCAAACGCCCAGGCATGGCGGCAGGGGGGTTCGTCCCGGATGGATTGCGGGATGGCGACCGTCAGGGCGTCGTCATGCTGCTGCCCACTGGGCGGGGTCAAAGACCTGCGGACGGAACGTCTTGTTCAGGGCCGCGTAGTCCTCACTGAACCACTTCATATCCCGCCCGCAGGTCCGGGCACGGCCCGCCCACAATGTGAGACAGGCAGGCCTTCAAGACGCCAATGACGGGCGCTCACTTGAAGCTGGCGGGCGCCTTCAGCGACAGCAGTTCGTGGCCCGTCTGGAAGATCGCCGTGAAGTCCGAGATGGGAACCTGCTTATAGCCGAACAACAGGATCGACTGCAGGATGCCGAATACCGCAATCGCCGCGACCAGATACCCCTCAAACCGCCCAACGCCGCCGGCGTCAACTGGCCACGGAAGCAGCCATCGGTCGGCGCATAGGGCCTTGCCGGCCTCAAACTTACACAGAGGTCCGGTTCCGGCACGCCCCCCCTGACGCATGCCGCCTTCGTTAAGTCCCAGGCTTGTCCAGCTCCGCGTCCGCGGCGATACTCACCGCCACCGTCTTGCTGATCACCTTGCCTGCGGCGTCGACCACTTCCAACTTCGCGGTGTACGACCCTTTCTTGAGATACACGTGGGGGAAATCCCTATCGACCGCGTCTCTTCCCGATTCTTTGCCGCCGTCGCCGAAATCAAGCGTCCACGTCCTGATCGGAGAAGACCCTGCAACCACCTTGGCGCGGAACACCTGATCGTTTCTGTTGCGTGTGGCCGTATCCCGTGTCAGCGTCACCTGCGCCGCCGAGGACGTCGCCGTGCCCGTGCCCAGCACCACGTTGTCGGGTCCGATATCATTGGCGATCTTGAACACCACCGTCTTACTGACCGCCTTATCCTTGGCATCGAAGACCTCGAGCTTCACGCTGTAGGATCCTTTTCCGGGATACACATGCGCAAAGTCCTTGTCGACCGGACCTTGCCCGGTCTCCTTCTTGCCATCACCGTAATCGAGCGTCCACGTCTTGATGGGATAGGACCCCGCAACCGCCTTCGCGTGAAACACCTGGCTGTTGCCGTACCCCTTCGATGTGTCACGGGTCAGCGTCACCTGCGTCGACGTTGAGGTTACGGTGATGGTGCACTGGACCGGCTCGGATGCAACCGACACTCCCTTGGCGCTGGCCACCGCCGTGGCTGCGACCTTGAACGACCCCTCATCCTTGTAGGCGTGCGAGGCCTTGAACGCACCCTCGGCCGCCGCGATCTCAGACTTCTGACCGTCGCCCCAGTCGAGGGTACATCCAATCTTGCCCTGGAGCTTGTCGGCGTTGCTCAGGAGCACAACCACGTTGAATTCCTCGCCCACCAGGGCCTTGATCGTCGAGGTCTCAAAACGGATCACGGGCTTCTCAATGGCGACGACCGTCAGGGTCTTTTCCGCCGTGCCCGTGCCCGCTTCATCGGCGGCTTCCAGAACGAGCTTGTACTGTCCGGCCTCCGCCACCTTGAACGTGTGCGAGAACGACACGGTTTGGGCGTTGAACGTCTGCTTCGACAACTCCTGTTTGGTGTTCCCGTCCGCCAGAATCAGGTATGCAGTCTTGATATTGGAATCCGGATCGTTGATGGTGGCGGTGGCCTGGATGTCCTGATTCGTCGCCGCCGTTGCGGGCGTCACCGCAAAGCCGCCGACCACCGGAGGACTCGACGTCGTCGTCAGGTTCACCGTCGTCGGCGCCGCCAGGTAGCCGGGGCGGCCGGTGAAGCCCGCGTGAAGCGTCACGGCATACGTCGTGTTGGGCGTCAGATTACGCACCGTGTATCGCGTCGTGGTGACGCTCGTAATCTCCACCGGCGTCAGGTTCCCCACCGTCAGCACATACTTGCCGAACTTCGCCGTGGGGTTCTCATTGGCCTGGGGGAACCGCTCCCATGACAGCACGGCCGATGTCCGGTCCACCGACACCACGTTGAGGTTCCATGCCGCGCCGCCGAACAGGTTGAAGGGCGTGTAGCCGGTCTCGGACACATTGCCCAGACGGTCCTTGGCCTTGACCTTGATCTCGTAGGCGCCGGGAAGGACGTCGTTGCCCTGGACGATAACCCAGTGGCTCGAACGCCCCGACCCGACGACGCTGCTGCCTGTGCTCCAGGAGGTCGTCTTGGTCTGTCCGGCAGGCGTCTTGTACTCCAGGCAACTGGTCGCGGTCTCATCGTCCAGCAAGAACGCGACGCTGATGTTGCGGTTGGCGATCTGCGTGATGGAGATGTCCGTGATCGCGGGCCCCAGCGTATCCTCGGGGCAGTTAATCTCCAGTTTGCGTTGTTCCCCGCCGATCACGGACACCTGGGTGCTGGTCGGCAGAATCGGTGAGGTGGTCGACGGGACCACGGAGACCGTCAGCAAATGGGCGTTGGCGTTGTTATCGTTGAAATTGTGGGTGAAGGTCGCCTTGCCCTGCGCGTTGGTGGTCACCGAGCCCTTCTGCGACGTGCCCTCCTTGATCACGACGGTCATCCCGCTGATGGGCGTGCCGGTGAGCTTCTTGACCGTGATCTCCATTGCCATCAGGGCGCTGGGCAGGATACAGCCATCGGCCGTGAACCGCCGCGTCAGACCAAGCTGTTCGACCCGCCCGGCCACGCGCTGAGTCGCATAATCGGCCTTGCTGACCTCGACGCTGACGGCGCCGGTGAACGTGAACCCGTCGAATGTGTAACGGCCGTTGCCGTCCGTCGTCGTCTGATAGCCGGTCTTGCCCACGAGCTTCACTGTCGCCCCGGAGACCGGAGCGCCCGCCGCATCATAGACGACGCCCCCCGGCGACGGCCGGGCGGCCAGATTCAGGACCACATCGGGCAGGTCCCCCGTCGCCGTGCTCGAGACATTCAGCGGCGACGACGTCACATCCTGATACCACGCATGGCCGGACACCGAGAAGGTGTACTGCTTGCCCTTGTCCAGCGTTACCGGCGGCGTCAGTCCATTGGACCCCGTGTTCAGCGCCAGGCGGAACGAGGCATCGCCCGCCTTCGTGACAACAACGGGGACATCAGCCGCGCCGGTATTCTGCAACTGCGCCTTGACCTTGACCTGCGGCGGCGCATCGAACTTCGTGGCAATCTGGCCGACCTTGCCCACGGCCACAAGCGGGTTCTTCGTCGGATCGTCGTCCGTAAACGCCCACGACAGGATATTATAGTAGTAAGTCACCCCCGGATCCAGGTTGCTGATGCGTATCTGATGATCGGTGACCATCTCAAAGGTTCCGCCCTGCGTCACCCAACCCTGGAGAACCTGGCCGTTGGCGAGCTTGGCACAGGCCACATAGTTCACCCCCAGATCCGGCGACGGCGAGACCAGGACCATCGTCGCCGACGTCTTGTTCGTCGTCCAGGAGAAGTCGATATGGGTGTAATCCGCCGACGCCGACGCCCCCGTCAGCTTGAAATCGGTGCCGTCGGCCATGCGGATGGTCACGGCGTCCTTGCGGTCATAGGACCCTTCCCGCGTCGTCGTCGTCACCTCTCCGGCATTGAACGTCTGTCCGGATGGGCTGACACAATCCACGGCAAACCGGTACTCCGTCTTCGGCGACAAGCCTGTGACGATAACGTTGTGCGCATTCTTGAAGGTGGGTTCCGTAACGGTCTTGACCAACTGCTGGCCCTTGTACGCCTTGACGGTCCCCTTGAGCGGCAGATTCGGGCTGGTCCAGTTCACGCTCGCCGACACGTAACCCGGATTTGTCCGCAAGCTTTGTATGACCTCGTCCGATTTGGTCAGCGGAATCTGCAGCACGTAGTCGTTGGCGGTGAACTTGCGCTCGATCCGATTGTAGCCGACCACCTTTTCAATGGGATCGCCCGGCACCGTCAACAGCGATATCCCAAGGTTCATATTCAGCCCCTGCCGCAGACGAAACTCATACATCAGGTCGTCCACCACGATATGAAGCACATCGCCGTCCGTGACAAAGGGCGTGATATCCCGGAAGTTCAGCGTCTGTTCCTGGCCCGATGACGTGAAATACAGCGTATAGACACCGCTGCCCTTGCCGTTCGGGATGAAGCACCGAACATTGGCCCGCAACTGAATCCCCTCCACGATGAAGTAGGGATCCCCCTGGATGCTGATGCTGGCGAATCCGGCCAACTGCTCGACGGCCGTACCGCACAACCCCGTCATGAACTCCACGGTCTGAGCGTTGTCCGAGAAGCCCTTGGCCCATTTCACCATGCCCAGAACCAGCTCCATCCCATCGGAACCCAGCCCGCTGCTGAGTTTGTTGAACACCTCCGGCGCCAGGTCGTTACTCATGGCCTTGACCTTGTCCTTCAGATCGAACGCAATCAGCGTCCGCTGGTCGTGGTAACCCGCGGTAGACCCCAACGGCAGCGCACTCTTCGTGCCTGTGTTGACGCCGATGTTGTTCTTGGCGCTGACCAGCATGGCCGGGATGTTCACCCCGCCGACCTCCGGTAGCGGCACCATCCCCAGGATGTCCCAGAAATCCCACGGCAGGTCCCACCACGGCAGGACATCCGGCAGGCCGCTGACGCCGAAGAAGCCAATCTGCAGCCGGTTCGGCAGGCTGATTCCGAACGCGCTCTCGAATGTCTTGTAGTCCGCACCCATCATCTCGGCCTTCACGATGATCGGCAGGTCCTTGCCCGACTTCGCGTTGGCCGTGTCGTACTTGAACGTCAGCTTCACGGGACATTTCACCGCGATGGTGCCCGATGAAAATCGAAAGCCCATCGACATCCGCGTAATCTGCTGGGTCCCCAAAGGAAGCCACGGGGACCAGTGCGTCTCCGGAATCGGCTTGCCCTGGAAGTTCCATTCAATCGGCGGAAACTGGTGATTGGCCGTCTGCACGGCGCCCGTCGCCCATCCGCACAAATACACTGCAACCAAGAGCACACTCATTCGACTGGACATGACTCGCATACCCCCAAGAAGTGAACACTGATGGCGGCACGCGTCTCCGCCGGGAGACTTGCTGAACGTCGTCGCTTATCCCGATGAACAAGCCTGTCGCCATAAACCGTTTCCGACAGCCACAACCGCCGGCTTGGCCCGCTACGTCGCCCACAGAAGTCCGACATCCGAACGGACCGTGTACCCGGTGTGAGAATACCCTAACAGATGTACGGCGCAATACAAGAGAAATTATACGGAGCGCGACCCTCTGCGAACGAGGCCGCCCGGACGACCGCCCGCGAAGGTCACGCAATTCCTATGATCCCAGTGGGCAATAAGCCCCTTCGCCTCACTCTTTGATGAGCCTGGCCCGGTACTGCATGTAGCTCTGGCGCAACATGATATACGGGTCCACCGCATCGCCCACAAAGGCCTTGTATTCACCGACATGGAACGAACCCTTGTTCACGTGCCTGAGCCCCGTGACACCATAACGGACTTCCGAAGGATACACCCAGGAGACGGGATTGAGAAAGTAGTCGCCCACCATACCCGCCGAGTCGCGCAGCGTCGACGGCCCCAGGATCGGCAGCACAAGGTAGAAGCCGTCTCCGAGGCCCCACACCGCCAGGGTCTGCCCAAGGTCCTCACGCACCGGCTCCAGCCCGTACTTGTCGCGCGCCGGGTTGCCGAAGCCCAGAATTCCCTGCGTGGAATTGATCCAGAACCGCCGCAACTCAATGTCCGCTCCCTGGCCCTTGCCCTGCAACAGACAGTTCACGTAGCGCGCCGGCGTGGTCACGTTCTCAAAGAAGTTGTCGATGCCCACCCGGACCGGCTCGGATACGATGCCTTCGTACGTCTTGGCCAGCGGTTCGAGAAGCACTGTATAGACCATGTCATTGAACTTGAACACGACCCGATTCAGGCCCTCCAGCGGATCCTTCACCTCCACCATCTGCTCCTGGATGCCCTCCTCGAACAGGTCGAACTCATCGTCCTGCGCCAATGGCATCTCGCTATCCGGGGGCGCTGAATCCGCGACCACGGCCTCCTGTGGCACGGGCGTCCGGTCTTCGGGCATCGTCTCGCCCGGGTCCTCCCGCGGATCTCCCGGCGTCTCATCGGCCGCGGCCGCCCCCCGGTCCGCCACAATGGGCCCGTTATCTGCATCGGGCGTCTTGTTGGATTCGCCGCAGCCGGCCGCCAACCACACCATCAACAATGCGGCCGCTATATGAACATGTTGTTTCATCGATTATTCCTTGCCGGGTCGCCGGACGCCATGCCGGCTGGCCGACCCATCATATCACGCCCTATTGCAGCCCCGTCCGAATGGCTTGACCACGATCAACAGACAAGGCAGCAACGTCAGATCGGCCAGCAGCGCAATCGCCATCGCCAGCCCGGTCAGCAGCCCAAAATACACTCCGGGCACGAAATTCGACAGCACCAGAATCGAAAAACCCACGATAATCGTCAGCGACGTGTAGTACATCGCCCGCCCGATGCTGCGGTGGCTGCGGTGCATCGCACGCACGTAATGTCGGTCCTTTGCAAACTCCGCCTTGAATCTGTGAATGTAGTGTATCGTATCATCCACCGCGATACCTACACTGATAGCCGCGATTGTGATAGTCATCATATCCAGCGGAATGTCCAGCCACCCCATCACCCCAAGTACCGTCGCCACCGGCAGGATGTTCGGAATCATCGCCAGCGCCGCGATCCTGGCCGACCGGAACAGCACCCAGAACGCGCCGGATAGTACTAATACCGTGATTCCCAGTGTCAGGATCTGCGACCTGAACAGACTCTGCAGCATGTTGTTGTACAGCACGAGAAGACCCGCCAGCCGGGTTTCCCCCGCGCCGAACCCCAGTTTCCCATGCAAATCCGCATCCATCCGTTTAAGCAGGGCATCGCGCCGCAGCGTCGGCTCGGAATCCCGCACCCGCACCCAAAACCGCGCCTCCCCATGTTCCACGGATACATAGGGCCGAATCAGGATTTCGCGAAACTCATCGGGCGTCTCATGGTACAGCAATGCCAACTCCAGACTGTCCAGCGGTTCGCCCTTGATCTTCTCAATGACCTGGACCAGGGTCGCCAGCGACATCACCTTGCCGGTTTCCTTCACTGATTCGAGGTACTCGTGGACCTGCTTGATGCGCCGGACCTTCTCGGCCGTGAACCAGTATTTCGCCGCCCCGGCCGCCTCATCCAGGTCGCTGAAGGTGTCGAAATCGTCCACCTCCCCGGGTGGCACGGGCATCTTGCCCGTGTCCGTTCCCGCTCCGCTATCGTCCTTCGCGGCCACGCCCCCACCGAAATCCACAATCACATCCAGCGGCGTGGTTCCCCCCAATTGCCGGTCGATCACCTTCATGCCCCGGTAGATTTCCGTGGTATCCTTGAAATAGTCGATAAAGCAGTTCTCCGCCCGCAGCCGCAGCATCCCGGCTAGGCTGCCGATTATCATCGCCGCCCCGACCAGCAGAATCAGCTTCCCATGACGCTCCGTGAAACCCGCCAGGGCCCCCGTCAGCGACGTGTGCCACCAGGAGCGCACCGCCGGTCGGTCCTTGCCCAGCAACTCCAGCACCGTCGGAAACAGCAGAAAGCTTACCACCAGCGATATCAGCAGTGCCGCCGTCATCATCCACCCGAACATGATGACCGGCAGTATGTTGCAGAAGATCAACGACCCGAAACCCGCCACGGTCGTCAGCACCGCATACAGGCACGGCCGCCACTTCAGCCGGACCGTATCGAGCACCAGCCGCCGATGGTCCGACTGCGGATACTCCTCCAGCCGCTCTCGGTAGCGAACGACAAGATGAATCCCTATCGACATGGTCAGGACCAGTTGCAGGGAGATGAAATTCGACGAGATCACCGTTACCTCCCAGCCCAGCAGGCCAAGCAACCCAGTCGTGCAGACCACCGACGCCACGCAGCAGGCTACCGGTATCGCCACCCAGCGGAACCGCCGGAATATCAGCCCCAGCGTCGCCACCATGAACACGAGCACGCCCGCCCCAAAGACCTTCAGATCCCCCTTGATATACGAAATCAAGTCGTCGGCGATCATGCTCACGCCGCCGAGGAACAGCTCCGCCTGACCGCGATAGCGGTCCATGATCCCGCGAATCGCGGCGATATCCTCATGCCGCTGGGCCCGCGAGAGGTCCTTCTGCCGACGAAAGGCCTTCTCCATCTGCTCCAATTCCCCCCGTTGCGCCGGACTTAGCGTGTCGGCTTCGGCCTTGCCCAGCAGATCATTGCGCCGCTGACGCAGGTGGCTGTAGGCCATGTCCGGCTCAAAGAGTATCAACAGGGCCGCCGTCCGGCCGTCTTCACTGAGCAGGAGGTTACGGTACAGTGGACTGCCCGACAGCTCCCACCGCGCCGCCTGGCGGTCCACATCCCCCGACTCCAGGGTGCGAAGTTGTTTCGTCAGATCCCCCAGCGAGATCGGCGGACTCTCCAGCAGCGGCACATCCAGCAGCGTCCGCACCGATTGCACCCGCGCCAGAGCCCGCAGCTCATCCCGAAGCTGTCTGAGCGCCTCCAGCATCGCATCGCTGAACAGATCCTCGGACGACCGGAACGTCACGACGAGGTAGTCGCTCTGCCCGAACCGCTCGACGACCTGCCGCGCGTAGAGCAGGTCCTCGTCGTCCTCCAGCACCAGCGTCTCGGCCGAGGCATCCAGCCGGAACTTCCGCGCCTCCCAGCCCAGCAGCGCCACCACCGCCAGTACCAGCACGATGACCACCCCCGGCCGGCGCAGCACCACCCGGTCGAAAAACCGCCCCACCAGACCATCCAGTCTTTCTTCGTCAACCATGGGGAATTGCAGGGATCCGGTACGCTACACCGGCTATTTCTTTTCGATGGGCTCGGCCAGCCGCCTCAGAAGCTCCTCGACGGTGCCCCGTCGCAGGATGTCGTCGAACTGAGAGCGATACGTCAGCAGGATGCTCACCCCCTGTATCTCGACGTCGTACACCATCCACTTCTTCTCGGTGTTGCGTAGCTTGTAGACGATGGCGTACTTGCGGTCGCCCGTCAGCAGTTCCGTCGGCACATCCACGGTGCCGTTGGGCTGTTTGACGGCCTCCTTGAACGTGATCGTCTCATCCTTATACAGGCTGATCTTCTGCCGATACGACACCTTGAGCCGTTCCGTAAACAGCCGGATATACTCAACCTGCTGGGCCTCACTGAGCTTGGGCCAATGCGTGCGGCCAAGGGCCAGCTTGCCCATCAGCGCAAAATCGAACGCCGGCGTTACGGCCCGGGCGATCCGCTCGGCCTTGGCCTCCTCATCGAGGTCTTTGTTGTTCAGCACGCTCATCACCGCGTCCCACTTCGCCCGGACGAGCTGCCCCGGATCGCTGGGATAATTCGGGTCGTTGGGCTCGGCGGCATTGGCATCGGCAACCCCGGCCAGGGCGGTGGTTGCCTGGCCGGACAGCCCATCTATCGCAACCATCCCCAGAATCACAACCACCGTTAAGAAAGCCGTCCATCGCATCATTGCACCTCAGAAAAACAAGCCGCTGCCATTCAGAACGAGTCCATTCTAGGCCCAAACCACCCGGCCTGCAATCCCAACCCTCGCCTTCGCACAGCAACTCCACCGTGTCTAACTGTATAAGACGGTTTCACCCCGACAAATCATGCACCAATCTCTGCCCGGCGGCTCCTGCTGCGCTCATCCGGCCTGTCCGGCCCACATTTTCATGGAATGTTGCAGTCCGATAATGGCCGGGCTGTCAATCTCTCAAGGCTCTCTCAAGGTGCTCGTGTGTGAGCTTCTCCTGTGTATTGCGCGTGGTTCGAACATGGATCACCCCATTTTCGTCGAACCACAGCGGATCGATGGCGAGGAAGCGGTCCCAGCCGACCTTCGTACTGTTCTGCTGGTGATAAACCATCCAGAGCCCGCCATCCGGACCGGTCACGACACAATGGTGGCCCGGCCCGAATACACCGCCACCCTGTTTGGCAATCGGGTTGCCCGCGTACTTCGTGAACGGCCCCATCGGGGAATCCGATGTTGCGTACCCGATGGAATACTCCGGCCCGTCGGCGCCGCTGCCCGAATACATCAGATAGTATTTACCTTTGTGCTTGAGCATCCACGGTCCTTCGGTCACCGCACCCCGGCGACTCTCCCACGGAACCGTCGGCCGAATGACCTCGACGGGCTCGCCTTTGAGGGTCAACGGGTCGGCCATCCTGGAAACGTAGATCTGAAACGGGTTGCCTATCTGCACGTAATACAGGTACATCGACCCATCGTCGTCACGGAACAGGTGGGCGTCGATGACATTGTGCTCGATGAGGTTGCCCTTATCGACAAACGGCCCCAAGGGCCCGTCCGCAACCGCGACACCGATGAGCTTGCCCCCCTTGGGATTGTTGACCGTGTAGTACAGGTAGAACTTCCCGTCACCGGTGGCATTGTGAAAGACATCCGGCGCCCATGCCCCACCCCGCGAATCCCGGTAACACTTGGGCTTCCTCTCCCAATTCACCAGGTCCGTGGAGACGAACACATCGTAACCCCGACCGTTCCATGTCGGGTACATGTAGTACGTACCTTCGTAGAGAATCACCGTCGGATCCGCCGGCCCGATGGCGTCGATAATCGGATTGCTGTACGTCTTGCCCGGCGAATCCGACACCTCACCCGCATTGGCCCCCGCTCCCATTACAACCACTGAAACCACCACGACAAACAGCATCCATCGCATAATCACACCTCAAATACACAGCCCTCGACCATTCAAACCCAATCCATTCTAAATCCCAACCCCCAAAACCACAAGCAAACCCTCCGACCATCCTGGCTGGCGAGACATTCACCATACTGTCCCATTAAAGTCAAGCGTCGCCAAAACCACCTGGACCACCCACCACGCCAACACCTCCCTTGACATCCGCCGCGCCCCACAGTACACTCCGCCTGTGTCCAATCACCCTCTGCTCTTCGACAGAAACGCCGACCCCAAATCTGCTTACAACGCTGCCTTGTCGGCAGAATAGCACATCAGGAGGCACGAACATGAAACGCATCGCCCGACACAACGCACTCTGGCTCGCTGTCACAGCCCTGCTGATTGCCCCTGCCGCCTTTGCGGCCGACCCCAAACTCAACGCAACATCCATCGAACAATGGGGCCTCTTCGAAATCACCCTCTCCGGGCCCTCCGGCGGCAACCCCTTCACCGACGTCCAACTCCAGGGCCGATTCCAACGCGCCGGCGGCGCCCCGGTAACCGCTGACGGCTTCTACGACGGCGACGGCACTTACCGCATCCGCTTCAGCCCCGAGGCCCCCGGCCCATACACCGTCCGCACGCAGAGCAACCGCCCCGATCTGGATGGCAAGACGGCCGAGTTTACCTGCATCGCCCCCTCCCCCGACAATCACGGCCCCGTCCGGGTCAGCAACAAGTACTACCTGTCCTATGCGGACGGCACGCCCTATTTCCAGGTCGGCACGACCTGCTACGCCTGGATTCACCAGACCGACGCCCTCCAGCAGCAGACCCTCGAGACCCTCAAGAACGCCCCCTTCAACAAGATGCGGATGTGTGTCTTCCCCAAGGACTACACCTATAACAAGAACGAGCCGCCCTTCTACCCCTTCGAAGGCAAGCCCCTCAAGGACTGGGACTACACCCGCTTCAACCCCGAATGCTTCCGCCACCTCGAACGCCGCATCCTCGACCTCCAGGACCTCGGCATCGAGGCGGACCTCATTCTCTTGCACCCCTACGACCGGTGGGGCTATGCGAATATGACCGACGCCCAGGACGACGCCTACCTGCGATACCTCGTCGCCCGTGTCGCCGCCTACCGCAACGTCTGGTGGTCCTTCGCCAATGAATTCGACCTCATGAAGTCCAAGACGATGGACGACTGGGACCGCATGTTCCAGCTCGTCGCCCGTTGCGACCCCTACCGCCGCATGGCCGGCATCCACAACTGCCACGGCTTCTACGATCATAACAAGCCCTGGGTCACCCATTGCAGCATCCAGAGTTCCGACCTCCATCGCACGATCGAATGGCGCAACCAGTACAACAAGCCTGTCATCTTTGACGAATGCAAGTATGAAGGCGACGTCCCGCAGGGCTGGGGCAATCTCACTCCCGAGCAGATGACCGACCGCTTCTGGCTCGGCGTCATCTCCGGCGCCTACGTCGGCCACGGCGAGACCTACAAGCACCCCCAGGATATCCTCTGGTGGTCCAAGGGCGGCGTCCTCCACGGCCAAAGCCCCGCGCGAATCGCATTTCTCAAGCAGATCATGGCCCCCGTCCCCTTCAACGACATGCAGCCCAGTCAATTGTCCGACGGCGCCGTCATGCTCGCCCGACCCGGCCAACTCTACTTTCTATACTTCACCAACGCATCGCCCATCAGCTTCGACCTGCCCGGCCCGCAACCCTACAAACTCGACGCCATCGACACCTGGGCCATGACCACCACCCCCATCGGCACCGCCCAGCCCGGCAAGTTCACCTACGCACCGCCCCGCGCACGTTCGCTTATCCGCCTGACAGCCTACGCACCCGGTGAGAAGCTCCGCCCGCAGGTCAAGGCCTCCGCCGCGCCCACCGAAGGCCTCGCCCCCCTGACCGTCCGCTTCTCCACGGATTCATCCCTCCCGCACAAATGGGATTTTGGCGACGGCCAATCCTCCACCGACCGCACTCCCACCCACATCTACGCCAGACCCGGCGTCTTTACGGCCACCGTGACCGTCACCGACCCCGATGGGGCCGTCGGGTCGGCCTTTATACCCATCGTCGCCGACCGCTCAACCGGCGAGCCCGTCGTCCGGTTCGCATTCCCCGATGGCGACCGGCCGAAAGTCACCCTCCACGGCGGCCCCATCCAGCGCTCGGAAAACGGCGTTTATACCCTGGCCGGCGACCAGCCTTTCAAATGGATCAAGGCCGGCGACGCCCCCATCGAGGACCTCGAAGCCGCCCGCTCCTTAACCATCACCGGCTGGCTTAAGCCGAGCGCCCTCAACGTCGGTCCCGGCGGCAACCGTATCCTGTTTACCCTCCAGCATAACCACTCCGGGATCGACCTGGTCCACCACGCCGACGGACGCATGCGCCTGGCGGTCAACCAATGGCCCGATGGCATCCAGAACGACAGTTCCCCCGGCAGACTCGCGGTTGGCCGGTGGACCTTCTTCGCCGTCACCTACGACAGCACCCGCACCACCGAGACCACCCGCTGGTACTTCGGTGACGGCCAAACCCCCGCGACTCTCGACCGCACCACCAACTACAACAACGGCCCCGTTGGAACCGCCTGCGGCAACCTCGTCTTCGGCAACTTCAACGAAACCGATNNCCCTCCAATCCGCCGGCCTCGACCGCCAGTTCCGCGGCCAACTCGCCCGAATCCAGATCTTCACCTCCCGCCTCTCAAACAAAGCCGCCCTGCCCCTGAAGACCATCCAGCAACACCAACAAGCTGCCAAACCCTTCTGACCGCCTACCCGCCACACGAGGCCCGATACCACCACCATCACATGCGCCTACGCTACCGCCCCCGTGTGCCGTGAAGAATAGCCGGTTCTTCTGCACGGGAGGGCACGGATGATGCCGATGTGTATTGCAGTATCTCATCCTCGAACGCCCGCAGGACACGGCGCTCCTGACCCAGGACAACCTCCTGTCCCTGCCGTGTTAACGGGGTGCGTCGCATCCATAAGAGTCACCGTCACGCTCGTCGCCGTCGTAATGCCAAACCTCCAATACCCAAAATGAAAACGGCGCCCGGTTCGGGAATGACAACCACATCGATATCCCACCAGAGATAGGACATGCGGTCGGAGTCTTCAAAGAGCGTCGTGACGTAGTCGATTCGCTCCTGCCCGGACCATTTATAGAGATCGCCGTACGACTTATGATAGGTGCTGAAATACATGTTCCCTTCGACGTCAAGAGCCAGCCCCGTCACCACGCCGTCCGTCTCCACGGCCAGGCTCGTCGCCCCCGTCCCGTCAACCCTGTATATGCCGCCGCGAGGGTGATTGAAGTAGATGCCTCCATCCGTACCAACCAGAATATCGATGTTCCAGGCAAGAAGTTGCGCTCGGGTGTCGTAGAAGATCTCGGACGCATGACTCAGCACTCCGTCTTCCGACAAGACGTAAAGGTCCCCACGAGCCGAATTGTACATGCTCATATACAATCCGCCGTCCGGACCCATATCCAGGCCGGTGAACATGCCCTCCGCCAGAGGTCCGTTCGAGCCCGTGACATCGACATGGTATACCCCGCCGCGCGGGTGGTTGTAATATATCCAGCCCTCTTCATCGACGGTGATGTCTATATCCCACAACCGATATACGATGGGCTCGGTGTCGTCAAACAACGTGGCCACGTGCGCCAACTCCTGATCAGGAGAGAGTCTGTATAGTTCCCCCTTGTACCGGCTGTACGTGCAGAAGTACAGATTGCCCGCATCGTCGAAGTCGAGGCCCGTCACTTTGCCGGTCTGGACCACGCAGCCGACCTCGCCGGAGGCATTGACCTTGTATATCCCGCCACCGGGGTGGTTGTAATAGACTTCCCAGACATCCCCGCAGGCTTGCCTGGCCGATCCGCAAACCAGCGGCAGCGTCCAGCCGGCGCACGCCCACAGAACCAGGGTTCCTCGGTATCCCACGGCGTTCATTCAAGCACCCTTTCATCACCTGTCTTCAAGCCAAAGACATTATACCCGCCGCCGCGCCCTCCGGCAAGGGGTTTTTGCCCGCAGGACGCACAACACAGAACCTCCCCGATTCCCTCGGCGGCTCATCTTATATCCTTCGCCACACCTCAGGGTGGTGGCCTTGGCCAAGAGGAAAGGCCGGACCGAGCCGGCCCTTGGCTTCACGGAAGGCCACCGGTCGAGTGACGACGCCGGATCACCGCTATAATCCGCGGCCGTCAGTTCTTCCAGACATTGAAGACTTCCACGGCGGGGGGGTTCGGATCGAGCAGGACGACGCGGTAGATGCAGTAGTCCTCCTTCCATGCCGGCCGGTAGCTCGCCGGCCCCGCCCACCCGGTCAAGTGCCCTTCCAACCCGACGGCCGTCTTCAGGTCCACGAAGTCGTGCCGAAGCACCGACTCCAGCGTCGCACTATGCACATACCGCGCCGCGGTCCGCACGGCGATGGTCCGGCGCTCACGCAGGCCCTCCATCGCCTGCTCGTACCGCTGCGGCAGCTTCTCGCGGTCGCCTCGCTCCAGCAGGTCCAGCCACCTCTGACATGCCTGCGCACGCATCACGGGCAGGTCGAGCGTCCCGGCCTTGAGTGCGGCCCAGACCGTCGGGGCGGGGACAGACCGCACGGCCTTCTCAAACGTGCCGATCTCCGCCCGGGCCCCCTGGACGCCGTCGCGGTTGAACACCGTTCGCAGCTTCTTGAGGGTGTACGCCGTCTCCTGCGCCCCGTCGATAACGACGCGCTCGTACAGCACAAACGGCTTGCCCTCGAATGTGATGGTCTCCCACGGGTGTCCTTCGAACTCGGTCAGGTCTTTGGGATACGGCCCGCTCTGGTCCCAGAATCGGTCCACGCGCAGCCGCGGCGGCTCGGCCGTGAACCATATCTCGCTGACCCGCGGCGTGATCTTCCGGCGGCCTGAGACGACCTCCTGCACGTTCTTCACATCGTCGCCCGTCATGCCCCAGACCCGCAGGTGCAACCCCCGCAGCACATCGCAACCGTCCACCGCCCAGGGAATCCGCGAGTCCACCTCGCCCTTGGCGCTGGCGGGCACGACCCCGGCCGGCGGCGTGGAAGGCGCCGGCTTGGTGGGCGACTGCTCGGTCGCACCGGCCGCAGGCGCCGACCCGTCCTCATCACCACCCTTCGAACAGCCGCCACAGACCGCCAGCACCCCCGCCGAAACCACCATGATCGTCCATACCGTCAATCGCGTCATGCACATCGCTGTGGTCCTCCGTGAGGAATCGACCGCCGGATACGCCGGCATGCTCCTGCATGATTCCATGGCCAACAATCCTTCACATGTCGGGCCCGATGGTACCATCTGGAGACGTCCTCTACAATGCTCTTGTGCCTCGTCTCTTGTACCCGGCTGCTTGCCGGGAGTCGGTCTTGCCAGCGGTCGGGGCGGGCGTTAGAATACCCGCTTTCCGCCGGGGCGACTGGATTCCCACCGTCCCGCTGGGTTTGGCAGACTGTCTCTCGTTAGCAGAAAGGAACCGCTCAATATGGCGAAAAAGACCATCCGCACCGGTATCGTCGGGGCTGGCTTTGCTGCGACCTTCCACTATAGCTGCCTGCAGCGTCTCTACGGCACGACGGCCGATGTGGTGGGCGTTTTCGCCGCCGACGCCGGGCAGGCCGCCCAATACGCCAAAGACCGCGGCATCCGGGCCTTCGACAGCCTCGACGCCCTCATCGACGCCGTCGAGGTCGTCCATGTCTGCACCCCGCCGGTGGCCCACGAGGAGACCGCCGTCAAGGCCCTGGCCCGCGACCGGTTCGCCATCGTGGAGAAACCCCTCACCGGCTACTTCGGCGACGGCCGGGCAGACTTCAACGGCGACACCTTCCCCAAGCAACGGGCCCTCGACCATGCCCTGGCGAGCATCGAACGTATCATCGCCGCCGAGGCCAAGAGCAAGGCCCGCATCCTCTACGCCGAGAACTGGGTCTACGCCCCCAGCATCCAAAAGGAGCGTGAGATCATCGAAAAGACCGGCTCGCAGATCCTCTGGATCCACGGCGAGGAGGCCCACAGCGGCTCGCACGCGGCCACCTATGCCTACTGGAAGTTCTCCGGCGGCGGCGTGATGATCGGCAAGGGCTGCCACCCGCTGACGGCCGCCCTCTATCTCAAGCGCGTCGAGGGTCTGGCCCGCGACGGCAGGCCCATCAAGCCCAAAGCCGTCTCGGCGCGGGCCCACGCCATCACCCGTATCCCCAACTTCCGCGATGCGGGCCACATCCGCTGCGACTACCACGACATAGACGATTTCTCGCTCATGCACGTCGTCTTCGAAGACGGGACCGTCGCCGACATCTTCGCCTCCGACATCGTCCTGGGCGGCATCCACAATTGGCTCGAAGTCGCGGCGAACAACCACCGCAGCCTCTGCAACATCAACCCCAACACCGCCATGCAGACCTACAACCCGCGCGAGGAGTACTTCAAGGACATCTACACCGTCGAAAAAATCGGCACCAAGCAGGGCTGGTCGTGTCCATCCCCCGATGAGGACTGGTTCACCGGCTACCCCCAGGAGATGGAGGCCTTCTACCGCGCCATCGCCTACAACGACCCCATTGAGACCCCCACCGCCCTTGCGGCCGACTGCATCTCCACCATCTACTGCGCCTACGTCTCCAACGAAAACCACGGCGCCGAAGTTCCGATAAGGAGCTTCTGAGAGTCATTAGTCCTCGGTTGTCAGTCGTCAGCGCTGGGACCGAGGCGGCCTCTGATGATCCATGCCCCCGGCCCCTGCGGCAGCGTGATCCGGCCCCGGGCGTCAAGTGTCGAGTCCGAGACGGCCTGGCCGGTCAGTGGATGGAAGACCTGGAACTGCACAGGTCGTCGTGCCTCAAGCGATAGCCCGCCGGACAGTACCCCCATCGGAAAACACACGAACTCCCGCCCTTTGACACTTCCGATGTTGCGAAGACAGCCATCGCCGGCGCCGCTCGCCTCGGGCCAGTACCGGTCGGCCCGGCCGCCGCAGAAGACCGTGAACGGCGCGCTTGATTCGACGCCGTCATTGCGCACCCAACCCGCCAGATCGCCCGGCAACAGTTGGCGCAGGTGCTTGTACGCATCAACACCGACGGCGTCATGGAAGTCCATCTCATCGCCGGATGGCGGGCAGCAGGCGGTATTCGCATACACGCCCGTGCGCGAGTGATATACGTAGCCGGGAAGATTCGCAATGTATGCAAATACAGCCGCGGCGCAGAGCTTGATCGGATCGCTCTCGGAATTGACCGACGCGCCGGGCCCGATGGGTTCGTTGCTGAGCAGCGGCGGCACGCCGGAGCGGCCCAGCGAGCGCCACGAATCCCGCACGGGCAGCCAGCCGCCCTCGACGGTTCGTATGTCACGGCTGAAATGCACCGTGGCCAGGTCCGCGGCGCTGCCGCTGTAGACCATCGCGATGCCCGCATCGCTTGGGTCGTCATTGGAGGTAATGGCCACCGGCACACTCGTGCGATCCGCCAGATATTGCGTGAACTCGCGCAGGTCCGCCACGCCCTGGGAACCGGGAAATCCGTTCTGCCACGCCTCATTGGCCACTTCCAGGTGGAGGATCAGATGCTCCCGGCCGGCGATATTCGCCAGAATNNGAAATTGCTGCCAGTAATCAGGCCAGCCCGCAACGGAATGCCCGGCCCTGTTTGTGAAGCTCACGGGCGCGATCTCCAGGCCGTCCCAGTTGACCATCGACAGGACACGGACGTAGTTGAACCCGTTGGCAGCCAGAACTGCAAGGTTGCGATCGAGCCGGTCACGGTCGTACTTCGCGTGGCGCAACGCCTGGAAATACGATGCGCCCAAACCCAGGAACGGTCCGTGGTTGTCGCAGAAGACGTTTCCCTCCACACGGACGATATTCGGGCCGTCCGCGGCAACACGGCTGTCCACACGGAACACCCGGCCGGCGCTCCAAGGCCCCCAATCGCCGGCATCTCCCAGCCGGACGAACACGTAATAGGCGCCGCGATTCGCCAGTGCGCCGGTCCATGCGAAGTCGCGGTCGCAAGTAACCGCGCCGGATTGCCAGACGATGTCGGAATCCGGATCATCCGCGGCCGCTGCGCGGATCTCGTAGCGGGTATGAGGTCCGCCGTTCCAGGACACAAGGACCGTCGGGCCGTTGAGCGTCGCCCCGCCTGCCGGCCGTACGATCTCCGGGGCGGCGGGCGTACCGACGGAGAGGTCCCAGACCTTGACATTGCTGAAGATGGCCCCCAGAGGCGCCCCCGAATCGGGCGACCGGCGCGGACTGGCCGCGATGCGCACACTGTGTACGGCCGGATTCCAGATACCCGGCGTGGACGTCGTCAGCAGGAGCACGCCGTTGCGGTACACCTTCAGCACCGTATTGCCCTGTCCGTCGGGGCCCCACTCCTGGCGGAAATGATAGGTCCTATCGGGCTCCCACGACAGGCGGGCGGTGTCGGGCTCGACATAGTCCGGCTTGATCTGCAGGAGTATCTCCATGGCATCGGCTTTGGCTGTGTCGGCACGGCCGATCTTGCGCAGGAACTGCTTGAACCGATTGTCGCGGTAGCCGCCGAGGTAGGTGGTGTCGGCGTCGCCGAACGCGGCGTCGTACATGTGGAACAGCTCGGTCTTGTCCTCCATGCCGGGGCGGGCCTCCCCAGGGACAAGTCCGCGGACGTCGAACTCCGCCGCACCATGCGTAATCGTGGGCACATGCCAATAGATCGCGTCGTCCTTGCCTGTGACCCGCCATCCATCCGCGGTGAACTCGCCGCCGGAACGCCTGCCAAGCGAGGTCTGTTGCAGGGGGTCATCGAGGACCCGGCCGGCCGGACTCCGCGATGCCGAACACAAGAAGACCCCGCCCATCAATAGCATCAGGCCAGTACGGTAATCACAGTGCGTGGACATCCATCAGACTCCTGGATCATTTGATGTTTCACATTTGATATCTCGCCGCCTCATCTTTTTATCCGCAGCCTCTTATACTTCATCCTCCGATGCGCCAGGCGTTCGGGTTCCTCCGCCAGGACCTGCTCCTCGTAGGCGGCGAAGTTGCCCTGGAACCATCGTGTCCTGCCGCCGCCCTCGAATACCAGCAGGTGCGTACATATCCGGTCCAGGAGGAACCGGTCGTGGCTGATGACCATGGCGCAGCCCTGAAAGTCGATAATCGCCTCCTCCAGCACCCGCATCGTATCAACATCCAGATCGTTCGTCGGCTCATCCAGCAGCAGGAGGTTGCCCCCGCGCCGCAGCATCTTGGCCAGATGGATGCGGTTGCGCTCGCCGCCGGAACACTCGCTGACCCGCTTCTGCTGCTGGGAACCGCGGATATTGAACTTGGCGATATACGCCCGCGCCGGCTGTTCCTTGCCGCCGACGTCGATCATGTCCTTGCCGTCGGAGATCTCCTCGAAGATGGTCTTATTGTCGTCGAGGGCGTCGCGGTGCTGGTCCACATACCCGATCGCAACGGTCGGGCCGATCTCGATGCGCCCCGCATCCGGCGGCTCCTGGCCCGTGATCAGCCGAAAGAGCGTCGTCTTGCCGATGCCGTTGGGACCGATGACCCCAACCACGGCATTGGCCGGCACATCGAACGAACAGTCGTCGATCAGCAGATTGTCGCCGTAGCCCTTCGAAACATGATGAAACGCCAGCACCTTCTCCCCCAGCCGAGGCCCCGACGGAATCTGTATGAAGATGCTGCCGCGCTGCTCGTCCGGAGTCTGGGCGGCCAGCTTCTCGTAGGCATTGATCCGGGCTTGGTTCTTCTGGTTGCGGGCCTTGGCCGAGGTGTTGATCCAGTTCAATTCGCGGGCCAGCATCTTCTGCCGCTGGCTTTCCCTCTTCTCGGTAATCCGCAGAATCTCGGCCTTCTGTCTGAGCCACGAGGAGTAGTTGCCCTCGAACGGCAGCCCGCGGCCGTTCTCCAGTTCGAGTATCCACCGCGTGATGTTGTCGAGGAAGTATCGGTCGTGCGTGACGATGACGACCGTGCCGTGGTACTCCCGCAGGGCCGATTCCAGCCATTGTACCGTCTCGGCGTCCAGGTGGTTCGTCGGCTCATCCAGCAGCAGCAGGTCCGGCTTTTCCAGCAGCGCCACGCACAGCGCCACGCGGCGGCGTTCCCCCCCGGACAGGCGGCTGACCGGGGCATCGTCGTCCGGCAGGACCATCGCATCGGAGACCATGTCGATGAGCCGGTCCGTTTCCCAGCCGTCGCAGGCGTCGATCTTGTCCTGAAGCGTTCCCATCTCGGCCAGCAGCTTCTCCATCTCATCATCGCCGCGCGGCTCGCCCAGCATCTCCGATATCTTGTTGAACCGCTCGACCAGGTCCAGCGTCGGGCGCACGGCCGTCAGGAGGTTCTCCCGGACCGTCTTATCCATCTCCAGGTGCGGCTCCTGGGCCACGTATCGCACCCGCATCCTGGGCGACAGCCGGGCGTCGCCGTGAAAGTCCTTGTCCAGCCCCGCCATGATCCGCAGCAACGTGCTCTTGCCGGAGCCGTTCTCGCCGACGACCCCGATCTTCGCCCCGTAGAAGAACGACAGCCCTATGTTCCGCAGGACCTCCTTATCCCCGTAACGCCTGCATACATCGCTCATTTCAAACACAAACTGTGGAGGCATGTAGTACCCCTTGAGTAACCTCAGTACATCCGGACACACGACCCGTTGCCGGCGACCACACCCCTAATTCGACCAGTACCAGACGGTGACTATCCCATCGCTGTGGTCTTCAGAATGCGATATGCTGATGAGCCGCTCCTTGCCCACCAGCGAGGCAAAATCGCACGCCTCCTGAAAAAGCCTTTCCCAACTCGTGAGAAGCCCGCGGAATTTCTTGTATTCGACCTTCATAGAACAGCTCCATTGGATTGTATTGCCCGAAGAACGCCGCGAGTCTACCGCCGAGCCCGCCTAGAAACAAGCCTCAGGCCTCCGGGGGCTCACCGTCCTGGCGCAGGCTGACGGTCCGGTCGGGGCTGTTGCAGGGGACTTTTCACTTGACATCTGCCCCTCCAAATGGTACGGTATACGTTGTTTTGTCATGGGCCTGGCGTAATAAGGACTGATGAAGCCGAGGGCGAAAGGAGCACCACACGCTGAATAGCACATCCCATGCGGCCGCAAGAACTGCGACGGTCCTGCTGACCGCGATGTGTATCGCCCTACCTTCGCCGGACGCGCTCGCCCGTGTGCTCTACGTCGACGCCACCGCAGGCGGAGCCAACGACGGCACGACCTGGGCCAGTGCATACACCGAACTNNCTATACACCCGACTACGACGTGCCGACACGCACTCACACCGGCAACCGGGAAGCATCGTTTGTGCTGCCCAACGGCGTACGATTGTACGGTGGATTCCCTTCAGGCGGCGCCCCCTGGGGGAACCGCGATCCCGGCACACATATAACCACGCTCAGCGGCGACCTTGCCCGCAACGACGCCGTCATAGAAAACCCCGCCGACCTGGCCGATGCGCCCTCCCGAGCCGACAACAGCCACCACGTCGTCACCGCCGCCGGAACGGACCCAAACACCCTTCTGGACGGCCTTGTCATCTCGGGCGGCAACGCCAATGTTCCGGCCGGCAACAAGATGCAGGCAGCGGGCATATTCGGCCTTCCACCCAGCGATCTGACAATCCGCCAATGCACAATTGAGAACAACTCCGCGAAACTCGATATTGTCGGGACCCCTGTGGGCGGCGGCATCCACGCCTGCAACGGAACGATCAGCCGGTGCATCATCCGGCATAACGCGGCCATGGGCCCTTGTGCCGCCGGCGGAGGGCTCTGGAACTGCGATGGCACAATCGAGAAATGCACCATCACAGGCAACGTCTCCGGCAAGAACGGCGGCGGCCTGTACGGCTGTGACGGTACAATCAACGACTGCAACATAAGCAACAACGTCTCGCTGAGCTACGGCGGCGGCATGGACCACTGCAACGGCCAGATCCGTGGCTGTACCATCACCGGCAATCGGGCGACGAATTGCGGCGGGGGCATTTACTGGAGCCAGGCCTCGCTCGTCGACTGTACGATCCGCGACAACATGGTAATCCACGATCTCGGCGGCTGTGGTGGGGGTCTTGCGAGCTGTGGCGGAACCCTCACCCGCTGCATAATCGGCGGCAACTCGGCGGTGGGCATGGCCGCCAGCGGCGGCGGGCTATGGCAATGCAACGTCCTGATGACTCAGTGCACAATCGCGGGCAATTCGGCCGAGTACGGGGGCGGGGGGTTGGATTATTGCGACCTGGGCCTCTTTGACTGCTCCATCACGGGAAATTCCGCCGACGATCAAGGCGGCGCTCTCTGGCAATGCACCGGGAAGATGGAGAACTGCCTCATCGCCGGCAATGCCGCCCCCCGTGGCGCCGGGCTTTACGATTGCTCCATCACCATGACATCCTGCGACATCAGTGAGAACCTGGGGATCGCCTTCGACGAATGTCTCGGGGCTCTGCGCGATTGCCGCATCTGCGACAATGCGAGCCTGGCTTTCTATTCGTGCGGCAACCCCGTCACGGATTGCATCATACGCGGAAACAACGAGGGGGGTTTCAGCTTCTGCGACGGACGTGTCTCAAATTCCATCATCTCGAACAACAGGGCCCCTCAGGGCGGCGGCTTCTTCAATTGCAGCGGGCCCATCACCCATTGCCTCATCACCGGCAACATCGCCGAGGATACGGGTGGCGGCGCCAGCTTCTGCACCGGATCGTTCACGAATTGCACCATGGTCGGCAACATGGCACGCAGGATCTATGGCGGCGGCATGTACTACTGCACCGGCCTCATTAACAACTGCATCATCAGGGACAACCGGGCGCTGTACTGGCCCGACCTGTCGTATTGCGCCGTCCCGACCTATAGTTGCCTTGCCGGAGGCGGCGGCGCCGGGTGCATCACTGGGGACCCTCTGTTTCGCCGGCCCGGTTTCTGGGACCCGAACGGCACACCCGCGACCCTCGCCGATGACTTCTGGGTCGAAGGCGATTACCACCTGTCTTACGATTCGCCATGCATCGACGCTGGCGACCCCAATTCCGACTACAGCGCCGAGCCTATTCCCAACGGCCGCAGGATCGACATTGGAGCCTACGGCGGCACACCCCAGGCCACGAAATCAATGGCCTGCATGGACCTGACCGGCGACTACAGAATTGACTTACAGGACCTGTCAGAACTCGCGGCCGTCTGGGATACTGACAACCCCACGGCCGACATCGCCCCCTCCCCGGATGGCGATGGTAGGGTCGATTACGGCGACCTCCAACTCCTCGCTGAAAACTGGCTTGAGGGCGCCCCAAGCCGGTAGCACCGATCGATACCCTCACACGCGCCTGCGAAAACTCCTTGCCGGACTCCCCCACATACATTAGCGTGACCACCACGCAACGCAATACGTAATACCTGCGACGCAATACGAACTACGATGCAGTTTCTCGGCCTCCACTACGCGATCTGGCTCATCCTGGCCCTCTATTTCGCGGGTATGCTCGCCCTCGGCTGGCTCAGCCGGCGAGGCGCGCATACCCAGGAGGGCTACCTCATCGGCAACCGGAGCTTCGGCAGCCTCTCGATGGTCATGCACGCCTTCGGCGCCGGCACCAACCCCGGCGATGCGGCCGGCGTCATCACCGCCACCGTCAGGAGCGGGGCCTCCGGCGTCTGGATATCCTGGATGTGGCTGTTCGGCACTCCGTTCTACTGGCTCATCGCCCCGGTCATCCGCCGGATGCGGTACCTTACGATGGCCGACTTCTACGAGAAACGCTTCGGGCCGGCCGCCTGCGTCCTTTATATCGCCGTCGCCTCCACGGGCATGGTCGTGTTCCTCGGCGGCGTCATGCTCGCGACCACCCGCACCGTCCAGGGCATGATGGGCAAACCCGGCGATGCATGGTTCTTCGGCATTCTGACCGTCTCGACGGCCGTGTTTCTCCTCTACAGCTACTGGGGCGGCATCGTCGCGGCCGTGCGAACCGACATGGTCCAGGGCCTCATGATCATCGCCCTGTCCATTATCGCCATCCCCGCCGCCCTCAACACCCCACAGGTCGGCGGGCTGGGGGGCCTGCTCGATACGCTGACCGCCCGCAAGGCCGAGAACCCCGCCATCCTCAACCTCTTCGACCCCAAGGCCTTCGACCTCTGGACGGTGCTGCTGCTGACCATCAACGCCCCGCTGACCGCCCTGGCGTTCCCTCACCTCATGACCGTCTGCGGGGCCGGCAGGACCGAATGGCAAGGGCGTATCGGTTTCACCTGCGGCAACCTCCTCAAGCGCCTCTGCACCATCGGCTGGTCGCTGCTGGGCCTGGCCTGGCTGGTCTGGCTGCTCAACTCCAACGCCCCTGTCAATGCTGAGACCGCCTTCGGCGACTCCATCCGGCAGTTCCTGTCTCCGGTTCTGCAGGGGGTGATGCTCGCCTGTATCATGGCGGCCACCATGTCCAGCGGCGACGCGGTGCAGGTGACCGTGGCGGGCCTGTTCTCGCAGAACGTCTACGCCGCGTTCATCCGCCCCAACGCCACCGACGCCCAGCGTCTGGCCGTGACCCGCTACGTCGGCGTGGTCATCGCCCTGACCGCCTTCGCGGCCGCGGTCGCCATGCGAAGCAGCATCGTCAAGGCCGTCCTCGACTACTTCAACATCCTCGGCTGCATCGGCATCTGCACCGCGATGGGCATCCTCTGGCGGCGGATGAACAGCGGCGGGGTGTTTCTTGGGGCGGGGCTGGCCGTGGCTTCCTTCATCCTCACCCGCTACTGCTACGACTGCCCCCGCGTCTTCACCTTCGCGCTGCCCATCCTCACCGGCCTGCTCGGCGGCATCACCGGCAGCCTGCTGACCCGTCCTGCGAAACCCGAAATCACCGACGACTTCTACAAACGCATCTACACCCCCATCGGCCGGGAAGACCGCCTCAGCCTGCCGCTGGACCAGGCCGTCCCGCCGCAGCGGCGACTGCTGACGGCAGGGGGGCTGTTCCTCGTCAAGCCCACCGCCCAATCTATCTGGGGCTTGCTCATCACGCTCGGCGTCTGCCTGGCATGCGTGGCCGCCATGCTCATCCTCTTGACTCCCTGACTATGACCATCCCATTCCATCCATCTATCTACGAACATGCCGCGCGGGTGATTGACCGCAGCCCGTGGGACGTCTCGCGCGACGGCGATCTGCTGGCGGCCGCCCACATTCGGGCCTGGCAGCTCTACCAGCACCGGCCCATCGTCATCGGGATCGACATCTACAACCTCGAGGCCGAGGCCTACGGGGCCCCGGTCGAGCAGCCTTCCTCCAACGGCATTCCCGCCATCGTCCGCCATCCGTTCACCTGCGCCGCGGAGCTTGCGGAACTGCCGCCTTTCGACCCGTACAGCGCCGGACGGATCCCCATGGTCCTGGCGGCCGCCCGCCGGGTCGCCGCCCAATGCCCCGGGGCGGACGTCCGCATCCCGCTGGCCGGGCCGTTCTCCGTCGCCACCAATCTCATGGGCTTCGACAACATCCTGCTCGAATGCGCCACCGACCCCGATGCCGTCGGGCGGGCCCTGCACGGGCTCGTTGGCGGCCAGCTTCGATTCTGCCGGGCGATCCTCGATGCGGGCCTGGATATCGCGTTCTTCGAGTCGGCGGCCGCTCCGCCGCTGCTGTCGCCGACACAGTTCCGGGCCATCGAACTGCCGGCGCTCAAGTCGCTGATGGACCAGGCGGCCGCCCTGACGGGCCATCCGTTGCCGTGCATCATCGGCGGCGACACGCTGCCCATTCTGGAGGCCATGCTGGCCACCGGCACGGGCTATGTGTGCTGCCCGGTCGCCACCGACCAGCCGGGCTTCATGCGGGCCATGGCCGCCCGGCCGGATGTCACCGTCCGCATCAACATGGACCCCAACCCCATCACCGCCAACGACTGGCCCGCCGTCAAGCAGGAGGCCGACCGCGTCCTGGCCCTGGCCGCCATGCACCCGAAAACCTGCATCGGCACCGGTTGCCTGCCCTACGAGGCCGACCCCGAGACCGTCCTGAAGACCCGCCACTACATCGCGGGAGCCGCATTCTGACCGGCAGCGGAAAGCGTCTCTCTCGTGCGGCTTTTCCGGACCCCTGCCTGCGCAGGGACAAAGGCCGGCCGGCGCCTTCGTGGTCCGTGACATGCTGATCTTCCAGGATACGTCACCCAACGCCGGATGCGGGGTCCAGCCGTAGGGTGTGCCCCGATGTACATCGGGGTTGCACACGCGGACTCAGCCTTCGGCTATATCTTCGGAAAAACCAAGACCCAGAACAGCAGCAGGAGGATTGGAACGGCGATTCGCAACAGGCTCCACGCCAGGATAATCCCAACCATAACATGCACCAGCGCCGTCACGCCGTCCGACGCATCGAGACGCACGCAACCCCAGACCGCGACAAACGCCAGCGACAACGTCACGAACGGCGCCAGGTTAAAGTGCAGCGCCGGCGGCCCCACGGCGAACCGGCCGGCCAACAGGAACACCCCCACGGCCGCCGCCAGTGGCGCAAACACGACCCAGCCCCTTCGTTTACTCATATCCGCACGCTCCGCGAGATGCAATCGCCGCGATTCCCGCGAGCCACC
>DDXG01000010.1 GCA_002347125.1 Phycisphaerales bacterium UBA2266
GAGAGAGGAAAAGCGAGATAGCCCAGGGGCTTGTGGACGAGTATTCTGTAAAGCTATGCCATTTGTACCACCATCACGGGCTTGTGTCAAGAGGTTTACAGAGAAAATTACCGGGGCAGAAAAAAAACCTTGAAGTGGGCTGGTGGGGTTGGCGGCACGCGCCCGGGTATGGGGCCGCATGCGTGCCGGGAGCGGTGAAGCGCCGCATACCATTGCACTTGGACAATGATCCAGCCGATACAGATATATGGTAAAATGCCGGCAGAGTGGCGTTATGCGTAGCAAGAAGACCGATAATACGTTACCCGGCGAGCCTCTGATCGACGACCTGGATCCGGGCCCATTCACAATTTCCGGGCGTCTCGCGAGTTTCAGGCATGCGATTCGAGGCCTGCTGCTGATGCTCAAATCGCAGCACAACGCGTGGCTTCATGCGTCCGCGTCGATTATGGTCCTGTTTTCTGGGGCTGTTTTTCGGCTGGACGCCGATCACTGGTGCTGGCTGGTCATAGCGATTATGAGCGTGTGGACAGCGGAGGCGATGAACACTGCTCTGGAATTCCTTGCAGACGTTGCGTGGCCGGAGTTCCATCCTCTGGTGAAGAGGGCGAAAGACGTTGCGGCCGCGGCGGTGCTTATCTCAGCCGTCGGCGCGGCAACTATCGGCTTGCTGATCCTGGGGCCGTACTTCCTGGATCTGTTGGAGCAGATTATTTGACGCCGGGAATCTCTCGGGCGGCGCTGCAATGTGCCGGCCGCCGACAGTAGCTGCAAGGGGGATGGATGGGTCTTCACTCCAGAACAACAACAGGCAGAGGCCGCGCATTGTGAGATTCTTGCCTGCGGGCGGAGCGGCTTCAACCAGTGAAGCAGACGCAATTGGCCGGGCTTGCTGAAAGCGGGCGCAAAAAAGAAGCCTCTGCGGTCGGGAGAGAGCGAGAGGAAGAGGGAGGAAACCCGCAGAGGCTTGCAAATTGTATACTACCTGGACTTCGGTATTATGTCAACCCCGTTCTGAATTTTTTCTGAAAAATCTTCCACTGGTAGATACTCGCCAATCGTGGCTTTGTTCGAAGTTTCTGGAAAACCCGCCAAATGCCTATGCGGGTTCGCGAATGACGGGGGCGATAACGGCGGACCTGTGAGATTCGGTTCCTGGCCAAGTGACTGGGAAGACCCGTTACCGTGCGGGCGCGGATGTCGCTGGCGTCAAGGAAGACCCTGACGTAATAGGCATGGTTGGGGGGATTGTGAGAAGACGCCATCCGTCGGGCAGGTCCAATCGGCCGCACTACGCAAGTGTAACGCGCTTGGCACCCTGACATGATAGACGCTGACATTCTGCTATCCGCCCCAGTTCACTCGATCTGAGTGGGCCGCATGCGCTCGCCGACTTTCTTGAAGTGGCCCAGGGCGCTCCGCCGGTCGTTGATTTCCTCTTCGGTGAACAAGAGCATGGTCCGGCCGATCTGGATATGGTCGCCCTCGACCAACGCGACCTCATCACAGAGGCGTCGGCCGTTAATCAAGACGCCATGTCGGCTGCGCATATCCAAGGCGTAGTACTTCTGCGTTCCCGCGTCATAACGGACCTGCAAATGCTTGCGGGATACGAGGTCGTCGAGTATCTGAATCGGCAGCGCCTCGGCCCGGCCCACGACGTTTGTTCGATGCCCCAGGGGATAGAAGTCCCCTTGCTGAGCACCGTTTGTTACGATCAGGCAAGCCATGGTATATCCTCAAGAATCAGCCTCGCGTGCGGCTGCTGTGACCATTAGAGTCTACGGCAGACTCTGGGGTAGGCCCGCCTCTTCGTGCAGGGCCGTGTGCGGGACTCCAGCCTTGACCTCGTGGATCTCCTGCGCGGGCGCACGTGTTCCAGCGATGGGGCAGCGCCCGGTCCAGCAGTACAGGCACATATCCTCGGCGGGAAGCCCGATGGCCTCGACCATATCTTCCACGGTCTGATAACGAAGCGTCGTCACGCCGAGATCCTTGCTGATGCGATTGACCATAGCCGCGTACCTGTCGCTCGTGGGGTCCGTGTATGCCGACACGTCTCGCGTGTCGTGCCCCTCGAGGGAACGGATCGCCCGTCTGGCGGCCAACTCGTGAATGGACCGGGTGGATAGATTGAATCGACAGGGGAACATCAGGGGCGGACAGGCCAGGCGAACGTGAACGGCCCTGGCGCCGCAGTCCCAGAGCTTCTTGATGGCAAAGTTCTTGAGCTGCGTGCCGCGGACGATGGAGTCCTCGCAGAGCACAATGCTGTTGCCCTCAATGACGTCCTTGATGGGAATCAGCTTCATCCGGGCCACCTGGTCTCGCGTCTCCTGCGAGGGGGGAGTGTAGCTGCGTCCGTAGCCGGGCGTGTACTTCACGAGGGGCCGCCTGAACGGCTTGCCGGACTCCATGGCGTAGCCCAGCCCATGCGCAAAGCCGGAGTCGGGGACGCCACTGACGAGATCCACATCGAGCCCCGCGTCGCGCCTTGCCAGGAACCGGCCGCACCGCTCGCGCACAACCTCCGTGTTGATACCTTCGTAGTCTGAGGCCGGAAATCCCGTGTATATCCACAAGAACGAGCAGATCTGCTTCGGGTGCCTTCGCCCGGGCCTGCGCTGCACAATGCCGTCCTCATTAATCAGGACGATCTCGCCCGGCTCGATGTACTTGACCACCTCGAACCCGTTGTTGGGAAAAGCGCACGTCTCACTTGTGACGGCCCATGCATCCTCCCGCCGACCTATCACCAGCGGCGTATACCCGAGCCGGTCCCTCGCCGCGTATACCCCCGCCCGGTTGAGCAGCAGCAGTGAGCAAGACCCTTCGATTCGCTCGAACATCCGCTCGATTCCATCCGTGAGGTTACTGCCTTGGCTGATGAGTTTGGCGACGAGTTCCGCCGAGTTGACGTTTCCCCGGGAGACCTCGCTGAAGGATACCCCCGCTTGCATCAACTCGGCCGCGAGGCTTTCAGCGTTCTCGATAATGCCATTCATTGCCACGCAGAAGGGCCCAAAGCGGGAATTCAGGTATATCGGCTGCTCGTCGAAGGCGCTGATCACGCCAATACCCTTATTGCCGCTGACCCGCTGGTAATCATCGAAGAACTTCGATTTGAACTGACTGCGGCTGACATCGTGAATCTGGCGATAGAACCGGTCTCCGAGGACGGCGATACCGCCATATTCCGTGCCCAGGTGTGAGTGGTAATCCGTCCCGTAGAACAGCGTTTCGATACAATTGGTCTTCGAAACGAGCCCGAAAACTCCGCTCATGCACTGCCTCCTTTCAGTTATCACCGCGACAGCCCGGCACCGTGGAGTCAACCACCAGCCGCAGCGATCCTAACGCGGACTTACGCAGCCGTCAAGCCACGATATTCTGTCAGGGGCGAAGTTCAAGTTGGAGTCGGCTCAGGGGCGGTTTTCTCTTCTCCAAACGCCCTATATTCCATATACTTGCGTATCGGACGTTACCAGGACTCTCCGGATTCGCACTATTTCTGCGTAGAAGCCATTTTTCTGTAACAAAATCGGCGGTTCGGACGTCTGAACCACGTGATCAGGAGCTTGGCGCAGAATTACTGCCCTTCGGATTGGGGGGCCACCCTGGTCAATCCGATATAAACATTGTGTTTGCAGGAACTTACGGTCTCGCAAGCGACTGCGTAAGATGGTTGTGAAGGAGTCGAATTGATAGCAAGCGTCAGGAAAAAGCGAATCGGCCAGTTGCTCTGTGAGAAGGCCTACCTGGACGACCTCGGGCTGAACACGGCGCTGGAGCGTCAGAAGACGGACCAGCGACGTATAGGCGACATCCTTGTTGAATTGGGCCATGTGTCGCAAGATGAGTTGCATGAGGCCCTTGCGCTTCAGGCCGGTATAGAGCGTGTGGACCTGACGGACATATCTGTGCCGGGCGAGGTGATCAGCCTGGTGCCGGCGGAGCTGGTCAGCAAGTACAATGTGCTGCCCCTGAGCCGCGACAACGGTCGGATTTCCCTGGCAATGACCGATCCATTCCAGCCCCAGGTTATTGAAGACATTCGTGTCGTAACGGGTTGTCTGGTAAAGCGTTACTACGCCAATCCCAGCGACTTGGAGAACGCGATCCTCAAGTTCTATGGCTCGAATGTTGCGAGAATGTTGGACAACCTGGCCCCGGCTGAACACCGTGCCGAGGCCGAGGAGCAGCTTGAGGGCATCGATTTTTCCCCGGCGAAACTGCATGAACTGGCCCGCCAGCCCTCCTTGGTGAACCTGGTGAACCTGATTATCCTGGAGGCGATTGAGGCGCGGGCCAGCGATATTCACATCGAGCCCTTCGAGAGTGAGGTCAAAATCAAGTACCGCATCGACGGGATCCTTGTGGAGCAGTCTCCGTCGTCGAAGAAGCTGCATGCGGCGATCATCTCGCGCATCAAGATCATGGCGGACATGAACATCGCCGAGCGTTTTGTGCCCCAGGACGGCCACATCGAGTTCACGGGCAAAAACGGGCGGATCGATATCCGCGTCTCGACCGTGCCCACGGTCTGGGGCGAGGCGCTGGAAATGCGGCTTCTGGACCGGACGGCGTCGCTGATCCAGCTGGAAGAACTGGGCATGGCGGATGTTACGCTCGATGGGTGGGCCAAGTGCCTGAACAAGACACACGGGATCGTCCTGGTGACCGGGCCGACCGGATGCGGAAAGACGACTACACTGTATGGATCGCTACGGAAGATCTACAGACCGGGAGTCAAGATGATCACGGTCGAGGATCCGGTGGAGTACCAACTCGACGGCATTAATCAGATGCCGATCAATCCGAAGCGAGGACTGACCTTCGCTCAGGGTCTGCGGCATATCCTGCGGCATGACCCGGATATCATCATGGTCGGCGAAATCCGCGACCGCGAGACGGCCGACATTGCAATTCGGGCCGCCTTGACGGGGCATTTGGTCTTTTCGACCCTGCACACGAATGATGCAGCCGGTGCGGTTACGCGTCTGATCGATATGGGTCTGGAACCGTTTCTGCTGGCCAGTTCGCTGGAGGGTATCCTGGCGCAGCGGCTGGTGCGCAAGATTTGTTCGCATTGTCGAGAGCCCTATGAGCCGGACGAGAACCTGTTGCGGAGCCTCAATGGTGCGGTGAATGTCGGCCATGAACTCCGGCTTTACCGCGGCCGAGGGTGCAACGAGTGCCTCAAGACGGGCTATTCGGGGCGAGTGGGCATTTTCGAGTTGCTTCGCGTTACGCCGAAGATGCGGGAGGTGATCGGTCATAAGCCGTCGATTGAGGGTATTCTGCGCGCGGCAGCGAGCGATCGCCTCGATATGGTGCATGATGGCATCGCGAAGGTTCTCAAGGGCCTGACGACACCTGAAGAGGTATTCCGTGTGGCCAGGACCATTGAAGAAGACTGACGCCGATGCTTCCGGCGGCGGGGGAGGGGGTATTTGCTTGCGAGGGGCGGAAGGAATCGCCTTGGCGGGCGTCGAAACCCTGCGATACGAGGGCCGGTGCCGACTTGCAGGTGAATATCGACATTCGGGTCGGCTCGGTGTTACCACAGACGGGTCGGGCGCCACTAATGGCCAGGGAAGGATGGATTTATGCTTTCAGTGAGGCATGGTTTTGGGGCAGTTTGCATACAAAGCAGTGGATCGCGGCGGCCTGCACATTAACGGCCATATTGAGGCCGCGGATCGTAAGAGCGCAGTGGCGGCACTGGCTCAGCGGGGTCATTTCGTCCTGGAAATGGCCGAGAAGTCGCACGGCCGGGGCGCGGACACCGAGAAGCCGACGCTTGACCTGAGCCGTCTTCTTGACTTTGGCCGGGGCCGCATCCGCCACAAGGAGATTCTGGCAATGACCACCCAGCTCAGCACGGCGCTGCGGGCCGGTTTGCCGCTGCTCAATGCGTTGTCGCTGATCCGGGACCAGCAGGATGGGCGGGCGATGAAGGAAATGCTCGACAGCCTGGTGGATTCGGTCAACTCGGGCAAATCCCTGTCGGAGGCGATGGCCGAATACGAGCAGGTATTCGGGCCACTCTACCTGTCGATGGTGGAGGTCGGCGAGACGGGGGGTATTCTGGAACAGACGACATCCCAGTTGGCGGGCATTCTGGGGCGGGAGGTTAAGGTTCGGACGAACCTGATGAATGCGTCAATGTACCCGCTTTTCGTGCTGGTTCTGGGGATTGCGTCGGTTACGGTGATTCTGACCTGGATCATGCCAATGGTTCTGGGCTCGATGGAGGGGTCGGTGGCTCTCTTGCCGTGGCCGACGCGGCTGCTGATGGCCACCAGCGGGTTCCTGCGGTCGCTTTTGACATCTGTGACGGGTTGGTTGGCGATAGCGGCCGCCGTTGTGGGGGCGCTGTATCTGTGGCGGTGGACCAGACGGGACGGCCGACTGTCGTGGGATGCGTTCAGGCTGCGGATTCCGATTATGGGGTCGGTGCTTCGGACGATTGCGGTCGGGCGGTTTGCCCGGACACTCGGCTCGCTGACGAAGGGCGGCGTTACTATCCTGGAGGCGCTGAAGGTGGTGCGCGGCACGCTGGGCAACGAATTGCTTGGGCGGGCGATTGACGAGGTGGCCGAGAAGGTCAAGAGGGGCGAGTCCGTGGCCGAGCCGCTGGGCGAGTCGGGGTACTTTCCCCCGTTACTGGTTCAGATCGTGTCCATCGGCGAAGAAACGGGCAAGCTGGACGAAATGCTGCTCAATGCGGCCGAGACGTTTGACGGGGAGGCCGATGCGGCGGTAACGCGGTTCATGGCCATCTTCCCCGCATTGATGATATTGGCGCTGGCGCTGGTGATCGGCTTTATCATCGTGGCCACGCTGCTTCCGATATTGATGATGTCGACCGGCGGAGGAATGCTGTAGGGCCGGTCGGCGGATACGTGTAGCGGACCTCAGTTGAAGAAAGGTGTAACAATGGAACGTAGAAGGCGGAACAGAAAGGGATTTACACTGGTCGAACTTCTCGTGGTGATTATCATCCTGTCGCTGCTGGCGGCATTCGCCGCGCCGAAGGCGTTCAAGGCGATGACCAAGGCTAAGGCGGACCTTGCGAAGCCACGGATGGCGCTGATCGAGGACGCGCTGGAGCGGTTCAGTATCCATTGCGGACGCTATCCGGATGACGCCGAAGGATTGGGGGCGCTGCTGGAGTGCCCGGCGGACCTTCAGGATACGGGAAAATGGGCCGGGCCATACATCAGAATGAGCAACCTGGTCGATCCCTGGGATAACCCCTTTATCTACGTGGCCAGCGGCAGCGTCAACTACGGCAGCTACGACCTGATCAGCTTGGGCTCCGACGGTCAGCCGGGTGGCGAAGGCGACGCAGCGGACATCTACAACGATTAGCCTCTGAATGGTAGCCGAATGTATCGGTTGGCTGAACATGACAATCTGTGTTGCGGTGGTGGCGGCCGGCGAAGTTTGTTGCGGGCGCGACGGGCGGGCTTCACGCTGACGGAGTTGCTCGTCGTGGTGGCGTTGATCACCGTCATGGGCGGCACCGGCGTCGGCATGTACGCGAATTCGTATAAGCGGATGATGGTGGAGAAAGCGGCCCGCGAGCTGATGCTGACGGCTCAATACGGTCGCATTATGGCGATTGAGCAGCAGACGCAGATGACGATCCGGTTCGACGCTACGACGAACAGCTTTGCGCTGACGACGGTTCAGTGGGATGCCGATCGGGAGGAGGCGGTACAGGTTGTGGTGAGCGATTACTACTGCAAGCCGTTTCAGATACATCCGAGTGTGGTGATTGAGCAGGTCGCCGTCGGCTGGGACACGGCCAACGTGTCCGGATCGCCCGGCGGCGGCCAGGCGACCGAGACGGCGGGGATATCATTTTATCCGAACGGCACGGCGGATATGGCGGTCGTCCAGTTCGGCGACGGGGGCTCGACGCATTACACGGTGAGCATCAACCCGGCGACCGGCAAGGCCGAGACGGTGTTCGGCACGGCCGAGACGATACAGCCGAAAGTAGTGGATCTTGAAGAGCCGCTGAGATGACGCGCGTAAAGAGCAATAGAACGGGCTTCACGCTGACCGAAACGCTGGCGGCCAGCACGATTCTGTGCGGGGCGGTCGTTACGATCGCCGCGATCAGCACGCAGTCTCTGCGCTATACAAAGCAGAACCGCCAGTATGAAACGGCCGTACTACTGGCCGAGCAACAACTGTGCATGGTGGACTACATCGGGATCGATGATTTCGCCGAACTGGGCCAGGCGCAGGGCGTATTCGAAGGTTACGAGCCGCCGTACAGTTGGGCCATGACGACGCAATACCTGGAAATCGACGGTCTGTACCTGGTATCGCTTACGGTCGGCTGGATTGATGGGGGGCATCCGTACAGTGTGACGGTTCAGACGATGCTCAACGGCACCGACCCGTTCCCGGATGAAGAGGAGGCGAGCGGGGGCAGTATCGGGGAAACCGGCAGTATTCAACGAGGCGGGGCCACCGGCGGCACGACACAATGACGATGAACAGACGACATCAAGGGTTTACACTGGCTGAGATGATGGTGGCGTCCACCATCGGGGCGTTTATCGCGATGGTATCGATCGCGTCGCTGCGCGCCATATCGGCGAGTTCCGCCACTGTCGATAGCGTAGTCTCGCGGGCCTCGGAGGTTCGCTACGCCATGGATATGTTGCGGCGCGACCTGGTGAACCTCCAGCAGTTCGGCGACACGAGCAATCAGCGATTGGTCGGGCTGTACGTCCAGGAAGGCGATATGGGGACGAGCTATCTGACGTTTCGTGCGCTGTGCCGTAATAAGGCGAGGTCCGATCAGCCGGAGGCGGAGATGTACGAGTTGTCGTACTATCTGCAGCAGGATCAGGATCATTCGGTGCTGGTTCGACAGCAGTGGCCGAATCCACAGGTGGACCTGGAGCCCGGCGGGGTGGTGATGACGATCGCCGAGAACGTGCAGTTGTTCTTCGTGCGGTATTATGATGGGCAGCTCTGGGCCGAGGAATGGCCGGAGGATATGGAGAACCTGCCGGATCTGGTCGAAATAACGATCATCGGCGAGGCGCCCACGCAGGGCGGCCAGCCCATCACGGAGACGGTCATGGTCAATATCGCCCGCACCGTCGGTGTGGGTGAAGACACCGGTACGGATGCATCGGGCGCGGTCGGTTCCATTACGGCGCCGACGGGCGCCGAGTAGCAGGTGAACGGACAATGTATATGCGAATCTTCGCGAAGAGAAAAGGCATGGTTCTTGTCGGCGTGTTGTGGTTGGTGATCATCCTGACGGTGATCGTGGCCACCACCGGCCGCAGCAGCCGCATTGACACGAAGATGACGACGTCGCGCATCGAGGACCTTCGGTGTCGATGGGCGGGGCGCGCGGGAATCGAACGCGGCCTGGCCATCCTCGCCGAAGACGGGACGGACATCGATGGGACACTGGACCTGTGGGCGGCAAACCCGGCCGATCTCAATGATATCCCGCTGGAAGGATGCCGGTTTACGGTGCGCATCGTGGATGAGTCGAGCAAGTTGAATGTCAACACGGCGACGCGGGACCAGTTGCTGATGCTGCCGAACATGACCGAGGACATCGCTGACGCGATCATCGACTGGCGAGACAGCGACGATACGCCGGGCGATTTTGGGGCTGAAAGCGGGTACTACGCGACGATGCCCTATCCCTATCAGCCGCGCAACGGGCCGTTCCAGACCATCCGTGAACTGCTGCTGGTCAAGGACATTACGGAGGAACTGCTCTACGGCGAGGACACGAACTTCAACGGGAAGCTCGACTTGAACGAGCGTGACGGCGATATGTCTCCGCCGAACGATGACGGCGACAATGAGCTGGACCTGGGATGGATCGCATACCTGACGTGCTACACCGGCGGCAGCGGGACAACCACGCAGCAGGGCGGCGGCACGACGACGGCCACCGGCGCCGCCCAGTCGCGGGCCGGCGGCACGACGGTGCAATGGCTGGCAACGGTGTCCGTCGTGGCGGGCGGCTCGCAGCCTCGCGGCGGCACCGGCGGCCGAGCGAGCGGCGGAGGTGGTGCGGGCGGCGCCACAAGCGGCGGCAGAGCAGGCGGCGGCACAAGCGGCGGCGCGACCGGTGGCGCCGCTGGCGGCCGAGCGGGCGGCGGTTCAGGTGGCGGCGGCACAACCGGCGGCACAGCCGGCGGATCGACCGGCGGATCGACCGGCGGACGGGCGGGAGGTACGGGCGGCGGCGCGACGCCGGGAGCCGCCGGGTCAGGGGGTCTGACCGGCCAGCAGGGTCGGACGGGGCAGACAGGCCAACAAGGTCTGATCGGCCAGCAAGGGCAAACAGGCCAGCAAGGGCAAACAGCCCAGCAGGGTCAGACCGGCCAATCGGGTCAGACCACCGGCACGACGACATCGGACCAGTCCGAGGGCGGTCCCGTGAACGTCAATACGGCTTCGGAGATCGTTCTGGCGGCGCTTCTGGGGGCTTCGGATGTGACCTACGAAGATGCGTACGCGGCGGCCCGCAGCATTGTGAAC
>DDXG01000282.1 GCA_002347125.1 Phycisphaerales bacterium UBA2266
CCATAAGGAGAACCCCCGAAGCTGCGTCCCCCGCCGTAGCCCGATGAATACTCGATCCGAACGAACGTAAACACATCCTTCTCAAACTCCGGATCGACCCTCCAGTCCGGCGCCCCCCCGCGATCATAGAACCGTCCGGCCAGCGGCACACCGGCAAGGCCCGCCGCCAGCAACATCCCGGCCATAACATACCATCGCCGCCTCATGCCGCCACCCCGGATGGAACTGTAAACTCAAAGCTGAAAACCCAAAGCCACAGCCCAAAAGCCAAAACCTGGCCGCCCGCGCGACACGGACACGGTCTTGGGGCTTTGGGTTGTGGTTTTGGGGTTTGCGTCTTGCGTTTTGCGTTCAATCTCTGGATCATTCAAATCACTCTTTGCTTCTGTCTTCGCTTTCCTCGACAATCTCCAGCAACAGCTTATGTCCTTCCCGAAACCGCGGCGCATCGGCCAGCGCCTCGAGAACATGCTGCCGCGCCGCCCGCAGGTCGCTGCTGCGATACAACCTGGCCAGCCGGTAATGCGCATCGACCGGGTCCGCCGGGTCCAGCAACAGCACTCGCTGGTACGCCCCGATCGCCTCATGCGTCCGGCCCAGCCCCTCATACGCCCGTCCTAAATGCAAATACGTAGTCCCCAGCATAGGATATACCGCCAGATACCGCCGCCCGTTGACCGCCACCGCCTCCCAGTCCTGCCGCTCCATGCCGATCTCCATCAGCCGCACATACGCCGGCCCCACATCGCTGCTGGCCTGCGCCAGCTTACCCAACACCTTGGCCTCATCCTCCACCTGCTCCAATTCCCTGTGGGCCTGCGCCAGCCGCAGATACGCATTGCCGTCGCCCGTATCCCCGGGATACAGCTCAATCAGCTTCTCCAGCGGCTTCTTCGCCCGTTCCCACTGCTCATCGGCCAGCAGCAGCCCCGCATAGGTCCGCAGCCCCCAGTAGTTATTCGGATGCCCCTCCAGCCACGTCGCAACCGCATTGACATCCCGCACATCCACCTGCCCGCGCGGCGGCTCGGTCCAGTCCACGCCCTCTCCCAGCCCCTGTGCCCGTGCCTTCGCAAACAGCGCAAAGTCGTTCTCCACCCGTTCAATCGCCTCGGCATGGCGGGAGATCGCCTCATTGACCCGCTGCCCCTCGCCCAGGTCCTTCAGGATCGCCCACAGGCTCTCCATCCCGTAGCGCTCCACCAGGTACTCGACCACCAGCGACGCCTGGTAGTAGGCGAACTGCAAGTGCATCGGCGTCGGCGGGTCCATGAACGCCGAACTCAATTGGCTCACCGGCGTCAACTGCCCGTCCAGGACCATCTTGCGATACGTCGGGTTCATCCGCTGGCCCCACGTCGGGTCCCGCCGCAGCTCCTCGTATACGCTGATGCCCTCGCTGAGCCACCGGGGCATCTTGTTCGCCGTCAGGTTCAACGTTACCACATGGGCAAACTCGTGCCACAGCATCGCCTCCCAGTTCGTCGGCACGGCCGCCTTCGGGCTGTTGGCCGTTATCACGTTCCCGAAACAGACCCCCAGAAACCCGTCCCCGCCCGGCATACCGAACGTTCGAACCGCAAAATCCTGCTGGTTCTCGAATATCTCCACCGTCACCGGCGCCCGCAGCGCGCAGCCGTATCGCTCGCACAGCACGTCCCGCGCCTCGCGCAGCAACTTGAACACCCGGTCACCATAGACCGCCGCCTCCTTCGCCGCCATCCGCACGAGGAAACCGTCGGCCTCCAGCGTCCTGTACCCGGCCATCTTGTCCCGAAGGCTCGCCAGGTTGTACGCCTCCACGTTGTACGCATCGGCCGCGTGAACCTGCTCCACCAGCCTCCAGCCCTCGTCGTCGATCCCCAGCCGAAGCATATCACCGGCCAGTTGCAGCTTCGCCGGCAGGTAATTCGGGTCATAAACCAGCGCCTGCCGCTGATGTGTCGAGCCCTCGCTGAAGCGATAGTTCTGCGAGAGCTTGCGCCCGATCAGATAGTCCACCTCCGGATTCGTCCGCCAGTACTTCAACGCCTGGCTCCGCCGGTTCTCGGCCCCGTCCGGGTCATTGCCCAGCCTCGCCAGCACCGCCTCGTAGGCCCACGCCCGCGGATGCCAGGGATTGACCATCAGCACCGAATCCAGCGTGTCAAACGCCGCCCGGTAGTCCTCGCAGTCGATCTGGTGCTCGGCCAGCAGAATGAGGGCGTCCGCGTAATTCGGGTTCACCTCCAGCGCATCGCTCAGCGCCCCCAGCATCGCCCGCCGGTCGCTGTGGTAGAACGCCCGCGCCAGCCCCGTATGGAACGCCGGGTCATCCCCGAACCGCCGAATCGCCTCCCGATATTGATCGGCCGCCATCGCATAATCCTGCTTGGCAATCGCCAGCTCCCCGATCGCCTCGTAGGCCTCCCGGCAGTTTGGATCATTCTGCAGCACCCGGTGGTAAAACTGGTCCAGCACCCGCCGCGGCTCAGCTCCCATCTTCAGGAGCGTCTGGCCCAGCGCCACCATCTCGCGGCCCGTCATATACCCGACCCGCCGGTCCCCCGCAATCCGGTATATCGTCGCCAACATCTCGTCTGCCCGGTCCAGCCGCCCGTTCGCCGCGAAGACCTCGTGCGCCAGCAGCATCAGCCGGATACTGAACGTGTAGTCTTGCAGCGCCGCCTCAACGGACTTGGCCGCATCCTCATACAGCCCCAGCGCCATCTGCGAGCGAATCAGCAGCAGATGCCACTGCATCGAGAACACCCCTTCCCGAATCGCCTGCACGGTCGTCTCCAGGCACTCCGTGTACTTGCCCGTGCGGTACTGCCGCTCGGCCGTCTCCAAGTCCGGCGCCCCGGCGCAGACCCCAACCCCCAATACCACTACGAACACGAGGAGAACCACGATAACGCCGGGCCGCCGCTGCATACCCACTCGGCCCGCCGCACTACGATCCGACGACGGCATCACATTTCTCCGAAGTACGGCTCAAAAGGCGCAAACTTGCCCCGTCGCGCGATCTTCAGCCCCAAAGACGCACCAACCCGGGCCCCTATTGCAGACGATCCCGCAAAGCCTCGGAAAAACTCGATGGCAGGACCTGCCCTACTGTAAACCGAGCCTCGTGCACTGTGCAACTGCCTGCGCACGCGGATTCTGCGAGCACAGTATACCATACTACCGCGCCGCCTCCAACCCCGTTCGCGGAATCTCATCCTGAACCCGTAGGGCCGACCCCGCGTGGCTGCCCTTGCCCCATGTCTCGGATTTGCACTTTGCCTGAAATAATCCGCCCCTGTGTCCGTCTAACCCACCGCCCGGCCGCCGATTATTATTCACCTACTGCCAGCAGGAGTATCGAATGAACAGATTCGCAACCATCGTCTTGACCCTCGTCCTCGTATCGACCCTCGTCGCCGGACCCGAAGCCTACTGGCCCGCCTGGCGCGGCCCCAACGCCACCGGCGCCGCCGTCAAGGGCGATCCGCCCACGACTTGGAGCGAATCACAGAACATCAAATGGAAGGTCGCGGTCCCCGGTGCGGGCTCCTCTTCCCCCGTGATATGGGCCGACAGGATCATCTTCCTGACCGCCGAACCGGTCACGCCGCAGGCCGTCGCCCCGACGCCTCTGGTCATGGCGGCCGCCGGACCTCGCCAAGGCGGCGGACCCGGTGGCCGTGGCGGCAGGGGCGGCGGGCTCAGCAGCGCCCCGGCCGGCAAGTACCGTTTCTCCGTCGCCTGCCTCAATCGCGCCGACGGCAAGCTCCTCTGGCAGACCCCCGTCGCCGAAGCCACGCCCCACCAGGGCCATCACCCCACCGGCAGCTTCGCCTCGTACTCGCCCGTCACCGACGGTAAGAACATCTGGGCGAGTTTCGGCTCCCGCGGCCTCCACTGCCTCGACATGGACGGCAACCTCAAGTGGTCCAAGAACCTGCCGCCCATGAACATCGTCATGGGCTTCGGCGAGGGCGGCTCCTGCACCCTGGCCGGCGACCATATCATCGTCGTTCACGACCACGAAGGCGATTCAGCCATCTACTGCTTCAACAAGGACACCGGCGACCTCGCCTGGCGGAAACCGCGCGACGAACCCACCTCCTGGGCCACCCCCCTGCCCGTCGAGGTCAACGGCAAGACGCAGATCATCACCGCCGCCACCGGCGCCATCCGCGCCTACAACCCCGCCGACGGCGGGATCATCTGGCAGTGTTCCGGCCTGACTCGCAACGTCATCCCATCCCCTGTTACCGACGGCAAGCTCGTCTACTGCACCAGCGGCTACCGCGGCAGCGCCCTGTTGGCCATCGAACTCGGCCGCACCGGCGACCTGACCGGCACTGACGCCGTCAAATGGCAGGTCAACGAAGCCACCCCCTACGTCCCATCGCCCCTGCTCTACCAGAACCGCCTCTACGTATTCTCCGTCAACCGCGCCGTCCTGTCCTGTTACCAGGCCGACACGGGCAAGCCGCTCTTTACCCAGCAGGCCATCGAAGGCTTGCGCGAGGTCTACGCCTCGCCCGTGGCCGCCGCCGGGCACATCTATTTGACCGGGCGCGACGGGGCCTGCGCTGTAATCAAGGCGGCCGACACCTACGAACCAATCGCCCTCAACAAGCTCGACGACGCCTTCGACGCCTCCCCGGCCATCATCGACAACGAAATCTACCTCAAAGGCAAGAACCTCTACTGCATCGCCGCCCCACGATAACGCCCCCACAATGATGCTCCGGGGGCAGCAGCCACTTGCGCACCCAAGGGATGGGTCTCTCCGCGTGGCTGACAGCCGTTGTGAGCATCAGAGTTGACGGGCCTGGTCGCACACGTTAAACAGGATTGCATGGATTTGATGCCTGGTGTAAAGATGTGTTTCGTCACATTCGCGGCCCGGATGCTTCGCTTCGCTCAGCATGATAGGCGGCGGGTGGCCTCATACGAACGCAAGCTCATTTAGGAGGCGTCTAATGAGGAACTTACTCAGGATGGGAGTAGCGTGTGCGTTACTTGGAATGCTCACGGTAAGCATCAATTGCGAGAGATTGCTTGATCACAATTCGGCGTTCTCGGACAGCCAGGCCCTGGTAGCTGATGCCGTGGATCTGCAGGGTACGATCGTTACCCCGCATATGGAGACCGCTGTCACCAGGGGAAAGAACGTGCTCTGGTGCGGAACATTCCAACTCGCGTGGAATGAAATCTGTTCACTGCTCGGGGAGGACATCCGGTTTTCCGATCCATCGCGCGACGCCGCGGCCCTGAACCGCAAGTCGTTTACGGGGACTCAACTCGATGATGCAAGCTATGTCGCCGTGGCAGGGTTCGTGCGTGACGACGTTCACGGCCAAATCAGGAAAGCACTGGATGAGAAGTTCGGGGGGCCTGCAAGGCCGTCGTTGATCCCCGAGGAGACTCTGACTCCGCGGTCACAGGATATCGTGGCGTATGCGTATCTCTTCAAGACTCTGGAGTTCCCCGATCCCTTTGAGAGGCTCGACAGGGCGCTCGTGTTCGCCGACCGTCGCGTGGCGAGCTTCGGGATGGGGCCGTACAAGCCGGGTCACTTCAAGATGTACCCCCAGGTTGTCGTACTTGCTTACGAGGGAGACGGCGACTTCGTCGTGGAGCTGAAGACGAAAGCCGAGAACGACCGGGTCATACTGGCGAAGGTGCAACCGGGCGGCACCCTCCAGCAGACTGTTGCCGATGTGCTCGTAAGGTTGTCGGCCTCACAGGCTGAGCAGGCGTCGCCGGGGGACATATTGGTGGTGCCGAAGTTGGACTTTGATATTTCGCGGTGTTATCGGGAGTTGGAGGGCAGGAACCTCATAGTCGATAATCCGGGCATTGCCCAAGATTCGCAGATTCTAAGCGCCATCCAGGGCATTCGCTTCCAGATGGACGAGAAGGGGATCCGGCTGAAGTCAGAGTCGCATGTGGCGATCGGCTGCTCAGCTCAGTACGAGCCGATGCCAAGACACGTGATGGTTTTTGATCAGCCGTTTCTCATCATGCTAATTCGCCAAGAGGCCAGACAGCCATATCTGGCTTTGTGGGTGGCTGACCCGGAACTGCTTGTCCCGTACTGATGTCTTATGTGCTTTGCCCGCCCTCCGCGGCCGTCAGGATTCTGCTGATTGGAGCGTGTCGGGGGTTTTGCGATTTCGTACTTCGAACCTGCGCGGCCGGGCGTGTAGTATAGAGCTAAGGCCCCGCTGCCGCAAACGACCGTCGCCAGCGGCGTGTTCGATCAGCGCGATACGGGATACGAACGACGATATGCGAAACACGAACGACGAAAGGAGCGAATCATGAACCACCCGGCAATCACATTGCGAATCGCAACCCTGGCCCTGCTGCTGTGCGTCGGCGTCATCCGTGCCGCCGAAACGCCCGAACCACCCGAGGTTGACACCATCAAAACCGAGACCGGCGACATCAAGATCACCTTCATCGGCCACGGCACGCTGATGCTCGAATACGCCGGCAAGGTCATTCACATCGACCCCTACGGCCGCCTCGCCGACTACACCAAGCTGCCCAAGGCCGACATCATCCTGCTGACCCACGAGCACGGCGACCACCTGGACCCCAGGGCCCTCGCCACGATTCGCACGGACAAAACCACCGTCATCCTGACCCAGCTCTGCGCCGAGAAGATCACCGGCGGCATCATCATGAAAAACGGCGACACCAAGACCCTTGATGGGCTCAAAATCGAGGCCATCGGCGCCTATAACATCGTCCACAAGCGCGACAACGGCCAACCCTACCACCCCAAGGGCCACGGCAACGGCTACATCCTGACCCTCGGCAAAACCCGCCTCTACGTCGCCGGCGACACGGAAAACACCCCGGAAATGAAGGCCCTCCAGAAGATCGATATTGCCTTCCTGCCCATGAACCTGCCCTACACCATGACCCCCGAAATGGTCGCCGACGCCGCACGCGCCTTCAAACCCAGGATCCTCTACCCCTACCACTACGGCCAGACCGACCCCAAGAGAC
>DDXG01000011.1 GCA_002347125.1 Phycisphaerales bacterium UBA2266
ACACAGCGGTTACGGCGGTGCCGTCTACATCGAACGCAACAGCGCTCCGCAGTTCATCGACTGCAACTTCGTCGAGAACCGCACCTTTGGCGGCGTCGGCGGCATTGGTGGAACCAACACGCCGACACCCAACCGCAATCTCGATATCCCGAACTTCGGCGGCGCGGTCTACGCCGGCTACGCGAGCCGTCCGACCTTCATGAACTGCTCGTTCCGCAACAGCGTGGCCGATACGAACACCGTGGCTCTGCCCGACGACGTCATCGTCAGCTACGGCGGCGCCATCGCCGTCGAGGACGGCACGCACCTGACCCTCATCAACTGCGACGTCAGCAACGCCGAGGCGTGCATCGGTGGGGCCATCTACTGGTCCGGCGCCAACGCCACCATCGTCGACTGCAACATCTCCGACAGCACCGCCTATCACGGCGGCGGCCTGTACTCCGTCGAATCCACCGGCACCATCACCGGCACCAAAGTGCATGACAACGTCGCTATCAGCGGCGGCGTCGGCCCGGCCGGTCCGACCGATCCGAACCTCGTTATCTGGTTGCAGAGTGTCTACGGTAGAGGCGCCGGCTACTATGGCCTGTCCTCGCCCGTAACCATCCGCGACAGCCAGTTCACCGATAACAGCGCCAGCGCCTCCGGCGGCGGCATCTATATCGCCGGAATCGACAGCGACAATGCCGTTGCGCCCACGCTGTTCAACACCCTGATTACAGGCAACCGTGCCGGCAGGGACGGTGGCGGCGTCAGCGTCAACTGGTTCGCCGACCCAATTCTGACCCACTGCACCATCGCCGACAACACCGCCAGCGGCACCATCGGCCAGGGCGCCGGCCGCGGCGGCGGTCTGTACGTATCCTATGAAAGCACCGTCGGCGTGTTGAACTCCATCATCTGGGGCAACAGAGCCTTCGAAGGCGCCCAGTTGGCCCTCGACTCCGGCTTCGAGTACGAACCTCGCCATTCCCAGGTAACCATCCAGTACACCGACATCGGTCCGACGTATGACCCCAATGAACTGGGCCACTTCGTCGATCCGACTCAGTTTGACCCGGCCGACCTTCTTGCGCCGCGGCTCATAGAACCGGTCACGGTCAACGGCCAGATCAACACAACCAGTCGCGCGGACGTCATCGTCTCGCTCGTCGAACCGATGGCCCTCAAGGCGGCCACTGACTGGAACCGTCCGACGTCCGTAGCCACGCTGCGCGCCGAGATCGCGCGGCGGCAGACGGCCGTCCTCCAGACCCTCTCGGCCGCCGATTACCAGGGCAAGTACGTCTATCAGAACATCGCGGCCTTCTCCGGCAGCATCAGCCGCAACGGCCTCGACAAGCTCCTCGCCGACCCGATGGTCGAGTACATCGAACCGGTCCGAGAAGTCCATACCATGCTCCGCCAGGCCATCCCGCTGGCCAACGCCGATCAGGCCAGGGCCGCCTATGACGGCTCGGCCGTGTCCGTCGCCATCGTCGACTCCGGCGTGGACTATACGCATCCGATGCTCGGCGGCGGTGGATTCCCGAACACGAAGGTCATCGGCGGTTACGACACCGCCATGGGCGACCCCGACCCGATGCCGGTCGTCGAGCCGCATGGCACAGCCGTGGCGGGCATTGCCGCCGGTTCGCTCGGCAACGTCGGCGACTATATCGGCGGCGTCGCGCCGGGCGCCAGAATCTACGCCCTCAAGATCGGCACCGACGCCGGCGCCATCCCGAACAATGCGGGTCTGGCGGCCTGGGATTGGTGCATCACCCACCGCAACGACAACCCGGCGTACCCGCTGAAAGTCCTCAACAACAGTTGGGGCACCAGCATCCCGCTGGACGATGCCCGCGTCGCGGACGCTTACTCGCCCGCCTACACGCGAGCCGCCGACGTACTCACCGGTGTCGGCATCACTATCACGGCCGCCTCCGGCAACGACGGCTACCCCGGCGTGGGTATCGGATGGCCCGCGGCTATGTCCAAGGTCATCAGTGTCGGCGCCGTCAACGACCTGACGGACGTCGTCTCGCCGTACTCCAACGCCGGCAGCCTGCTCGATATCCTGGCCCCGGCCGATCCGATGTACACGCTTGATATCGTCGGAGCCGCCGGCTACACCGCGGGCGACTACTACGACCAGTTCGCCGGTACATCCTCATCCTGTCCGTTTGCCACCGGCGCCATAGCGGTGCTGCAACATGCCGCCAAGGTCAAGCTGGGTCGCTTCCTCACCCCCGCCGAGGTCCGCAAGATACTCGTCGAGACCGGCGATCCGGTCACCGACTGGAGAGTGAACCTCACCAAGCCGAGAATCAACCTCGGCTTGGCCGTCGCCAGCCCGACCGGCCCGGCGATATGGGTGGGCAAGAACTGCATCGTTAACGGCTGGGTCGCGCCTGTATCGAGCACATACGACGGCTGGGACCCGACCTGGGACCCCGACAGCCACAACATCATCGAGGACCCGAACTTCCTCGGCGGCTACTACCTCAGCCAGATCGCCGCCGGTCAGGTCGTCGAGAGCAACTGCGTCGACGGCGGCAATGATACCGCCGCCGCCCTCGGCCTCGACGCCCACACCACCCGCGTCGATGGCGAGCCGGACAGCGGCATGGCCGACATGGGCTACCACTACCGCCACGGCGTCGCCCAGTACCGGGTCACCATTGAAATCGTCGAAGACCCGGAGAATCCGGGCATCCACGGCGTCGTCGAGCCCAACGGCGGCGTCTTCTACACCGGGACTCGCATCACCCTCGATGCCAGGCCCGATCCGGGCTACCACCTCCAGGGTTGGTACGATGTCAACGACGTGCTGGTCTCGGTCTCGCGTGAATTCCGGTTCGTCGTCGACGCCAATGTGACATACCGCGTAAGGTTCCGTCTGCCGAGTGAGGTCCCGGTATACGGCGGCGGCGACGCCCTCCATGAGGCCGTCACGGTTGCCCAGAACGGCGACATCCTCGTCGTCTCGCCCGGCACCTACAACGGCGGCATCGACCTGCGCGGCAGGGAGATCACCATCGTCAGCGTCAATCCCGACGACCCGAACCTCGTCGCGGCCACCATCATCGACGGCCGCAACAGCGGCAGGGCCTTCATCTTCAGCGGCGGCGAGACCCCCGCGACCGTCGTGGACGGATTTACCATCATCAACAGCGGCGTCTTCATCGCCCACGGCGGCGCCATCTACATCGGGCCCGACAGCAGTCCAACACTGCTTAATCTGACCATCAGCGACTGCAACATCGCCGCCGGCAACGGAGGCGCCGTCTACATCGACGCCAACAGCAGTCCGTACTTCGGCAACGTCACCATCACAAACTGCACCACCATCTCGCCGAATTTCGTCGGCGGCAACGGCGGCGCCGTCTACGTCGATGTCAACTGTCTGCCGGTCTTCGCGGGCTGCACCTTCACCGGTTGCTCCGCCAACGGCCTCGGCGGCGCCGTGTTTATCAACACCGACAGCTACGCCATGTTCGTGGACTGCAACTTCTCCGGCAACTACAGCACCTTCAGCGGCGGCGCCGTCTACCACGCCGCCTTCAGCGGTTCGACCATCGAGAACTCGATCGTCTTCAACAACTCCGCCGACGTCAGCGGCGCAGGCCTCTACTACAGCGCCGCCTGCCTCGCCGAGGTCAACGACTGCAACGTCACCTACAATATCGCCACGGTCCAGGGCGGCGGTCTGATGGCCGGCGACGACACCCTTCTGGCCATCTCCGACAGCAATTTCGTCTACAACACGGCCGCTTACGGCGGCGGCGTCTTCGTCAACACGAACGCCCTCGGCGTCATCAGCACGTCGATGATCACCCACAACGACGCCAATCAGGACGGCGGCGGCCTCTACGTCTTCGAGTCCAACGACCTGTCCGTCGTGGACTGCAACATCGCCTACAACACCTCCGGACGCGGCGGCGGCGTCTACTTCGAGAATTCGCCGTTGGCGACACTCATGCACTGCACCATCCAGCACAACCGGGCGGGCGTCATGACCGTCAGCCGCGCCTATTTCCTGCCGGATCCCAACGACCCGAACCTGCCGCCGGCGCCGATCGACCCGCGCGATCCGAACTTCAACCCGAATGATCCCAACCTGATCATCGTCGATTCGAACGTGACCGTGCCGGGCCAGGGCGGCGGCATCTACTCCTTCGCCGGCCCGCTGCTGATCGCCGACACCGACATCAGCTTCAACACGACAACCACATCCGGAGGCGGTCTGTACTTCGCCGGCGGCCAGACGCTGATGAGACATCTGTCCAACTGCCTGATCACCAACAACTCGGCCGTCAGGGACGGAGGCGGTCTGTCCAGCACCTGGTACAACAAACTGGCGATGAACAACTGCACGGTCGCGGACAACGCCGTCGGCGACGCCAATCACCCCGATTGGCCGGCCCTCGGCGGCGGTCTCTATGCCTCTTACGGAAGCAACGTCGGCATCGTCGACAGCATCCTCTGGGGCAACCGCGGACGCAGCGGCTCGCAGATCGCCGTAGCCACCGGCTTCCAGTACGACCCGCGGCCGGCTACCGTCGGCGTCTCCTTCAGCGATGTCATGGGCTGGAAGGTGCTCGGCAATCCGGGCGCCGTCAACCCGAACGCCGTCTTCGTCGATACCGGCACGACGCTCAATTGGAGCGCTGCGACCGTCATCGACGCCGATCCGCTCTTCGTCGCCGGTTACTACCTCAGCCAGATCACCGGCGGCCAGACCGTCGACAGCCCGGCCCTCAACGCCGGCAGCGGCCTGGCCCTGAACGTGGGCATGGCCGCCATGACGACCAACCTCCGCGGACTGCCGGACGCCGGCATCGTGGACCTCGGCTACCACAACATCATCCGCAAGCACCGGGTCCTCATTCATGTCGTCGGCAACGGACACCTCGTCATGGTCCCGGATATGGACCCCGCCGAGCCGAACGAAGGTCTCTACAACTTCGGCACGTGGCTCAACCTGCACGCCAGGCCCGACAAGGGTTATCGCGTCGCCGGATGGTACGATATGAGCGGCGTCCTGCTGAGCACCTCCAAACTCCGGCAGATCGACGTCCGCGGCGATATCGAGTACATCCTCATATTTGAGCCGACCAAGACCACCAACGTCTCCGGCGACCCCGACGCCATCCAGCGGGCCATCGACAACGCCAAAAGCGGTGACACCCTCATCGTGGCCGCGGGCGTCTACAACGGCGATATCGAGCTGCGGGGCAAGGACGTCATGCTCACCAGCACGAACCCGGATGATCCGAATGTCGTCGCGCTGACCATCATCGACGCCGGCGCCGCCGGACGCGGACTGCTCTTCATCGCCGGCGAAGACGCCAATACCGTCGTCAACGGCTTCACCGTCATCAACGGCGCCGTCACCGACGCCAACGGCGGCGGCATCTACATCGCCTCCAACACCAGTCCGACGCTGAGGAACATGGTCATCAGCAACTGCACGGCCGACGCCAACGATCCGAATGATCCTAACGCCATGGCGCTGGGCGGCGGCGTCTTTGTCGATGTCAACGCCGCGCCGACGTTCATCAACTGCCTCTTCGTGGATTGCAGCGCCACCCTTGGCGGTGGCGTCTACTGCGATTTCAACACCGCGCCGGTGTTCCTGCATTGCAGCTTCGTCAACAACGCGGCCGACTTCGGCGCCGGTCTCTACTGTGATTCCAACAGTATCACCGCCATCTCGGCGTCCACCTTCCAGGGCAATACCGCCGCGCAGGACGGCGGCGGCGTCCTCATCGACCCCAACGCCCTGATGACCGTCGCCGACAGTAACTTCGTCGACAACATTGCCAACCGCGGCGCCGGTCTGTTCGGCGAACCCAACAGCATCGTCGACATACGCGAAAGCCGCTTCACCGGCAACGTCGCGGCCGCTGACGGCGGCGCCGCCTGCTGGATTGAGTCGGCCATGACCATCGCCGACAGCGACATCCTGTACAACACGGCCATCCGCGGCGGCGGCCTGTTCGCCGATACCTCGTGGTCCACCCAGATCACCGGCTGCCATGTCGCCTACAACGAAGCCGGTCTCGAAGCATACGATCCCAACGACCCGAACGTCATTCTTGACCCCAATGCGCTGATCGACCCCAATGATCCGAACAGCGCGGCGGTCCCCGTGGTCATCGGCCAGGGCGGCGGCATCTTCTGCTTCTCCACACCGATGGTCCTCGCCGACTGCCAGATCATGTACAACGTGACCAATGCCTCCGGCGGCGGTGTCTACATCGCCGGGGCCTCCGAGCGCGTTGACGTCCTCAACTGCCTGATCGTCAACAACCTCGCCGGACGCGACGGCGGCGGCGCCTCGATCAACTGGTTCAGCCCGACGATCCTGGCCAACTGCACCTTCAGCGGCAACGCGGCCGTCGGCCTCTTCGGACAGCCCAACCGCACCGGCCTCGGAGGCGGTCTATACTGCTCCTACGAGAGCAACGTCCAGGTCATTGACAGCATCTTCTGGGAGAACTACGGCCTCGTCGGACACGAAATGTCCGTCCATACCGGCTTCGAGTGGGATCCCAGACCGGCCACCCTGACCGTTACGCACAGTCTCGTCCGGCTCGGCAGTTCAGGCGTGCGGATCGACACCGGCTGCATCCTCAACTGGGATGTGGCGCCGACGCACCCCAGGTTCCCGACGAACATCAACGCCAACCCGTTGTTCATCACCGGCCCGTTGGGGTCCTTCTATCTCCGCCAGCGCGACGCAGGCCAGCTCCAGACCAGTCCGGCCGTGGATGCCGGCAGCGATCTGGCCAGCCGCCTCGGCATGACCGTCAACCACACCGGTATGGTCCGCTACACCACCCGCACCGACGAACTCGCCGATCGCGGGCTGGTCGATATGGGCTTCCATTATCCGTCCCGCCAGGAACCGTGCCGCTTCTGCGACCTGGTCTATGACGGCCTGGTCAACTTCCGCGACTTCGCGCTGCTGGCCCAGAGATGGCTTACCGAGGGCTGCTCGGACGGCGACGACTGGTGCGGCGGCGCCGACATCACCGTCGATACGGTCGTGGACTTCGACGACATGGCCTTCATGAGCACCTGCTGGCTGGTCGAGGACCTCGAAGCCCCGCTGCCGAACCCCGCCGAATGGCTCGAACAGCCCACGCAACTTATCGGCGGCTCCGTCCGCATGTCCGCCGTCGAGGCGTTCGACGCATGGGGCTGGCCGATCCAGTACTACTTCGACTGCGTCTACGGCAACTGCACCGACAGCGGCTGGCAGGCCGGCAACACCTACCTCAACACCGGCCTCAGTACGGGCGATGTCTACGCCTATCGCGTCAAGGCCCGCGACACTTCGCCGTATCTCAACGAGACCGACTGGTCCGAGACCATCTACATCGGCGAGACCGACGCCCAGCCGCCGGTCCCGAACCCGCCGACCTGGGCCGTTGCTCCGTACCCGATCAGCATCAACTCCATTGGCATGTTGGCCAGTACCGCCTTTGACGCCAGCGGTGTCGAGTACTTCTTCGAGGCCCAGACGCCGGGCGCCCACCACAGCGGCTGGCAGGATGAGCCCAACTACGTCGATGTCAACCTCGCTCCCAGCACCGAGTACTGCTACCGCGTCCGCGTCAGAGACAAGTCCGCCCGGCAGAACACCACCGAGTGGTCGCCCATCGCCTGCGCCAGGACCCTGACCCCGACGGACACCACGCCGCCGACGCCCAACCCGATGGACTTCGATGTCAATGATCCCAACGGCGGCGTACCGCATGACGTCTGGGTCGGTCCCAGTGTGTCCTTCGGCTGGGCCGTGGAGATGACGGCGCTGACCGCCACCGACGACAGCGGTGGGGTGGTCCAGTACTTCTTCCTGTGTAACGAGGAATCCGGCTTCAATAGCGGATGGATTGCCACACCCTACTACCGCGTCCTCGTCGGCCGCCGGGGCAGTGAACAAGCCCTCACATGGCGTGTCAGGGCGAGGGATCCCTCCGGCAATGTGACGGCCTGGTCTCCGGTCTACATGACCGTGGCTGTGCCATAACACCAGGGAGGCTCTGCGCCGTCGGACCGGCCGGATACGTGTTCGACACCGGCGGACCCCTCCCGTACAGCGCAAAACACCGGGCACTTCCTCCTGGAAGTGCCCGGTTTCTTTGGTCTGTATCAAGCCCGCCGGGGTCCGCCCCCATCGGCTGGGCTACTGTGCGATCCGGTCCTTGATCGCCTGATAGCCGTAGTGGGCCATCAGGTTGTCGAGAATGACCATCGCCGTGTAGTTCTCCGCCACCGGCCAGATACGCGCTACAATCGTCGGGTCGCGCCGCGTAATGGCCGCCAGATCGGTATTCTCCAGGGTGTACTTGTCGATGGTCCGCTGCCGCTTGTCGATGGTCGGCGTGGGTTTGACCGCCAGCCGCACGACTATCGGCTGACCCGTGGAGAGCCCGCCAGTGATTCCGCCGGCGTTGTTGGACTCGAACACCACCTTGCCGTCGGCCGCACGCATTTGATCATTATCCCGGCTGCCCGTCATATCCTTGACGGCGAAACCGGCCCCGACCTCCACGCCTTTGACCGCCCCGATGCCCAGCATCCGCCCCAGTTCGGCGTCCAGCTTGTTGAAAACCGGCTCGCCCAACCCCGTCGGCACACCCAGCACCACGACCTCCACCACGCCGCCCGCCGAATCGCCCGTCGCGCTGACCCGGTTGCACGCATCGACCATCGCCTGCGCCGCCTCGATATCCGGACAGTTCACGATGTGGTGAACGCCGTAGGCATCCCGCACCGCCTTGGCGCTCATTTGGGGCGCCCGGTCGCGGATGGGGTCAATCTCCTTCTCCACTTGCGCCAGGACGGCCATCTTCTCCAGGAACCGCATATCCATGTTCACGCGGCCCTTGACGTATATCTCCTGATAGAACGGGTCCAGGTCGCACCGCATCTTCTTGTAGCGGTTTGTGTAGTCCAGCGCCTGATCGTGGGCCACGTCCGGGGCCCGCACGCCCGCAATCTCCCGGACATACGAAAAGACGCTGATCCCGCACTTCCGCAGGACCTTCTTGGCCACGTACCCCCCGGCGACGATGGTCGAGGTGTAGCGCCCGCTGAAAATCCCCGCGCCGACGGCGTCGTCATCCGGGCCATACTTGACGAACGACGCCCACGAGGCGTGGCCCGGCCGCGGCGTGCGGTTCGTATCCTGGTACTGCTTGATATGGATGAAATGGCGGTCCAGGTTTGGTATCAGGATCGTCAGCGGCGTTCCGTTCGTGTGGTTGCGGTTACCGGCCCCCTCGATGGTGTCGGCCGCGTTCGTCCCGCAGTAGATCACCGGCAGATCCGGCTCCTTCCGAGGGCTCGAAAGCTCATCGGCCCCCGGCTTTCTCAGCAGCAGGTCGCCGTATACCTCCTGCTCTGTCAGCAGCATTCCCGGCGGAACCCCGTGAACAACCGAGGTCAGGCCCTCCTGGTAGGAGCCGCCCGCCACCGATAGCTGGAACATGCGTCCAATGTGGCATCCCATCATGTGTCAGCACCCTTTCAAAACGCCATTTTGAACGAACCTTATACACACACGCCCTCGCCCTGTCAACCTGCCTCTGTGCGCAATTCCACGGCAGGGGGGCAGGTTTTGCAAGCCCGCAGTGTTAAGATAGGCTATTCCACAGTGTGGATGTCGGCCCCCAGGCCCTCCATCAGTTGGGCAAACCCGGGGAATGTAACGGCCATGGCCTCGGCCGTCTCAATGGTCGATTCGCCCCCTGAAGCCCCCATTGCCGCCAGCGCCAGGGCCATCACAATCCGGTGGTCGTATCGCCCATCCAGGATCGCCGCCCTGGGTCGGCCGCCGTAGACCACCAGCCCATCCGGCAGCTCCTCGACCCGAATCGCCATCTTGCCCAGCTCCGCGGCCATACAGGCGATTCGGTCGGTTTCCTTATAGCGGGCCTGGGGCACATTGCCCAGGACCGTTTGCCCGCGGGCAAAGGCCGCCGTAACCGCCATTGCGGGCAGAGCGTCGGGGGTCGCGTTCATGTCGATCTCCGCGCCGGTCAATTCCGAGGCCCGAACGGTAATCCCGTCGCCCTGAACCACCACATCGGCCCCCATGGCCCGCAGATACTCGACAACCGCCTTATCCGGCTGGCTGTCATTCATATCCAGACCCCGCAGCGTCACCCCGTTGCCATTGCCGAACAAGGCCCCGCCGCACAGAAAGAACGTCGCGCTGGAGAAATCCGCCGGCACCGGCGCATCATAGCCCTTGAACCGCTGACCTCCCGGAATCTCGAAGTGCCGCAACCCGTCGCGCCGGCAGACAATCCCCTGGCGGTCGAGCCAGTCCAGCGTCATCTCAACGTAACCTGGTTCGTTCAAAAGAGTTACGTCGATTTCGCTATCGCCTTCGGCCAGCGGACAGCACATCAGCAGGCTCGTCAGGTACTGGCTGGTCCTGCACCCGATGGACGTATGTCCGCCCCTTAGCGTCCCGGCAACCGTAACCGGCGCACATTCGTTGCCTTTGAGGCTCACGCACCGCGCACCCAGATCGCCCAGAGCCGCCATCAGCGGCCCGACACTTCGCGTCTGAATCTGGTGATCTCCGGTGAATGTCGTGGCCCGCCCCCCCCGCGCCAGGGCCGCCGAACCCATCGCAATCCGCAGGGTCGTTCCGGAATTGAGCACATCGATGGTCTGGCCGGGCGCCTCAATGCACCCGGCCAGCCCCTCCACATGCCAGGCTTGCGGGTCCGACATATCGATGCCCGCCCCAACGGCCCGGTAGCAATCCACGGCCGCCTGGGCATCGCCCGAATACAGCGGGTTGCGGATGATGCTCTTGCCCTCCGCCAGCGCGGCTATGGCCACCGCACGGATGGTGTGCGACTTGCTGGCGGGTATGAGCACCTCGCCCTGCAAACGGGATGGTCCTGCGATCAGCTTCATCAGGTTGGCAATGCTACCACAACCATCCGCAGAATCAAGC
>DDXG01000230.1 GCA_002347125.1 Phycisphaerales bacterium UBA2266
GACCGCAGTAGAACATCGCTGTGATTCCAGACGGGCCGATGGCGCGCCAGGGGTTGTCGTGTGCCCGTCCACAACAGGCAAGCCATGCACAGAGACTTCAAGATAGGAATGGCTATCGGGCTGGTGCTCGTTGGCGGCGCTGGTATTTGGATAGGCACGCGCCCGAGCCTCAGCACCGGCAATCTGCCCGGCCGGGCAGCCGAACCCCGCATCTCCGCCGGTTCCGAGCGACCGGCTTCGCCGCCGGCCGCGTCGCGGGCCGTCGAGACGACGCCGAGCATAGCGACGCCCCCGCTGACGACCCAGCCGCCTCCGCAACCGGCCGTCCGCACCCATGTCGTCCGAAACAACGAGACTCTCTCGCAAATCGCAACCCAATACTATGGTTCACCCGCCAAGTGGCGTCAGATATTCGATGCCAATCGCGACATCGTGAAGAATCCCAACAGTGTCAAACCGGGCACCCGTCTGGTCATTCCTTGAGCAGATTTCCGTGGTCCTGACCCGACGGACGCAGGGCCCCGGCCGCTTCCCGGTCGACCAGCCAGATTACCCGCTCCAGAACCGGCCAGAGCAGGTGAACGGGGTATCGCCGTTCGCCCACCGGACCATCCAGGACTCTCGCCAGGATAGCCGCCTTCTGGATCCCCGGGGCCATGACGACGATTGACCTTCCAGCCTGCAGGACCGGCCCGGTCAGTGTAATCCGCCGAAATCCCACTGCTTCCGGGACGGCACGAACCCACGCCCCACCATGCAGCGACTGAACATCGCCGGGAAAAATTGAGCCAGTGTGTCCATCAGCCCCCATACCCAGCAGAATCAGGTCAAATCGCGGCGTTTGCCCGGGCGTAACACCGAATTCCCTCCGCAATACCTCTTCGTACTGGGCCGCGGCGACCTCCGGAGTATCGGCATCGGTGGCAATCGGATGTACATTCCGCCGCGGGACCGCCACATAACGCAGTAACCCTTCGGCAGCAAGCCTGTAGTTGCTCTCAGGTGCGTCGTGCGGCACCCAGCGTTCGTCCACCCAGAAGAGTTGCGTCCGCTCCCATGCCAACGCAGCACCCGTCGCTGAGCATCCCAACAACTGCAAGAACTTCCCCCCTGTCCGTCCTCCGGAGACGGCCGCTCGGAATACGCCCCGGTCGCTGATAGCCCCCTCGCAATGCACGGCAAACAACTCCACAGCCCGACGCGCCACGGCATCGACATCGGCCAGTATCTCCACATTGGCCCCCTGCCGTCTCATCTTGACATGCCAGCGGAATCAAGCGTCATGGACATAGTCTAGCACACGCAACTCATCCCGCCCAGACAAATTGCCCTAGCCGACCCCACGGAAGGCTGCATTTTGCGGGTTGACCGCGCCTTCGTCCACTTCTATAATGCCGCCGGTTCACGCGACGGGCGGGCCGTGTGGCGATCGGCGGTCGTCGCTGAGCAGGCGCATGACCCGGCGCGAGTATGGCGGATCGGACCCAAGCACCATCCCGAAGGATCAACACAATGCGGGCAGCAACGACAATGGCCGACCTCTGGCGGCCCTGTGAGAAAACGAGATCCCTGTTCTATGACCTCTGTGCGACGGCGGTCGGGTCGGCCCTGATCGCATTGTCCGCTCAGTTGGCGGTTCACTTGCCTTTTAGCCCCGTGCCTATCACGGGGCAGACCTTTGCCGTGCTGCTGCTGGCCGCCCTGCTGGGGCCCGGGCGGGGCGTGTTATGTGTCCTGACCTACCTGGCGGAGGGTCTTGCGGGGTTGCCTGTATTCGCGCAGGCCGGTAGCGGCCCCGCCTGGCTGCTCGGCGCCACGGGCGGCTATCTCATCGGTTTCGTGCCGGCGGCGTGGCTGGTCGGCCGATTGGCACAGATGGGCTGGGACCGGCGTTTCCGTACTACCGTTGCCGCCATGCTCTTCGGTAATACGGCCATATACGCCTGTGGACTTGCGTGGCTGGCTTGCCTGAATACCGTCGGGCGGGTCAATTTGGGCTTCAACAGCCTATTGACAGTCGGGCTGTATCCGTATATCCTGGGCGATGTCTTGAAGGTAGTGCTTGCCGGAATGCTCCTTCCCGGCCTCTGGCAGGCGTTAGGACGGTCCGGTCGATCGCCCGATGAGGGGCGAATATGATCGATTCGCAACCGTCCCGGCGGTGGTGGTTCTGAAGCCTATTGGGGAATAGTGTAACGGCAGCACAACTGACTCTGGATCAGTTAGTTCAGGTTCGAATCCTGGTTCCCCAGTTGCCCCCTCCTGACGCGGCGAGTCCTCGCGTGCCCTTTATCAGAGTCTTTGATATGTGGCAACCACCCGGCCTTGAGGATGCCGGCTGCTCCCACAAAAAAACGTGGCCAATGCCGCATGATACGGCATTGGCCACGCATTCAGGCTACACCGCAAGTCGCCGGCGGTATTACCGCGGCCAGAGCTGCTGCTCGAGCCAGTGAGCCGCCAGGACCGCGAAGTCCTTGAAGTCGATCTTGCGACCGGCTGGATCATGCAGGTCCGCTGGAGAGCCGTTGTACAGTTCCCCGTCGCCGGGCGTCTTGTCCGCGAGGTATGCCACCTCAGCCGCCGACAGTGCCCGGCTGAAGATGTTCACTTCGTCGACGACGCCGTTAAACGGGTTGTTGCCGTTGCCGTCGATGGCGCCGATGACGAGGTGGGCCCCCGTGGCCGGGCCGAACGAGAATACGTCGCTGGTCCCGACGGACTGCCCGTCAATGTACATTGTCGTAATCGCCCCGTCGAACGTCACGGCCACATGCTGCCAGAGACCGACCGGCGGGACATTGAACCCGAAGCCGGGATAGCTGTCATACCGCAGGAACCCGATGTTGCCGGTGGCGTTGTTCAGCTCGATGGACCACATCGTGGCTGTACCGCTCCAGTCGTCTCTCTTGCTGATGAGGCCCTGGTAGCCGTTGTTGAGGCCCGACCACTTGATCCACGCGGCCGCGGTCAACTGGCCCGTGGCAGCCGACGGATTCCACGTCCCCGTGTCAACCACATCGCCGCCGGTCCCGGTGAACCGCAGCGCCTTGCCGAAGCCCGCCATGCCGTCGATCCACGTCGGACTGCCGAGAATGGTCCCCGTACGCCCGTTGCCGGATGTATCCGCCGTGGTGGTCCCGGTCCCCTCGCTGAGCGGGTATCTCGCCGCCAGACCATTGGTCCCCGGATTGACCGTGGCGATACCCTGTCCCTCGGCCAGCCACTGGCTCACAAGCACTTCCAACTCCTTGCCGTCCACACGGCAATCGCCTGATACCTCGCCGATCGGCATGAAGTCGGCCTTGGCGAAATCAGCATCTCGCTGCGCCAGAATGCACTCGGCCGGAAGCAGACGAATATCGTCGAAGTACACCATCCCGATCGCGGCGGGCGAGGAGGGCGACCCAATCGTGCCGAAGCCGATCGACATCCTGGCCACGTTCGTCAGATTGACGCCGGCGAACTGGGTCAGCGTAATCGTCCAGTTCTGCCACTCCGCCACCGTCACGGCGCTCGCTCCGCCCGTATAGGCGACCACGGCGCTATGGCTGGGCACGTCGCCGTCTTCCAGCTTGATGAACATCTGCTCTGGATTGTTGAGGGCGTGGCCGAGGAACCACAGCGACATGACCCGGACCCCGTCGGCCGTCCAGTCGTTCGTAATACCCAGACTCAACGGCCCTGAGACCGCCGCGACGGCCTCGGCATGTCCCCCACTCGTATTGTAGAGATACGGCATGGACTGACGGCCCCCGTGCACGAGCGTCTGTTCGGCGAAGGGCGCCTGGGCGTTACCGACGATCGACCCCGTGCCGTTGCCGCCATAAGCGTCCACGCTGCATGGGAAATTCCCACCGTATCCCAGCCCATCCTTCCAAACATAGAAGACGCGCCTGCAAACGTCGTCATAGTCCTCAAAGTCGTCAATCACGCGGAAATGGCCCGTCGTGAAGCGCCAGACGGCCCCCTTCCACAGATCGACGCCGTTGACCTCGTCCACGCGCCAGTAATACGTCGTACCCATCTCGAGCGTACCCGGATCAAAGGCGCTGACGCCGACGTTCTGATACACAAGGCCCGGATAGGTGCCAGCGGTGGCCGGCGTGGCGTCGCGAACCGCCGCCTTTTCGGTGCCGAAGTACACATCATGCGTAACCGCCGCCACGCCCGGCGTCCAGGACAAATTCGCCGTGGGCGATACTTGCGTCGCCGCATCCGCCGGGGAGGGCTGAGAAGCGCCTCTGTCCAGAACGACCTCAAAATTGTCATAGTACAGGACAATCGGGCTGCCCTGGGCCGGTCCGCTGTTGCTGAGGATCAGAATCTGCAGCCACCACAGGTTATCCCACTGAATCTTGGCTTTCTGCGCTGTGTAGTCCCATTCGAGCACTCGGATGTCATCGCCCTGGGAGGGATTCCAGCCCGCCATCAGAGCCGTGTCGTAGAAGCTCCAGCCGTCGCCGCCGGTATTGACGATGAAGGTCAATTCGGACCAGCCGATGCCCGCGGGCCATTCGGCGGCCAACCGCGTCACATCCACCCGCATCCTGGACCCCTTGCGCCAGAGATCCATGATGCCGGGATTCGCCATAAGGTCCAGCGAGATGCCTTGCCAGCCCGTATCAGGGTAAGTCACTTTCAGGCTGTATGTATTGGACGTTACGCCCGTCGTAGTGCTGTAGGCCATCGTTGCCTCAGCCGGCGTACCATCGGGGAACACCCACCCATCCGTGCTGTTTTCCCAATCGGAGACCTGAACGCCGTAGGTGTGGTCCACAACATCGTCGGCCGTCGTAAGCTGCACGTTATCAATATAGAACCTCGTCACGGACGCGGCATCGACATTCGAGGTCAAACCCAGCTCATACCACCCGATGTTGTCCGTCACGCCCGCGAGCTTGGCGATCAGTGCCGCCGACAGCGGAAACGTCAACGTATGGGGCTGCCCATCCAGAGCCACGGGCTGTTGGCCCAGGTCGTTCCATCCGATGTTGTTGTTCGCGCCGTAGTCGTCATTGCCCGGCGCGTTGATGACCAGGCCGACATTCAGCCACGTGGTGGCCATGTCGGCCGCGAACGCCGTCACATCGAGCGAGAACGTGGCTCCGTCCTGCCCCAGCGTGGTCCGTATCGGCTTGAGATTGTAGTAACAGGCCAGCTTCCACTCGCCGGCGGCATCGACCCGCAGCGCCCCGGAGCCCTCCGAAGCCCCAATCGTGCTCTGCGCTATCGTGCCGTTGGTCCAATCATTGGTATACCAACCGCCCTGGTTGCCCTCGAAATCACTTAGCACCATTGCCTGGGCCGAGACACCGAGCGCCAGCGTCAGGATACCACATAACAGAAAACTTGGCTTTCCCTTCATGGGGTCCTCCTTTGTCAGATACAGAACTGAACTTGACATAATGCAACTACCCATCCATAAAGGCATGACGACAGACGCATACCCCTATACGCTTTGCGAGATCCACCTCAGGGAACCAACTCCCCCCGCCACAGTCAGAGCCTGTATCACCACCGACCCAACCACCACACCCGTCCTTCCACTGTTTCCACACAAACCTTACTTACACCGCACCACAGACCCATGCTTTGACAAGGGTTTCGGCTGCGGCAACAGCGTATCACCACCGCGAACGCGATGGAACACGCATGCGACAATCCTAATATGTACCATAAGGCCCGGTCTGACTGCAAGAAAAAAGAACTCGCCCCGCAAGACAGGCAATAGACACAGTACCGGCATCCGAGCCCCTGTCCATGCCCGGGCGCCGACGGCCGCCGCATAGACCCAATTCGCCCGTCCACTGGGCACAGCCACCTCGTATTGGCTCAAAAACGCCCCGCCAGGCTGTCCCAGATAGGCCATAAGTACTTCTTAATAAAGGATTTGCGCTCAGGACAAGAGTGTCAGCCGGGTGTACCGGCCGGCGGTGGTTGAAAGTCTATTCAAGACCATCTCCGGCGTCGCGGGCCTCTTTTTGGCCTCGCCATCCGCATTTTTTTCGAACTGTAACACCTCCTCGCCTATACTATGCGCCCTGTGTAGCCCGGCCGCACCGCCCTGTCTGTAGCGAGCGTCGGGCATGGCATTGTACCTATGGTAAGGATCAGAACTGGAAATGCCCGATAAGAGAACATGTAAGTGCGACAAGCGGCAGTACCTCTCCGGCAAACGCATCCTGCCGAACCCGATCTCCGGCTCCACCGATATCGTCGCCTTGATTGACGGTATGGACGCCTACAACGGCGGGCGGCTCCGCGCCGCCTGCCAACTGCTCAAGGACCGATATGCCCACGATAACGTGACCATCGGGATGAGTATTGCCGGGGCACTGACCCCCGCAGGCCTCGGGCCCAGCGCCATTATCCCGCTGATGAATCATGGGTTCGTCGACTGGCTCAGCGCCACAGGGGCGAACATGTACCACGATCTCCACTACCCCTTCAACTTGCCCCTCTATCGGGGCAGCCACACCGTCGACGACGCCGATCTCCGAGATAAGGGCGTCACCCGCATCTACGACATCCTGTTCGATTACGAAGACGTGCTAATGGAGACCGACCGGCGTCTGCGCAAAATACTCCTGCGGCCGGAGTTCCAGAAGGAGATGGGCACCCGAGAGTTCTACCACCACCTGGGAAGAGTCCTGGATGAACAAGAACGCAAGAACAAGCTCGGACAGGTCAGCATCCTGGCGGCCGCCTACCGCAACGGAATCCCCGTGTTCACGTCATCACCCGGCGACTCGACCATCGGCATGAACGTGGCGGGTCTGGAGTTGCTGGCCCAGGCCTCGGACCTCCAGGAGCGATTCAAGCTCAAGATCAACCCGAGCATCGATGTCAACGACTCCACCGCTATTATCCTCAACGCCAAGAGATACGAAAACGGCAAGACCGGCGTCATCCTCATTGGTGGCGGCAGCCCCAAGAACTTCATGCTCCAGACCGAGCCCCAGATTCAGGAAGTCCTCATGATTCCCGAGGCCGGTCAGGACTACGACATCAACATCACCGACGCCAGGCCCGACACCGGCGGACTCTCCGGCGCTCCGCCAAGCGAAGCCGCCAGCTGGGGCAAGATCGACCCGACCCAGCTCGACGAAACGGTGACCGCCTATCTCGACGTGACGGTGGCGCTGCCGATCATGGCCGCTTACGTTCTGCAGACCACCGGACCGAAGAAGCTCAAACGGCTCTACGATCGCGGGGCCGAACTGCGGGCCAAGCTCATCGAATCCTACCTCAAGAACAACAAAGAGGTCGAGCAGCTTCGCGTTCTGATGCGGAGGCTCACCGTCTGATGGTTGCTCCCCGGAACCTCCTGGAATTGGCCCGGCAACACGGCACGCCGCTGTTGGTCATCGACCACAACGTCCTACGGGCCAACTACCGCCGCTTCAAGGAGCACCTTCCGCGAATCCAGGCCTATTACGCGGTCAAGGCCAACTCCGACGCGGAGGTGATCAAGACGCTCTTCGACGAAGGCGCCAGTTTCGACGTGGCCTCCTACAACGAGTTCATGCTCGTCTACGAACACATCAAGCGCCTGGACCCACCGACCAAAGATCATTACATCTGGGACAAGATCATCTTCGCCAATACCATCAAGGACCGCGATACGCTCCGCAAGATCAGGCGATACAAACCGCTGGTCACATACGACAACGAGGATGAGATTCGCAAGATCAAGGACTGCTGCGACACCGCCGGCCTTGTTCTGCGGCTCAAGGTCCCCGACATAGGCTCCATCGTCGAACTCAGCTCCAAGTTCGGCGCCGATCCCGCCGACGCCTGCGGCCTGGTGGCCAGGGCCTTCGATCATGATCTTGTTGTCGAGGGGCTGAGCTTCCATGTCGGCAGTCAATGCACCAACACCGGCAACTACGTCGAGGCCATCGAGATTGCCTCTCATGTTCTGGCCGACTGTCGCAAGAAGGGATACGCACTCAAGATCATCGATATCGGCGGCGGTTTCCCCGTGCCCTACAATGCCGACGTCCCCCGATTCGAGAAGATGGCCCAGGTCATCAATGCCGAGTGCGAGCGGCTGTTCCCATCCGATGTCGATATCATCGCCGAGCCCGGCCGGTTCATAGCCGCCACATCGGCCATGCTCGTCAGTGAGATCATCGGCCGGGCCCGACGTGACGGCAAGACGTTCTACTATATCAATGACGGCGTCTACCACACTTTCTCCGGCGTGGTCTTCGACCACTGGGTCCCCGACTTCCAGGCGTTTCGGGACGGGCCGTCCCAAGTGTGCGCGGTGGTCGGCCCCACCTGCGACAGCTTCGACAAGATCACGCTCTCGGCCCAGTTACCCGGAGACCTCGACATTGGCGAGTGCCTGTTGACCGAGAACATCGGCGCCTACAGTATCGCCTCCTCAACGCATTTCAACGGCTTTGAAGGCGCACATATCCTGCACGTAAACCAATAGCCGTGCGGGCAGCGCCCTAAGGAGCCTCAAAGGTCAAACTCGGCGATCAAAGGCGCATGGTCGCTGGGCCTTTCGGCCGCCCGAGGGCCTTTGTCAACATAGCAGGCCCTACACCGCTCGGCCAACGGCTGCGTACCCATGATATGGTCCAGCCGCCAGCCGCGATTGTGCCTGAGGGCGTCCCTCATGCGGTAGTCCCAGAACGTATAGTGCCCGGCCAGCTTGCAGTGCATCCGGAACAGGTCGACGAATCCCCAGGCCCGGACGTCCACCAGCGCCGCTGAGACCTCCGGGTTGAAACAGACATGCCCAATCAACTGCACCGGGTCGTACACGTCGATCGCCTCCGGCGCGACATTCAGGTCGCCGACCCAGAGAACCGGCTGGTCCGGCCGGAAACACGCCTCGAAGAACTCCCGTAGCCGCGCAAACCACGCCAGCTTATAGGCGTATTTCGGCGAGATCGGCGAATCCCCCTGTGGAATGTAGGTGTTGACGATATGCACCCCGCACGTCTGGGCGGCAACCAACCGAGGCTCATCGCGAGGTTCGTCCAACAGGCCGAATCGCACATGGGAAATCGCCGAACGACTGAAGACCGCCACGCCGTTATACGACTTCTGCCCGCGAAAGACATACCGGTATCCGATATCGTCGAAATCCGCCCCGGGGAAATCCGCGTCCTGAACCTTGGTCTCCTGAACCGCGAGGATATCGGGCCTGTTGACTTGCAGCCAGTCGAAGACGATGTCCAGCCTTGCCCGCAGGGAATTCACATTGAAAGTGGCGACCTTCACCATACCCATCCGACTCCACGCACTGCCGTGAACATCATCCGCCCCCCAGGGTCCCAAGTCAAGGGTTGCCGCTCTCGCAGGCCGTCTGACGGATCATCTCCAATTCCTGGACGGCCGTCAGGTCCGCAATCAGCGGCCCGCTCTCAACCACGGTCAGAAGGCTTATCATAAAACTCAACACGCTCTCGGCTCCCTGATTCAGGTTCACGCCCCCCGGCGTCAGACCGTCAAAGCATCCGCCCGTGCGAAAATCGTACAGTGCCACACCCATATCGTTGCGGCCGAGGAACCAGTCGAACGCGCTTCTCTGGAGGACCAGGAATCGCTTTTCCGATGTGGCCTGATAGGCACTGTCCAGCATCATAATCGTCGCGGCCGCCTCGAGCGGCTGCTGGTCGAACTTCGCCTTGGCACGCCCCCGGTGATACCAGCCGTTGCAGCCCACGAAACTGAATCTCCCCCCCTCGAACGTGTGGCGCAGCAGGAAATCCCCCGTCCGCCGGGCTACCTCCAAATACCGACGACTGTCAAAAACCGTGGCCGCCACATACAGCGCCTGGGGCAGCACGCCATTGTCGTATGCCAGCAAGTCCTCGAACCAGTCCCAATCGGAATGGCGGTTCTCTTCGTACTGAGCCACCAGTTGGTCGGCGGCGGTCGCCATAGACCGCTTGATGTCGCTGGCCCCGGGAAACTGTCGCAGGTACTCCGCCATGCCGAGCATGGAATACGCCATGCCCCTCGGATATTGCCGATCGACCAGATGCACCGACAGATCAAAGCGGTCCTTGACAACGGACATGTACTCCGCGCTGGGCGGATAGGCCATAACCGCCCCATACGCCCACAATGTCCGCCCAAACGCGTCATGAGCCGGTTCGTCCTCCAGCCAGGTGCGGTCATAGCTCATGAAGTTGCGAACCGACCCGTCGGGTTGCTGGGCATACATGACGAACGACAGATACCGAGTCAGCAACTCGAGCGCCATGGGTTCCGGGGATTGCGCACAATAACGGGCCATGCAGATTAACGCCCGTGCGTTGTCGTCCGTGCAGTAGCCGTGTGCTCGATTGGGAATCGTGTTGACCGCATGTTGAAACAGGCCAGTGTCATCGGTCAGCCTGATCAGATAATCCAGCGAGGGTTCCGGCAACTCGACATGAGATACCCCCGGCCCCGGCGCCTTGATCAAGGCCACCGACCGGCGCACGGGCAGGTGCTTGCTGTTAAGCAGTTCCCAGTACCGCCGGCCGATCACCGGCCACGTCCTCGAACGTCCGTAATCATAAGCGTTCCGCCGCAGGCGGTAGAACAGCGAATCGTCCGATAGAATCTCGATTACCGCCTCCGCCATCGTTCGTGAATCTCCGAAATCCACCAGACGGCCACGCCCATCATCCAGCAGTTCCTCGGCCGCCCAATAGGGCGTCGACACCACCGCCTTGCCCGTACCCACCGCAAATGAGAGTGTACCGCTGGTCAACTGTTCCCGGTTGAGATACGGCGTCACATAGACGTCCGCCGCACACAGGAAGTTGTGCAACTCTTCGTCGTTGACGAAACGGTTGTGGAAAATGACGTGCTCCTGCAAACCGAGGTCCTTGACCATCTGCTGAAGCATAAACCGGTAGGACTCCCCGTCCTGCCGCAGAACATTCGGGTGGGTGGCGCCGAGGACGATATACAGCACCGACGGATGAACCCTGGCAACGGCCGGCATGGCTTCAAGCATTACCTCGATGCCCTTGTTCGGACCCAGCAGCCCGAATGTCAGAATCGTCCGGCGCCCCTCAATATCAAATTTGTGCTTGTAGTAGCTGCTGTCTACAAAGGGCAGGTCCGGTATGCCATGCGCAATCAGGTCAACCTTCTTGCCGTTGATGCCGTAGATGCCCTTGAGCATGTCCACGCCCCGCGTATTCATGGTAATCACCCGCTCGGAGGCGTTACAGACATCCACAATCGCCTTGTGGTGCGCCGGGTCCGGTTCATCAAGCAGTGTGTGAAGGGTCGTGATGACCGGCACCTTCAAACGGTCCAGGAGAAGACTGACATGCGCCCCGGCGTCTCCGCCGAATAGCCCGAATTCGTGCTGAACCGACACCACGTCAACGTGGCTGAAGTTGATATAGTCGGCGGCCGAGGCATAGTCTCGCTTGATGTTCTGACGGATCTCAAACTTGACGGGGTCGCTGTATGTCAGGTCGTCCTCAGACCGCAGGGCCACCCCCAGCGGCTCGAATCCCCCTTGGGCCGCGACGGCTGTGGCGGCGACCAGATCCGATGTAAAAGTGGCGATCCCGCACTTGCGGGGCCGAAACGAAGAGATAAAAGCCATTTTCCTGTTTGGCCCGTGTGCCATCGTATACCTCCCAGAAGGCATGGGCGTCGACCGAACCTTTCTCTATTCTAGGACCCACGACCCGCCCTGTCAACCCAACCAATACGCCGTGAAACCGGGGAAACAGGCGAAACCCCTGGATATGCGTAGGATTTTCCTCAAAAGCGTTGACAGGGTGGCACAAATCCCTAGTATTTTGTTGGCTTTTCAGCACCGATCGATGACCATTACGTATAATGCACTACTGTTGTAGTAGGATATTAGGAGGTTCCATGAAGCTGTCAACAAGAACCCGATATGGCACCCGAGCGATTCTGGAGCTGGCCCAGCATGCCACTGAGCAGCCCATGCAACTGAAGAACATCGCCAGGCACCAGGAGATATCGCTGAAGTACCTTGAGCAGTTGATCGCCGTCCTGAAATCGGCCGGTTATGTGCGGAGCGTCAGAGGCTCCAAGGGCGGCTATATGCTGGCCAAGCCGCCGGACCAGATCAAGCTCAGCGAGGTCTTCGCCTGTCTGGAGGGGCCCATCACGACGACCGAATGCGTGGAAAGCAAGGATTTCTGTGATCGCTATTCGGATTGCGTGGTCCGGCAGATATGGTCGGAGGTCCAAGCCGCTATCTTCAAGGTGCTCGACGCTCTGACGCTCCAGGACATGGTGAATCGCGCCAAGGAAAAGGCAGACGCAGACTATCAGATTTGACACCTGAGACTTGCTCATGAGCGCCATCTTCGAAGACATCACGGCCGCCGTCGGGTTCACCCCGCTGGTGCGGATCAACAAGCTCGGATCACCCGCCGCGACGATTCTGGCCAAGCTCGAGTCATATAACCCCTGCGGCAGCGTCAAGGACCGGATCGCCCTGGCCATGATCGAGGCGGGCGAAAAGTCCGGCGACATCAGGCCCGGTACGCTTATTGTGGAGCCCACCAGCGGTAACACGGGTATCGGACTGGCTTGCATTTGCGCAGCCCGGGGATACAGGCTGGTCCTGACCATGCCGGAATCCATGAGCATGGAGCGACGGAAACTGCTGCGCATATTCGGGGCCGAGTTGGTGCTGACCCCGGCCGAGTTAGGCATGACCGGCGCCGTCGCCAAGGCCTGCGAGATCGTCGAGGAACATGCCGACGCCTTCATGCCGCAACAGTTTCAGAACCCGGCTAATCCACGGATTCACAGCGAGACCACCGCCCAGGAGATATGGAACGACACAGACGGACGGATCGACGTATTTGTCTGCGGCATTGGAACCGGCGGGACGTTCACCGGCTGTGTCGAGGTCTTCAAGCAGCGAAACCCACAATTGCTGGCCGTGGCCGTCGAGCCGGCGGACTCGCCTGTTCTCAGCGGAGGCCGGCCCGGGATGCACAAGATACAAGGTATCGGTGCCGGATTCGTGCCGGAGGTGCTCAATCGCGAGATGATCGACGAGATCATCACCGTCTCGAACAATGACGCCATGGGAACCGCCAGACGGCTCGTGCGGGAGGAAGGCGTGCTGGTCGGTATCAGTTCGGGAGCGGCGATGTGGGCCGCCATGCAGATTTCCGGCAGGCCGGCCGCCGAAGGCAAGACCATCGTCGTGGTGTTCCCGGACACAGGGGAACGATATATCTCAACGGAGATGTTTGAACAGGCTTAGGCCCGCTTGATCGGCCGGGTAGGGAATATGAAAGAGAAGAAGCTCACAGGCAAACGAATTGAGGAACTCGTCGAAGGGATCGTCGAGACGTATCACGGCGACAGCGGAATCAACTTCATCGATGCCGCATACCTGCCGGTGCGAGGCCAGATACTCGATATCCTTGACTTGCTCTTCGAGGTGCTGTTCCCCGGGCATACCGGAAACCGGATCATCACCCAGGCGAATATCAAGTTTATCATCGGCGACCTGCTATGCCAGATTCACAACGAGCTGGCCGAGCAGACGCGCCGCGCCTACCGCTACCAGTGCCGTATCGACAACTGCGACGACTGCGACTGTGAGACGATGGCCCGTAACGTGACGGTGGAGTTGCTGGGGCAGATCCCGCGGATTCGCACGCTGCTCAAGGGGGATGTCAAGGCGGCGTTCGATGGAGACCCGGCGGCCAAGAGCTACGAGGAGATCGTCATCAGCTACCCGTGCATTACGGCCATCGCCACGTACCGGATCGCCCATGAACTGTTCGTGCGGAGGGTGCCGCTGATCCCGCGGATTATGGCCGAATGCGCCCACGCCCGCACGGGTATCGACATCCACCCGGGGGCGACCATCGGCGAGAACTTCTTCATTGACCACGGGACGGGGGTCGTCATCGGGGAAACCTCGATCATCGGCAAAAACGTCAAGATTTATCAGGGGGCCACGCTGGGCGCATTGAGCTTCCGCAAGGACGAGCGGGGGCGCATCATCAGGGGCGGCAAGCGCCACCCGACCATCCAGGACAACGTGACAATCTATGCCGAAGCGACGATCCTGGGCGACGTGGTCGTCGGCGAAGGAGCGACCATCGGCGGAAACGTCTGGGTGAAGGAATCAGTTCCTCCCGGCGTCGTCGTGACAACCGCGAACCCCGATCTGATCTATCGAAAGCAGGACCTCGACGCGGGAAAGGCCGGGCCGGTTTGAATGAGACCACATGAGCGTTTGGACAAACCACTGATCGAGAAGATCGAACGCCTCAAGAAGCAACGCCACGCCGTCATTCTCGCGCACAACTATCAGCGGGCCGAGATTCAGGACCTGGCGGACTTCTGCGGAGACTCGCTGGGCCTGAGCATCGAGGCCTCGAAGACAGACGCGGAGGTGATTGTGTTCTGCGGGGTGCGGTTCATGGCGGAAACGGCCGCGATCCTCTCGCCGGACAAGACGGTGCTCCTGCCGGACAAGGCGGCGGGCTGTCCCATGGCCGACATGATCGACGCCGAACAGGTCAGAAAACTCAAGGCCGAGCATCCAGAGGCCCTGGTTGTCTGCTACGTGAACAGTTCGGCCGAGGTCAAGGCCGAGAGCGACTACTGCTGCACCAGCTCCAATGCGGTGGAAGTGGTCCGCTCGCTGCCGCCGGACCGGGAAATCATCTTCGTTCCCGACCAGCACCTGGGCCAATTCGTCGTCGATCGCACCGGTCGAAAGATGGTGCTATGGCCCGGCTACTGCACCACGCATATCACCATCACGGATGACGACATCCATCGAGCCAAACAGCAACATCCGGACGCCATCGTTCTCATGCACCCGGAGTGCTCCGAACCCAGCAAGAAGCTGGCCGATCAATTGCTGAGCACCGGACAGATGCTCAACTTCGTCAGGAACAGCGAGGCCCGCCGATTCATCGTCGCCACTGAAAACGGCATCATCCACGCCCTGAGGAAGCAGAACCCGCAGGCCGAGTTCTTCCCCGTGACTGAACGCGCGGTCTGTCCCAACATGAAACGCATCACCGTCGATAAACTGATTGCCTCGCTGGAAGACATGCGGTATGTCGTCAAGGTGCCGCCGGGTATTGCATCGAGGGCTCGCCGGGCGCTCGACCGGATGGTCGAGGTCCTGCCGGCAGAATAGCAGTTCAGAAAGGTCTCTCTACAATGACACAACAAGCCACCCATCATCTGGAAACGCTGGCCTTGCACGCCGGACAGGAACCGGATCCGACCACCGGCAGCCGCGCCGTGCCGATCTACCAGACGACCAGTTACTGCTTCCACAACACGGATCATGCGGCCAACCTCTTCGCCCTGAAGGAGTTCGGCAACATCTATACGCGGCTGATGAACCCGACGACGGACGTGCTGGAAAAGCGGCTGGCCGCGATGGAGGGCGGTGTGGGAGGCTTGGCGTTGAGTTCCGGGCAGTCGGCCATCTACGTGAGCATCTTCAACATCTGCGGGGCCGGCGGGCACGTCGTTTCGTCGAATTCGCTCTACGGCGGTACGGCGACGCTGTTCAGCCAGACGTTCCGCAAACTCGGCATTGAGGTGACGTTCGTCGATCCGCGCGACCCGGCCAACTTTGCCGCGGCCATACAGGACAACACCCGCCTGCTCTACATCGAGAGCCTGGGCAATCCCAAGAACGATGTGCTGCAATATGACAAGATCACCCACGTCGCCCATGAACACGGCATGCCGGTGATCTGCGACAATACGGTGATGACGCCCGTCCTGCTGCGGCCGATCGAGCACGGCATCGATATCGTCGTGCACAGTTGCACGAAGTTCATCGGCGGCCACGGCAACAGCATCGGCGGGGCCATCATCGATTCGGGCCGATTCGACTGGGCCAACGGGCGCTATCCGGAATTGACCGAACCGGACCCCAGCTACCATGGGCTGAAATACGTCGAGAGCTTCGGCAACCTGGCCTACATCATCAAAGCCCGCACACAGTTCCTGCGCGACATGGGAAGCTGCATGTCGCCGTTCAACGCCTTCCTGTTCCTCCAGGGACTGGAGACCGTGCATCTGCGGATGGCCCGGCACAGTGAAAACGCCCTGAAACTGGCCGCGTGGCTCGAGAAACGGCCGGAAGTGGCGTGGGTGAACTATCCCGGCCTGCCGTCGCATCCCGATCACGCCCTGGCCAGGAAGTTCCTCCCGGACGGCCAGGGGGCGATCATCGGCTTCGGCATCAGGGGCGGCCGTCAGGCGGGCGTCAAGTTCATCGACAGCGTGCGGCTGGCGAGCCACCTGGCGAACATCGGCGACAGCAAGACCCTGGTGATTCACCCGGCCAGCACAACGCACCAGCAACTGAGTCGGGCCGAGCAACTGGCGGCCGGCGTTACGCCGGATTACGTGCGTATCTCGGTTGGAACCGAGCACATTGACGACATCACGGCCGACGTCGAGCAGGCCCTTGTGGCAAGTCAGAGATAAAGCTATGTGGGATTACACGGACAAGGTCAGAGATCACTTCTTCAACCCGCACAACGTCGGCGAGATCGAGGACGCCGACGGCGTCGGCGAGGTCGGTTCGCTGGCCTGCGGCGACGCCCTGAAGCTGACATTCAAGCTGGACAAGAACGGGCGAATCGCGGACGCCAGGTTCAAAACCTTCGGCTGCGCCAGC
>DDXG01000002.1 GCA_002347125.1 Phycisphaerales bacterium UBA2266
TGTCGCGGGTGGCCAGGATGGGTGGTCTGGGGCGGGGCGCCAGTGGAATCGGGTACACGGCCGAGACGCCTTCGGCACGGAAGAGCAGCTCCAGATTGCCGAAGCGGTCGAGGTAATAGAGGCCGGAATCCGTGTCCTGGTAGCGGCCGGTGTAGCCGCCCGGCAGCGGATCGTAGCTGAAGGACACGAGGAAGTAGTTCTCCGAGAGGGGCCAAGGGCTGTAGAAGTAGCTCTTGGGCCAGCCTTCGGCCTCGGCGAAGCAGACCTCCGGGGTCAGTTGCTCCAATGCGTCGAAGCGGTCCTGCCCGTTGGACGGGTCGAGGGCGGCCTTGGAGGGGTCGAGTATGACGAGTGTGCCGCCGACGTTGGCGTGGTGGCCGCCGGCGACGAATACGATGCGGTTGGAGTTGGGGATGGCCCGGGCCTGGTAGCAGGCCCAGGGGCGGTTGGTGTAGTTGCCGAAGAGGATGGCGGGGCTGGTCCCGTCGGGGTTGCAGGTCCACAGGCCGTGGAAGCGGGCGGCGTCGCGGTCGACATAGTCCCAGCGTGTGAAGACGATGCGGCCGTCGTTGAGGACGCTGGGGTGCCACTCGTTGGTCTCGTGGAAGGAGAGGGTGCGAATGTTGCCCCGATGTGCACCGGGGTCGGCGTCCATCCGGTGCAGGGTGTTGACCAGTTCGGGGCTGCCGCCGCCGCAGCGGAGCTTGGAGCCACGGCGGGTGGACTCAAACGCGATGCCGCCGTCGGGCAGCGGACAGGGGTCGAAGTCGTCGTCGGGGCCGTCGGTGAGTTGGCGGAGATTCGAACCATCCGCATTCATCGCGTAGATATGGAACGTGTTGTACCGGGTATCGGGGGTGGCGGCCTTTGCCGGAGGCAAGGGCCGAGCCGAACCAGCNNCGCTCCGCGAAAGGCTGCCACCCCACACTGGCGGTGTCGGGGGAGGTGGGGGCGCGGGCGAAGCCGGGCAGGGTGTAGGGGTCAACGCCGGTCGGGTCGGCGAAGGCGAAGTAGATTGTCCTGGCGTCGAAGGATAGCGAGAGGGTGACGAAATGGCCGGGCGGCAGCAGGCCCGCGGTGAGTTCCTTTGTCTGCATGGTTCGGCCGGGTTGGGCCAGGACGTAGACGCCGCCGCCGGTTGGGGGCGTGGAGAATTGCGGGTTCTTGGCCCCATTGGTCGGGTCATAGCCGTAGGCGTAGTACCAGCCGAGGTATTCGTAGAGCATGTAGCCGACGGCGCGGCGGCGCTGCATGAAGATCAGCGGGCGCGAAGTAACCAGGGGATTGCTCAGGGCGAGTTTGCGGGTAAGGGTGCGGATGTTGTTGTAGAGCCTCAGGCGGGCCGCATCGTCGAGGGCCGATATATCGCGTGCCTGTCCGCTGAGGGTTCGCAGCAGGGCCTGCTCGCCGGACAGATCGGGCATACTGCCTGCGTGCCGAAGGTCGTCCAGCAGACGCGAGGCCCGTTCTATAGCGGCTTGGATGGCCTGCGGTGATTGCGGGGTGCGGCCGAGACGCTGCTCCTGCCGGGCCCAGTCGGCCTCGACGGCGGTCCGCATGGCGGCGCCATCGTCATGGCCCGGCTGGGCGGCCTGCACGGGGATAACGCCCGCCAGTATCAGCAGGCACGCCACGAGTTTGCGGTTTGCGATCATAGCACTACTATAACACATCGAATTAAAGGGGTCCGGTACATTTTTTTCGGCGCGTGGGATGGGCCGCGTCCCGGTGGAAACGACTGCCCTGGGTCTCGGCGAAATGACGTACCGGACCCCCTTGCGTTGCCGGGCCGTATGTGGTGCTGTTCCTGAAGGCTGAGGCCTGAAGGCTGAGGCCTGAAGCCTGCCGTTCAGTTGCCGACGATTCTGAGGGCTATGTACGGGACGAGGTTGAACAGCAGGAAGAGGATTTTGAACAGGCCGATGAAGCAGTACATGACCAGGTTGAAGGTCTCGCGGCCGAGCGGGAACCACCGCTTTTGGGTGCGGTAGACCCACTCCGGGCAGAAAAGCCACGAGAACGACCATACGATCAGCAATACGCCGTCAATGATCGTGCACCATAGGAAAAACCGCGTCAGTGTCTCGATGTCCATGATATGCCCTTTCGTTTCCGTTTGGGAGGGGACGCCAGCGTACTCGGTACGACTGCTGGTAATGGCTCAGCGCCACAGTTGACTCAATCTATTTCGGCCCTGGATGAAGAGTGCCATCGCCGTGAAGCAAGCCTGTTGCGCTCAGGCGTCCCATAGTTGCCTGACCGTGGCGTACCAATCCATGCTGCCATCGCTTGCAGCGAACACTTCCATTACTTTGTCAAGTTTGGACATGGCTCTATGATATTTCATAGCGCACGACCGCGGCATATGGTCCGGGATTTCCGGGAATACAACGATCATAAGCTTGAGATGTACATATAGATACACGACGAACTGATTTACGACATACGAGGCCTCCTGTTGCTTGAACACAAGCCCATCATCTAGAGTTATTGTTCTGTTTCTGTAGTCTCGCTTCCGAATTTTGAGCAGATGCGCCGCGAACGCCCCATGAGCCATGTCACAGAGCAGGCGGTAATGGTGGTACAATCCGGGTGCCACACTGTCAAACATCGTAATAAACTTGATCTTGGACTTCTTCCCCTTGTATCCGTAGTGTCCGGCCCAGGAAGTATTTAGCAGATCCATGTCCTTCTGTTTGTGGAGATACTTCAGGGTGACAAGGGTCTCTAGTATCTGTCTCAGCAGTATCGCCGCTTCCGTGTAGTAGCCTTGATGGATGAGATTGTACACTGCCTTGTACGTTAAGCTAACGTGATATAGGTTGTAGTAAAGCCTTGTTCTTATTGCCATTTCATAGTTCTTGAATTCACCGGTCGCATCAAGCGAATCATCCACATTTCGTAAATTGTGGATACCATGCAATAGCAGATCGATTCCATCCAAGGCAAACCTCGAAAACCCGTACCGAGCCTTTCCATACACTCTCTCTGTTTCCGATGTGATTCGGGCTTCCTGTTTCTTCAGGACATCCGTGTTGAGCCATTCAGTACTCATTTTCCACTCGAGCAGAAGCGGGCTGTTTGGGGTCGCAGGCCTGAACCGTGCCTATGATCACTGCGTCTGGGCACATTTTCGAATGATAACAGTCTGTACCCGCCCGCGCCAAGTAACGCACCGGCGAAGATCATCTCCTTAGTCAACTCAACGTGTTGCAGAAACAAGTAGCAGCTTAGCCATGGCAGGGAAGTGGTCGGAGGGGTATTGGCCTTCGGCATTGTCGTGGAGGATGGCGGCGTCGAGGGTCGTGACGGTCGGCGGGACGAGGATGAAGTCGATCTTGTCGCCGGTGCGGGTTCCTTTGAAGCCGTTGAAGGTGCCGACCTCCTTTTCATCCGGGTGCAGGACGCGGAAGCTGTCGAGCATGGGGATGGGGTTGGTGGTTTCCTCACCGTCGGGGCCTTCGAGAGGGATTTCGCCCTTGAGGTAGCGGATGGCGGGGTTGGATTCGCCCGCGTTGAAGTCGCCCGTGACGATGAAGGGGTCATTGTGCTTTCGTTGGCTGATCCTCTTAGCCAGCAGGACGACGCTCTTTTCGCGGGAGGGCTGGGAGACGTGGTCCAGGTGCAGGTTATAGGCGTAGAAGGACCGGCCGCTCTGCTTGTCGGTCAAGCGGGCCCAGGAGCAGATTCGCACACATGCGTTGCCCCAGTGGCTTGAGCCCGGCACATCGGGGGTGTCGGAGAACCAGAAGGTGGCGGACTCACTCACGTCGAGCTTGTCGCGGTTGTACAGCAGGGCCGAATACTCGCCATCGGCCTTGCCGTCCTCGCGGGCAACGCCGATCTCGCCATATCGGGGCAGCGCCCGGCGAATGCAGTCGATCTGAAAGCGCAGGGCCTCCTGCAGGCCGATGACGTCGCAGGCGTGCCGCTCGATGGTCCCGACGACCATGTCCTTGCGTCTATCCCAGTGGTTGGGCCCGTCGTTGGCCGAGCCGTAGCGGATGTTGAAGGTCATGACCTTAAGTTCCAGCGGCTTGGGCTCCGCGCCCACGCAGTGGACAGACCAGAGGCACGCGGCAAGCGCCATCGCGATGGCGGCCAAGAGGATTCGACGAGGCCGTATTGCGTAGCGCGCATTGCGTCGGGGTGGTCCCGAAGCCGGTTCGGGAAAGGCAAGGGCCGAATCGCACCAGCCCTTCGCTGCGTGAAAGGCTGCCACCCAACTCGTTCGTCGTTCGTATTTCGTCGTTCGTACTTCGGACATGGCGGGCTCCTGTGATACAGAGGCTTCTGGATCCGCGTGTGCAACAAGTTGCACACCCTACTTGTGCTCTTGTGCCCTTATCTCTTGTGCTCTTATGCTCTTATGCTCTTGTGCTCTTCTCAGCGGTTCTCCTGCTTCTCTTGTTCGCTCAGGGCTTCGTTGAGGGCGCCGCTGCGGAAGCCCTGGAGGTCGACGGTGATGAACTTGAAGCCCAGGGATTTGAGTTGCTCGACGATGCGGGTGCGGGCGGGTTCGGCGGTCAGGCGAGGCAGGTCGGCCGGGCGGACCTCGATGCGGGCGATGGCATCGTGGTGGCGGACGCGGAACTCGACGAACCCGAGGGACCGCAGGAGGTCTTCGGCCTTCTCCACCTGGCGGAGGCGTTCGGCGGTGATCTCCAGGCCGTAGCTCATGCGGGAGGCCAGACACGGCGAGGCGGGCACGTCGGCCGTGGGCAGGTTCATCCNNGATTTCGGCCTTGGTCAACCCGGCCTCCATGAGGGGGCAGGCGATGCCGAAAACTTTCGCCGCGCGGTTGCCGGGGCGGAAATCGTCCTTGTCGTCGAGGTTGCTGCCGCAGGCGACGGCGTCGTAACCCTTTTCCTTTGCAATACTTACGAGCAAGCCATAGAGATGGCTCTTGCAGTGGAAGCAGCGGTCGGCCTTATTGGCGGCGTAGTCGGCGTCATGCACTTCCTCGACATTGACTTCGACGACCTCGGCGCCGATGAGCTTGGCGTTTTGGATGGCGGCGGCGTACTGGGAGCGGGCCAGCGAGGGGCTGACGCCGATGCAGGCCAGGACGTTCTCGCGGCCGAGGGTCTCGACGGCGGCCGCCAACAGGAAGGTGCTGTCCACCCCGCCGGAG
>DDXG01000001.1 GCA_002347125.1 Phycisphaerales bacterium UBA2266
CCCGTGTCGAGGGCATCCTGCCCTCGCGTATCGCGGGCGTCCCGCCCGCGTGCCAGATGTGCCCTGGGCAGCCTGCCCATGTACATTCCGGGGTGGTCCCGAAGCCGGTTCGGGAAAGGCAAGGGCCGGATCGAACCAGCCCCTCGCGGAGCGAAAGGCTGCCACCCATCCCGCTCGTCGTTGGTATTCCCTATCGTGCCGTAATCGCCGCTCCCTGCCACCTGCCCGCCCCTCCCTGCTCACCGCTCACTCCTTTCCCTGCCGACTTTTTTCACTTTTTCCTTTTTCCTTTTCACTTTTCCCTTGCCTCCACCCGCCAAATCGCATATAATTCCCGCGCCCCTGGATGAGTTGCAGTATCAACCGTGGCATGGGCATTCCGTTCGCTTCGCTCAGGACAGGCTTGCCCGTGTTCTCGTGGTAAGCACGCTGCATTGGATTAAGGAGCCGGAGCCATGATCGGGAAGAACCTCAAAATCCACCTCGCCGCCGTCTGCCTGTCGTTTCTGTCGGCCCTCGCGCCCGCCGTCGGCGCCCGCACCATCTACGTCGATGACGACGGGCTCGCCGATTTCGCCAACATCCAGGCCGCAGTCGATGATGCCTCCAGCAGCGACACTATTGTCGTCAGAGACGGCACTTACATAGGTCCGGGTAATCGCGACATGGACTTCAAAGGCAAGGCAATAACTGTCCGCAGCGAAAACGGGCCTCAGAACTGTATCATCGCCTGCAATGGAACCGCAGATGACAATCATCGGGCCTTCTATTTCCACAGCGACGAGAACGACCAGTCGGTTCTCGATGGATTTACCATCATGAACGGCTACGCTGCCGGGACCGCCGACAACCGCCACGGCGGCGGGGCAATTCGATGTGACAATAGCAGTCCCGGCATCATCAATTGCATATTCATCGGAAACCGTGCGGCTTGGGACGGCGGGGCGATCAATAATTACCTGAGCAACCCGCGGATCAGCGGATGCACGTTCGTCCGTAACCAGGCAATCGCCAACGATGGGGGCGCCATCAACAACGACAACAGCAGCCCGGTCATCACCAATTGCACATTCGAGGAGAACTCCGCCTACGACTGGGGCGGCGCCATCCGCAACATCTACGACAGCCATCCAGTCATAAGCAACTGCCTGTTCGCTCGCAACCAGGCGCGAGGCAGTGGCGGCGCTATCTACATTCACCACCGCAGCACCACTGAAATTACGAACTGTCTGTTCGCCCGCAACCAGGCGACCTATGGCGGCGCTATCTACATTAACTACCACTGCACCACCGGAATCACGAACTGCCTGTTCGCTCACAACCAGGCGAGCCATGACGGCGCTATTGGCATTTACAACTACAGCACCGCCGAAATCAGGAACTGCACACTGGCCGACAACCTCGCTACATACGCCTCGGCCATCTACTGTGCGGAATGGTCGGAATGCCGCGCCACCATCACGAACTCCATCATCTGGGGAAATCAGCCCAAGCCGTTAGGGGGCACGCAATATACAATCTCCTACTCGGACATCAAAGGGGGATGGCTCGGAACCGGCAATATGAATAGCGATCCGCGTTTTGCTCATGGCGGATACGTGTTCGACCCATGCACTCCGGACGACCCCTGCGACGACATGTGGGTCATCGGCGACTACCACTTGGGCCCCGGTTCACCGTGTATAGATGCCGGCAACAACCTTGCTGTTCCGGCATCGCTCCTCATTGACCTGGATGGCGGTGACCGCTTCGCCGATGATCCCTGTACGCCGGATACAGGCCGAGGTACGCCGCCCATCGTCGATATGGGCGCATACGAGGGAACAACGAGGGCGGCGGCAGTCTGCCTGAGCACATACGCATTGACTGTGCCGGAGGGACAAACGGCATTGTTGACCGTATGGTTATCCACGGATCCTCTGGCGGTCGTGGAAGTGCAGGCAGACGTCTATGCGGGCGACCAGGATATTACGATTGCCGACGGAGCAGTGCTCATCTTCGACTCGTCCAATTACTCCCAGCCGCAAACCGTAACGCTCAGCGCAGCCGACGATCACGATCCCCTCAACGGCGTTGCATTCATCCTCATTAGTGCCCCACAGTTCATCCCCGCAATCCTGACCGCTACAGAGGCGGACAACGAGGTTGTCCCAGCCATCCTGTTCGTCGATCCAGATGCGCCGGGAGCCGATGACGGCACAAGTTGGCTGGATGCCTGTTCCGACTTGCAGGTCGCATTGCGAATCGCAGCGTCGTTCCCTGAGATCGTCCGGGAGATCCGGGTAGCCCAGGGTCTCTACACGCCCGCCGAAGCATTCTCCGGCGATCGCGAGGCCTGTTTCGAGATCGTCGCAGGCGGAACCCTGAAGGGCGGCTACGCGGGGTTTGGCAATCCCGACCCGAACGTCAGGAATACGGAACTCTACGAGACGATCCTGAGCGGCGATCTGAATGGCGATGACATTGAAGTCTCCGACCCATGCGACCTTCTGAGCGAGCCAACGCGATTCGACAACAGCTACAATGTGGTCAGATACCGGTGGTACGGCGCTCCCGCGATCGTCGACGGCGTGACAATCACTGGGGCCAATGCCGGTGGCGGGGCGGCGGTCCATAGGAGCGGCGGAGGCGTTTCGGGCCGCGCCGGACTGCTCCTGAGTCACTGCAAGATCGCCTGGAACGCCGCCTCCGACATCGGCGGCGGAGTGCTTGAGGGATCGCTCGTCCATTGCACCGTCAGTCATAACTCCGCGTCCGTTGCGGGCGCTGTCTACGGCCCGGACGAACTCTCTCATTGCATCATTGAAGACAACGTCGCCACCGGTTATTACGCCGGCGCCGTGTACGTCCCGTGGAATGTACCGATCACCGACTGCGCGTTCATCAACAACCGCGCAGCCGGCGGAGGCGGCGCCATCTGGGCTCTCTCCGCCAACCCGGTAATGGCGCGTTGCAGTTTCATCGGCAATCGTGCCACCGGCCCGGGCGGCGCAATCGGTGTCGATGGCTGCAGCACGTGTCAGATCAGCCAGGCCGAGATGAGGGACTGCGTCTTTGTACGCAATTTCTCCGACGACAGGGGGGGGGTGTACTATGGGATAGCAGCCGCGGAGCCACTGTGGGTCAATTGCTTACTTGCGGGAAATGCTGCCACACTCGCCGGGGGTGCGATCTATGAGAATGCGGAATACCGTGGTGTCTTGATCAATTGTACGATTGCCTCCAACACGGCGGCAAGCGGCGGCGGTATCTCTGCGTATGGATGCAGCCCGACGCTAAAGGACTGCATCGTATGGGGAAACCGTGACGGTGACTCAGAATACCTCGCGCAATTGGCAATATCTCCGGGGAATACCTACCCAAGCGGCAGTATGACGGATTCGCCGGCCACGGCCGCGGCCAATCACTGTTGTATTCAAGACATGGGGATTCAATGGGGAGGATATGGCAACATCGACGAGGACCCTTGCTTCGCCGACCCCGGCCGGTGGGAAGACCCCTGCGATACACCTGATGATTTCCTCGACGATACGTGGGTTCCGGGCGACTACCACCTCAAGTCCCAGGCCGGACGCTGGGACCCTACTGCCCAATCCTGGGTCATGGATGATGTAACCAGCCCCTGCATCGACGCCGGAGACCCGATGAGCCCCATCGGCCTCGAACCCTTCCCCAACGGCGGCCGAATCAACATGGGCGCCTACGGCGGCACAGCCGAGGCCAGCAAGTCCCACTTTGGTGGCCCACCATGTGAGACAATCGTAGCCGGTGACATCAACGGCGACTGCAAGGTGGACCTGGCCGATTTCGCCATTCTGTCCCTCCACTGGCTCGAAACACCTCAATAGCAGCGACCTCAGACTTCAGGCTTGGAACGATCGAAACTCCAAACCGGCCATACGGGCGGCGATCCCGATGCATCGGGATTTCGGTCATTGCCATGTCGTGCTTTGAATTTGTTTTGGATTTCGTGCTTCGGATTTCGTGCTTCAGTCCCTCAGTGCCCTCTGTATCTTCTGTGTCTAAACAACCGTGTTAATCAGTGTTAATCCGTCTCTGAAAATCCGTGCAAATCCGTGTCAATCCGTGGTTCAAGAGCCTTTCACCGCCATATACGCCGTAATCAGCGAGGCCGCGCTCCAGGCCTGGGCAAAGCACCCCCGCGGCCGATGCGGCTCATCGGCGTCGAAGATCTCCGCCACGCTGCCCAGGCACCCATCCTGCTCGAAATGCCGCATCAGTGGCTCAATGAACCTCGCCGCTCGCCGCCTGGCCTCTCTGCCCGACCCATGCACCCTCAGATACGCCTGAACAAACGGCCCCATCAGCCACGGCCAGACCGTCCCCTGATGATACGCCCCATCCCGCTCCATCGGCCCCCCTTCGTATCGCCCGCGGTACCGCGGGTCCGCCGGGTCCAGCGTCCGCAACCCGTAGGGCGTCAGCAGCCGCCGCTCGACCACGTCCACCACCGCCCGCTGCTGCTCGGCCGAAAGCACATCCCCCGACAGCGACACCGCAAGTATCTGGTTCGGCCGCAGACTCGCATCCACCGCGCCATCCCGCACGCAATCATTTAACCACCCCGTCTGCTCATTCCAGAAGCACCGCCGAAAACTCGCCGCCACCCTATCCGCCATCGTCCTGTACCGTCGCGCGTTCTCGATGTTCCGCCCGTCGTAGAACTGCGCCGTCCGCGATAGGGCCTCATGCCATAGCGCATTGACCTCGACCGCCTTGCCCCACCGCGGCGTAAACACGACATCGCCGCACTTGGCGTCCATCCAGGTCAACTGCGTCTGCTCGGTACCGGCCGTGATCAGCCCATCGTCGTCGGCCCGAATCTCAAACCGCGTGCCCCGTTCGTAGCTGTCCAGGACCCACCGAATCACCGGAAGCAACTCCCTGGCGAACATCGCCCCATCCCCGCCGGCCTCCAGGTACTCGAATGCCGCATGAATAAACCACAGCGATGCATCCACGCTGTTGAAATGCGCCGTGTCGCTGCGATCATCAAACCGGTTCGGGATCATCCCCTGGTCCGCCGCCGCGGCAAACGTCGTCAGCACGCTTGCCGCCTCCTCAAGCCGCCCGGTGCACAGCAGCAGCCCCCTGAGCGATATGAACGTATCGCGCCCCCAGTCCATGAACCACGGATAACCCGCCAAAATCGTGCAGCGCTGCCGGCCGCCAATGGTTCTGCGAACGATAAATGCATCGGCCGCCGCAAACAGCCGCCGTAGCCGCCGATCCCCGGCCTTCGCCTGTCCCATAACACGCCGACGATGTTCCTGCACCTCGGTGATCAACCCTTCAACATCAAATTGTGTGGCCGTCGCCGTCTCGAAGCGCCTGCTCAGATTCGCCCAGAAGACCACCTCGCCCGGCCGCTCCACGACGCACCGGAACACCCCCGGCGACCACAGGTCCTCCCTGCAATCCTGCCCACGCTCCCTGTCGACGCGATAGAGAAAGTCGTACCACCACTGCGCATCAGCCTCGAAGCCGCCCTGCTCGCACCGCATGAACAGCTCGCCGCCGTGGGCCCCACTGTGGTGAACCACGATGCCGCCCTCGGTTTGAGTCGCCGTCATCGAAACCCATGACCGCTGCAAACCGTGGAAATCCCGCAACCCCACCAGGGGCCGGACCTCCAGCTCAACCGGGCCGGTTACATCTTCGAAGCGGTACGTAATCGCTACGGTGTCGCTCCGCCGTGCCAAGTACACCGACCTGGTCAATCGCACGCCGTCGATCTCGTACTCGAAATGCGCACCGGCCCCCTGACGGAACTGCCGCAGATATGCCACGGCCTGATCCGCCAGCCTGCCGCCAAACTCGAAGTTCGTCAGGATGTGCCTGCGGCCGCCGACGCTCACTACCTCCAGGCACTGCGAGAGGGCATTGATCCGGTTAGCCGGCGGGTCCAGCGTGCCGATCAAGAGCCCGTGATACCTCCGCGTATGACAGCCCGCCGCCGTCGAACTGCAATACGACCCCCGTTCGTTGGTCAGCAGCCATTCCTTGTCCAGCAGCCCCTCGATGCCCCCGTCGCCCATCGCCGGGCACACGATACCCGTCCGGTCAATCCTTTGAAGACTCAGCACGCTGCCTTTCCTCCGTGATCTGCTCCCGATCCCCGACTCAATACGACCCGCCGGCCCGCACCCCGGTCCAGGGCCATCAACATATCTTCTGCAACGCCGGCGCGGCATTGCCGCTCGACGCCCCCTTGGCCGAACCGCCCTTGAGATGCCTGACGCACCGACGCCGCAGGTGATCCAGCACGTTCATGAAGTTGATGTACGACTCATAGGGCGAGTCGTACGGATTGAAGTACTTGTGAACATCGCCGTCCGAGAAGTACTTGGTGCACATGTAGTAGAAGTGGTCTGAGGCCAGCAGCCACCGCCAGTCCCGCAGCAGCGTCTCGGACTCGGTCTTCTTGACCTGCGACTCCAGCCGGTAGACCTCGTGCAACGCGTTGGACTGCATGGAATTGCCCAGCCACGCCGAGAGGTCCCGCTCGGTATCGGCCCAACTGATCAGATGCGGCACGTCCACCCGGTCGACCGGCTCGTAGGCGGCGATCACCTCGCTGGGCGTCTTGAAGTTGTCGTCCGGATGCCGCAGGATCTCCGTCGGCAATTGCCGCATGAAATCGAATATCCCCGTATCCTGCCACTGGTGCTCCCCGAACGTCTCATAGTCCATGAAGAGATTCACCACCTGCCCGCCCCCGTTAACCTCATGCACCCACCCCGCGAACTTGTCGGCCATCAGCGGCCACTCCGTCCACCCTCGGTTGGAGAACCGAAACGCGATGTCATCGCTCAGCGCATAATTCTTCAACAGAAGCTTGATCCGCTCGCACCCCACCGGCCGATAAACAAAATTCGCCGTTCTCCCCCGCAGAATATGGTCCGCCCCCTCTGTGATGATCCCGTCGAAATCCCCCGTGGACTCCATCAACGACGCCAATTCGTTGTTGTAGATCAACTCCGTGTTGCGAAAGACCCGAGGACGCTGCCCGAAAAGCGACTCCATCAGGTCCGAGTGCTTGCGAACCTGCGAGAGAAACTCCCGCCGGGAGTACAGGAAGCTCAGGCTGTGATAGTAGGTCTCGCCGATGAACTCCACGCACCCGGTCTCCGCCAGGGCATGAAACGTGCTCAGGACCTCCGGACAAAACCGCTCGAACTGCTCGAGCACCACCCCGGTCAGGCTGAACGCCACTTTGAACCGACCCTCATGCCGCCGGATCAAATCCAGAAGCAACCGATTCATCGGCAGGTAACACTTGTTGGCCACCTTGCGGCAGATCGCCCCGTTCTTGTGGTCGTCGAAGTACCGGTCGTGGTCGTCAAAGACCGTGTAGTGGCGAAGCCGATGCGGCTGATGAACCTGAAAGTAGAAACATACCGAAGCCATCGCCTAGTCGTCCACGCTACCCAATGTCATCCGTTCCATCGTCGCAATCCCAGCCGCGACCGATTCATCCGTTAAACCGCAACCGCCGATAATGCCTCGTGGTAGACCTGCACGCACTTCCGCGCGGCATCCTGCCAGCGGAGCTTGCGAACCTCAAAATTACCGTGGCTTCGTAGTGTCATCTGCAGCGGCGGGTACTTCAGCACCGCGATGATCTTGTTCGCTATTTCGTCAACGTCCCAGAAATCAACCTTCAGCGCGTGCATCAGGACCTCCGACACACCGCTCTGCTTGCTGATAATCACTGGAACGTCATGCCCCAATGCCTCCAGCGGCGCGATACCGAACGGCTCGGACACCGACGGCATCACATACAGGTCCGCCATCTTGTAGATGCGCTGCACGTCGTCGCCCCGCAGGAAACCCGTGAAGAGCACCTTGCTCCCGATGCCCATCGCCGCCGCCATCTCAATCGTCCGCTGCATCAGGTCCCCCGAGCCGGCCATCACGAACTTCACGTTGTCCATGACGTCCAGGACCTTCTTGGCCGCCCCAAGGAAGTACTCCGGGCCCTTCTGCATCGTGATCCGGCCCAGGAACAGCACAATCCGCTCATCCGTTCGAATCCCCGTCTGGCTCAACGGCCAGTTGCCGTTGCGATCCAGGCCGTTGTACACAACCTCGACCTTATCGCCGCTGATTCCATAACGGCCGATAATGATGTTTCGTGTGAAGTAGCTTACGGCGATGACCTTGTCGGCCCGCTCCATTCCCTCTCGCTCGATGTCGTAGATCCGCTGATTCACGTGCTCGCCGCTACGGTCGAACTCCGTCGAATGGACGTGCACCACCAACGGCTTGCCCCTGGAGGCAGCCACCGCGATACCCGCCGGATAGGTCATCCAGTCGTGCGCGTGAACCACATCAAAATCTTCATCCTCCGCCAGGTCAACCGCCATCATCGCGTACCGATGCACCTCAGAGTACATATCCCCCGCGTAATTCGCCTCCAGCGTCGTCCCTTCGGCTGCCTTCTCCCCATGCACCAACCGCTTCTGCCGAAGGCACTTCTCAATCCGCTCCCGGTAGCTCTCCGGCGTCCCATAGGGGTCAAGCGCCGAATGGATCGTCCGGAACTTGACGTGCTTCAAATCCGCGTACTCGTGCCACGTCCGACGTCTCGGCGAACCGGGACTCAGCATCTTCACATGAGTCGAAAGATCACTCTCCACTGTCTTCGGAAGGACAAATGTTACCTCCACCCCTTCGCGGTCGAGCGCCCGCGTCAGGCCGTAGCACGCGGTGCCCAACCCTCCGCTGATGAACGGAGGGAATTCCCATCCCAGCATGAAGACCTTCATGTCGCCCCCCGTTCGGAAAGCATCATAACACTTTTCCTGGTAAATACTTACAGACTCATTTGACCACGCATAGACATAGCCTTCGATACCGCCGACAACACCCGCCAGCCAATGTGAATCCCTACTAGGATATACCACGTATCGGCTGGACTCTTGCCTGCCTTTATTCCAAGCTCCGAAAAACGTGCCATTTGCAGGTGGTTCAATCTATAAATCGGGGTTTCCCGCGATTTACATTAAGCTATTTTACCCAAATAATCGGCCGTCTTCACACTGATAAGGCAATTTTATGGGGCCGCACCGTACCCCCAGCACTCACATAACCCCGGCATATTCCGCGCAAAGCGCACTGCCGACAGAACCTCCTATATTGCCTATATTAACACCCCAGGGCCACGCACTGCCATCGGCCACATATGCCCCCCGCCCCGTCCTACCCCACACCCGTTGTCATGGACAACCCGACTACAGGTCCTGCGGCTTAACCGTGCTTCGCTTGTTCGCCTTCGTCCTTGCAATAGCCTCATCGAGCAGCGCGTAAATCTTGTCGTTCAACGCGCCAACCGCGTCGGACGACGTCATCATCTTCTTGCTCTTGATGTACGCCTTCATCTTGCTCGTGACCACCAGCGGGTCTCGCGCGTCCTTCTTCGCCATTACTGAAGTCCTCCATGCCAGTCAAGCCTGCAAGCTCTGCGCCGGGGTATCCATAACCTCGGCCTGCAAACCGGTGTCTATTATCCATCTTCCCAGCCACGTGCAACAGAAAAAAAAGGCTGAGGGCTCATTTTTTTGCCCTCTCAACCCCGTGCGGACCATTTCACTGTTGGCCGTTCACACTCGGGTCGTCATTCGGCCCGGCCTTCTCCGTTTTTTCACGGTTTCCTGGTAATCCGACCTCCGCTTTTTGACGAAGAAACCAGCACTTGAAAGAAGCCGATGGGGGCCGCATTTACCGGACCCGACAACCTGACACTGGAGTATGCACATGGGTAAGCGTTCAAGAAAAGCACACAAGACGGCCCAGCAGAACACACAGGGCTTTGTCGTCGTCGTCTTCGCGTCCGACATGGACCAGGCCAGGGAATACGAAACCCTCCTGAAGGTCAATGATATACAGGCGCTCATCCGGGAACCCGAGTCGCCCGCCGGCGGCATGGACGAGATCGCCGTTATGGTCCCTGAGGACTATCTCGACGAGGCCCATGTCATCATCGAGTCGCAGGACGCCTACGACGATTTCTATGACTTGACCCTGGACGACGAAGAGGAGTTCGGTCTTGACGACGACCTCTTTGACCACGAGTACTGAGCCGGGGCCCCATTGCCATTTAAGAAGCGCACAAACACCCGCTTGCAGGATACCGACCATGGGTCAGACACGGGGTACAGACAACGACGGCACGGAGAGACGCCACCGGCTGCAGGAATCTGATAGAAGGGCCAGCCTTATAGATCGGCGTCTCGGCCTCGATCGCAGAAGGGGCGCCGGCATCCGCCGCCCCGAGAACCGTAAGGCCGCTGAAGAAGGCCGCATGTCCGACGAGCAATTCGAGTTCCTCATGGCGATCGATCAGTATAAGCGAGCCAACGACCGCCCGTTCCCCACATGGACCGAGATTCTCGAGATCATCAAGGCCCTCGGCTACCGGAAAGTCGCTGAACCCACGGCCCTGGACCAGGTCGATCCCATCGAGCCACATCCCCAGACTACCTGCGCCTGAGCCCGTTCTCCACTGTCGGTGCTGCCTTCAAAGGGCCGCGCACACAGCCCCGCTTCAGGCCCCCGCCGACCCGTCTGACCTCGCATTCGTGCGACCCAACCCGCGGACGGTTCGCTATATCGAACCTGCCCGGCCGGCCCGCTGTCCGCGGCTTGCGCCATCCGATCGCGACCCTGACACGGGCCGGTCCATATCTTACAGCCGCGCATAAAAAGGCCCCCACCGGCCAGGGAAGGAGGGTGTGGGGGCTCTGAACTGTGGATAGTGTCGTATTTGTTCNNTACGGCCGCGAAACACCTTGCCAGCCGGCCCGCCGCCACGTAACATACCCCGGAATTCCTCCTGTAAGCCCAAAGTGTGCCACCAAGGCAGCAAATGAAGAAATCCGAAAAACACAGTGAGGCCGCTTGGCTTATGACCGGCTCGGTCACCTTCCTGGCCATCGTGGCCCTGGGAGTGGTCCTGCTCTACACGCGCGGCGTGCTGATCCCCTTCGTTCTGGCGATGTTTATCGTCTCGCTGGTCGCCCCTATCCTCGACTTCCAGGTCCTGCGTCTGCACATCCCCCGGCCGGTCGCCGCGGCACTGACCTTCATCTTCGTCATCGTCGTGATCATCGGCCTGGCCCTGGTGATTACCCAATCCGTGCAGACCATTCTGAACACGGCCGACACCTACAGCCAGAGTATCGCTGACCTCATCGGCCGATCGCTGGACACGCTCGGCACATGGGGATTTGACCTGCGGAACCAGGACATCATCTCCGAGATACGAAAAGGCATCCCGCGATTTGTCACGAACACCATCGGAACCGCCTTCGGATTCCTCTCCAAGTCGTTCTTCGTCCTGATCTTCATCCTGTTCCTGCTGATAGGCCGCAACCCCCGCATCGTCCGAATGGGCGTCTACGCCGACATTGACCTGCAGGTCCGGCGATATATCAGCATCAAACTGACCGCCTCAATCATCACCGGCTTGCTTGTCTACGCGGCCCTGTCGGTCATCAAGCTCAAACTGGCCACCCTGTTCGCCGTGTTGGCTTTCTTCCTCAATTTCGTGCCCTCCATCGGCTCCATCATCTCGACGCTTCTGCCCGTGCCCATCGCCGCTGCCCAATTCGAGTCATGGGCCCTGTGGGCGGTGATCTACGTGATTCTCGTGCCCGGCACCGTCCAGATGACCATCGGCAATATCATCGAGCCCCGCTTTCAGGGCCGCGAACTCAATCTCCACCCCATCACCGTGCTGATTGCCCTGCTGTTCTGGGGCCTGCTCTGGGGTATACCCGGCATGTTCCTCGCCATCCCCATGACCGCCGTCATACGAATCGTCCTCATGCAATTCGAGAGCTTCCAGTTCGTCGTGGACCTGCTCGGGGGCAAGCTCCCACAGTCCAGACCCCGCAACTCGGAGCCAACTCCATCAACATGAGTCGTACCCGGCGGCCTGCCGCCGGCTGCGCAGCCTCAGCCACACACCGCTGACGATAACCGCCGCCACCGCCGCCGAGCCCAGCAGCCATAGGACCCGGACCTTCGCATTCCAGTACTTCAGGTCATCCGGATTCCCCAGCCAGCCGCCTCTGCCACGGCCGCGCCCAACCACTGCGTACTCGGCGGCCTCATACAGACAGCACTCCACAACAAGCACGGCCGCCACCACCGCCAGAATCATGCCCACCAGCACCAGCGTCGCCCCCATCCGGTCCCGGCGAAGCCCATCCACCAGCCATCGGCCGAATGCGCCCAGGATCGGTATCCAGATGAGTCCCACCGCCCCAAGGGTCAGAGCCACCACCACAATCAAGTAGACATAGAACAGCAAAACCGGCCTCCGGCAGTCGCCGCGCTGGGTCACCGCCGGCCGTCCGGCCGAGTGGCCCCGGGGCGGTAGAAGCGGATATGCACGTCCTCCACCGTCGCCAGGCCCTCCTTGATGGCCTCGTCGATAATCGGCAGGAAGGCGTCGATCTTCTCCGGCGTGTCGATGATCTCGATGACAATCGGCAAATCCGTCGACAGCGCCAGCAGCTTGGTCGTATGGACTCGACTGTGCGCCCCATAACCCTCAATCCCGCGGAGTACCGTGGCCCCGGCCAGGTCGCTTTCCCGGGCCTTGGCGACGATCCACTCATACAGGGGCCGATGCTCATACTTGTCGTCTTCGCCGATGAAAACCCGTAACAACCGTCCTTCGCGTGGCAGCATCGCAATACCTCCGATTCACGAATTACATCAAACCCCCCGTCTTGTATCCGACAAACGCCGCCGCAACACCAACAATCACGCTCAGCACGATGTTTGCGGCGGCCGCAGCCATCCGGCCATCTCTCAGCAAGCCCAACGTCTCGTATCCAAACGCCGAAAACGTCGTAAACCCGCCCAGCAGCCCCATCATCAGGAACACCCGCGTCTCCGGCCCGAACAGTCCCTTGACATCCACCAGGCCGGCGACCACACCGATGGCCAGGCACCCCGTCATGTTCACTACGAACGTCCCCCACGGCCACCACGGCCGATCCAGATACCCCTGCACCCCGACGACCGTCAGGTACCGAAGCACCGACCCAAGAAATCCACCCGCACCAACAATCAGAACCTTCACCATCAGCACCACCAACGAAATACGAAATACAGAATACGAACGAGTTGGGTGGCAGCCTTTCGCGGAGCGAAGGGCTGGCTCGATCCGGCCCTTGCCTTTCCCGAACTGGCTTCGGGACCACCCCAAACGAGTTTCGCACGATGAAATACGAACTACCGAATCGACGCCTCCGGCAACTCCTTCTTGACGCCCTCATCCAGCGGCATAGTGTCCGGCACAGCACCGGTCGCCTTCATCAGCCGCTCCAGCTCGGCCTTCAACTCCGCGACTTTGCCCGCATAGCGCGGATCATCAATCAGATTCCGCCGCTCCCCCGGATCATCCCTCAGATTGTACAACTCCGCCTTATGCCGGTCCAGCCCTCCATCGCCATGCGGGTAGTGCACGTACTTCCACTGGTCCGTCCGCACCCCGCGCACGTTGGGCGTATACGGGAACTGCTTCTCATAGTTGTATTCATAGTACCACGCCGTGCGCCACCCCTGTGTGCGGCCCGCCAGCAACCCCTTGAAACTGGCCCCATGAGTCTTCGGCAGCGGCGACGCCCCGCAGATATCCAGGATACTCGGCGCCACATCGATATTGAGCACCTGTTCATGCACCACCGTCCCGGCCTTCACCAGGGCCGGATACCGCACCAGCAGCGGCACCCGGATGCTCTCCTCATGCATCGTCCGCTTGTCGGTCATCCCGTGCTCGCCCAGGAACATCCCGTTATCGCCCGCAAACACAATCAGCGTATCGTCGAGTTGGCCCGTCGCCTTCAGTGCGTCGTATACCCGGCCGACGCTGTCGTCGATGCTCTTGATCGTGGCGGTATACGCCCGAACAAAGTCGGCAAAGTGCTTCACACTCTCCGGCGAAGTATCCGGGAACTTCTCACGAAAACCGTACAGGGGCCCGTAAATCCCGTGCCAGGTATCGATCCGCTCCTTGACCCAGTCGGGCTTGCCGGCCAAATCGAACGCCGACTCCGGGTACGCGATCTCCACGTCGTCATAGATATGCCGGTACTTCTCCTCCGGCGTAAACGGCGTATGCGGCGCCTTATGGCCCAGGATCAGCAGAAACGGCCGCTCACCGCGCTTCTGCAGCCACTCCACCGCCAGGTCCGTCACCCGCTCGGTGTAATAGCCCTTGAGCACCTCCCGCCGCCCATCGCTCGCACGCGAGACGTTCCCGCCCTGGCGGGACTCCACCGTCTCAACGATATTGAACTCCGTATCGTAGTAATCGCCCTGGCCCTTGTGCGTCGCCCAGTAGTCGAACCCCGGCCGCGGGTCATCGCTCTGCTCGCCCATGTGCCACTTGCCGATATACGCCGTCTCGTACCCCTGACCCTGCAATATCCGTGGGAAACTCGGCAGGTCCGCCGGATAGTCCGTGAAGTTATTGACCACGCCGTGCGAATGGGCATACAGCCCCGACAAGAACGA
>DDXG01000078.1 GCA_002347125.1 Phycisphaerales bacterium UBA2266
TTGTAGGGTGTGCAACTTGTTGCACACGCGGATATTCTCGCACAATCGTCTACCCGATGGGACCGCGTGGGCAATGACGGCGATTGCCCACCCTACGGGTCTGCGAATGCGTGAGGTTCCTCGTTCGAGGCCCAGATGCTTCGCTTCGCTCAGCATGACAAGTTGTAGGGTGTGCAACTTGTTGCACACGCGGATGCCGTGGGTCAGCATGATAGTTGCGGCGGTGCTCGCGCTCAGTGTGTGCAGACCGGGTTTCGGCCTGATCCTAGTCGGCGGGGCCGGCCCGATGCACGAGGTCGCCGGATGGCCCGATGGGGCGCTGGCCGTGGCGAACATGCCGACGCGGGTGTCATTGTGGGAAGGGCCCCCCTTCGGGGGCGGGGAGTACCATTTCCAGTACGTCTGCGAGAAGGTCGAGCAATTCAACGAGTTTCTGGAAACGTTCGCAAAGATCAAGGCGGAACGGCTGGAATTGGTCGTTCAGAACGGGCCACAGACATCTTCCGTGACCGGCAAGCCGACGGATTGGGAGTTCACCGTGTGGGTGACGGATAACTTCGACCGCTTGAACAATGTATCGCGCTATTTCTACGTGCCGGCAGGCGAGGATGCGAATAAGCCCGTCCCTTCGGTCAGACAAGCGGTTCCCGCCCCGCGGGTGGACCTGTACCTGAGCGGCGATGGACGGCTGATATGGGAGCGGGTGATTGTGCCGCACGAGGTTACGGTCATCGACCGCCGCCCCGAATCAGTGGACAGGAAATACGCGGGCAAGGGTCTGATTCGGAGCAAGGTCTTTGATACCTCGACGAAGCAGCCCATCGTCGACGCGGAGATAGAGCTGTTCATGGCGGCCCGCAACAGCCAGGAGGCGGTCCGCCTGACGGCCAAGACCGACGCCGGGGGCAACTGCGAGATGGTCGTGCCCCAGGCCGGGTATTACCAGGTTTCCATCCATGCCAGGGGTTATGTGCCGGTGCAGGCCGGCGGCTTCGACAATCGACAGCCGCTGTACCAGACGTTTGAGGTACATCTCTTGAGGCCCTGCACCGTCAAGGGCCAAGTCGTGGACAGCGCCGGCAAGGGCCTGGAGGGGCTGGAAGTCCATGCCGGGGATTTCACACAGGCCGATGGGCGCGGGTATTCCTGCGGCGAGACACCGTTCGCCGTGACGGATAGCGAGGGGCGCTTCGAGATTCAGCGGGTCCCGCCGGGCTTCATCAGCCTGCGGTGCCGGGTGGCGAACCTGTATCAGACGAACCATATCCTCCAGATGTGGCCGGCGCCGGGCCACGACGTCCGGCTGGTCATGGTGGGCACCTCGACGGTCAAGGGCGAGGTCATCGGGGCCGATGGGCGTCGCGTGACCGGCAGCATCATTCTGGAGTTGGAGGCCGCCGGCGGGGCGAAGGTCGGAACATGGGGGTCCTCCGGGTATATCAAGCCCGATGGAACATTCGAGATCAAAGGCGTGCCGCCGGGCGATTACGTGCTCTGGACGCAGCCGAATCCGATGAGCAGCTCGTTCGAGCCAAACCGCGAGCCGCTGAAGGTCGAGCCCGGCAGGGTCTATGAACTGATACTGACGCACAACGATTCTGAAAGGAGATTCGACAATGAACAGTAAGAAGATGATTCTGTTGGCCATGATCGCGGTGCTGGCGGTCGGTGGCCTGTCGCAGGGGCGGATCAAGCTCGTGGCGTTGCCGGAGCGGGCGGCGACGGTGATCCGGCTGGACAACCCGGCCGCGACGCTGATCGAGGAAGAACGGGTCCTGACGCTCCAGAAGGGTGTCAACAAGGTGGACTTCTCGTGGAAGGCGGTGAGCATCGACGCCGATTCNNCCGCCGAACGAGGCGGCCCTGGTCTGGGAAATCGCCAGCGACGGCGACTATGCCGAGCGGGTGCGAATCAGCTACCTGCTGAGCAATATCGACCGGCTGATTACCTACAAGGCGGTTGCCGACAAGCAGGAAACGGCCGTGGACCTCAAGAGCTACCTGATCCTGCGGAACTTCTCCGGCGAGGATTTTGACCAGGCGCGGGTGCTGCTGGACTACGGCGAAGCATTCGAGCAGGGAATCGACCACGAGGAGACCAAGCAACTGCTGTTTCTGCGGGCGGCGGGCGTGCCGATCACGAAGGTCTGGCGGTTTGACGCGGCCCAGCAGCCGTGGGACCCGGAGAAGCTGGAGAACCAGAACGTCGGAATCCCCGTCAGCTACCGCATCAAGAATGATGTGCCGAGCAAGTTGGGCCGGCACGCCCTCTGGGGCGGCAAGGCCCGCATCTTCCAGGACGATGGGCACGCCGGCACGATCTTCCTCGGCGAGGACGTGACGGGCATGGTCCCGGTCGGCGAAAAGACCGATCTGTATGTCGGGGACAGCCGGGACATCGTGGTCACGCAGCGAAAGCAGCGCGACGCCCAGATCAACGTCCGCAAGAACAACAGCGACCAGGTCGTGCTGTTCGATACGGACGAGGAGATCACCGCGAAGATCGAGAACTTCAAGGACAGCCCCGCCGTGCTGACGATGATTCAGCATATCCCGGGCATGTGGGAGATGGAGTCGTGCAACATGGAGTACAAGAAGAAGGACGCCTTCACACTGGAGTTCGAGGTTCAACTGCCGGCGCGGACGGCCGATGGCCCGGCGGTGAAGGAGCTCAAGATGCACTATCACCGGCGCAACGTCCGGCCGTAACGGGCTGAGCCACAGATTTCACAGATTACACAGGTTACACAGATGCTTCGCTTCGCTCAGCATGACTTACGGGACACTATCATGAAACGGACAATCTCACTCTTAGTGACAATGGCGGCGGCAGGCGTGTGCCTGGGCAAGGTGGACCTGGTGACGCTGCCGAGCCGCGATACGGTGCAGTTGACCATCTATAACTCGGCGGACCTGACGCTGGCCAG
>DDXG01000080.1 GCA_002347125.1 Phycisphaerales bacterium UBA2266
ATGCTCGGCATCGGCGGTCTGCTGGCGGCAAGACGCCGTCGCGCCTAGTCGATAAACCGATTGTCTGAACAAAGCAAGTTTGGGTTAGTTCTTAAGGTTAATAATGGTTAGCCCGCCCGGTCCTCGCCGAGGACCGGCTGGGACTAAGAGACGAACATAGACAGGAGAGTGAAGTCATGCTCAGAATAGTCTTGGGTTTGTGTGTAGTAGTCCTGATCACGCTGGTTGTCGGAAGCGCCGCCGTGGCGGCCACCGATGAGGACTCGCTGGGCCAGGGCCTGCTGGATCCTTTTGCGTTGACCACCCTTGATGTCGCCCCCGTGGCCGGCAGCACGTTCAGCGCCGCCACGCTCAGCGCGCCGCGTCCGCCTGTCCGTATCCCGTTCAGGCCGACCCTGCGAAGCCCCTTCCGGCCTCCGCTGATTCTCAGGTAAGCAGGAACCTGGACTCATGCCGAACGTCCCGGATTCGTCCGGGACGTTGCGCCAGGGGCGCGCATGACCACGGGTCTGTCGTTACGGACTAGATGAACAACATCCCACGGACGAGGTGCGATTAGATACTCTGTTGAGGAGCACCGAAGGTGACTACTAAGAGCATCTTCGAGCGTATCGGGTGGACAGGTCTGCTCAAGCTCGTCTGGAAAGCCACACCGGTCTGTTTGAGACCGTTTACTCTACCGTACAACCTCTGGGTTTACGGCAGCTTCTGTAAGCAGAGTTCAAATCTGCGCGAGCTGTTGAGACTGCACGACTATCAGTGCCACCAGTCGTATGTCTATCGGCTGCTGAGGCCCAGATACAGTCTGGCGGTGGATTATCTCCAGGATTACGGCTTGCGGCCGGATTAGCTTCAACCCCTTCACAACCCCAGTGTCGTTGTCCCGTTACCGCGGGCGTCGAGGGGTTGTGCTGCGCGCGCTGCGATCACAGACTGACGTGTTCGTCGGTGTCGGCGCTGAACAGGCCCGTGAGGCTGTCGAAATGCCATCCACAGTTGCCGCTGCCGAGACCGGCGTTCCCCGCCTCGATCTCAACCGTATCGAGCTTGTTGAACGGATTGACGGGCAACTGGAGCAGGTATGGCCCGCAGTCGGTCCCGACGGCGCCGCTGAGGTCGGTGCGGCCCGTCAGGGCCTGCCCAAAGGTCGCCCCCCCGGTGCCGGGGAGTGTATCGTTGTGCTGGACCTTGTAGTACTCGATGGCCGAGCGAACCGTCTTGAGGTCTGTGATCAGTCGCGAAGTGCTGGCCTGCGTCGTGACCGGGGCGAACTGCGGTATCACAATCGCCGCCAGAATACCGAGGATGACCACAACGATCAGAATCTCAACCAGCGTAAAAGCGTTTCGCGCCTTCATGTTCAACTCCTGTAATCTGCGAGAGCGGACAATGCAGCCCGCCCTCCGAAGGCTCGTCGCAATCATCAGTACTTCTTTGTGCTTGCTTCCCGACAAAATATACGAAACGCCCGGACTCGCTCCAAGAACGACACTGAACCGCCGGCCGGTCCGCGCCGTCGGCTCGACCGAATGCTTCGTACACCTCAGTTCAAGGGCATACACTGGACTGGCCGTTTCTGCTGCGTCCGTCGCGAGGAATGGCATTCTCGGACGTTATGGGTGGGTTCTACAATGCAATGCCCGAGAGCTGCGGGGCTCTTGCGGTAACACGCACGACAAAAAATCCCGCACCCCCATTGCCGCTGTGCCCGACCGGCGGTACAAATACGCACATACCCATGATCGAAAGGAATCGAAAATATCGCATCTTCATCAGCGTCTCCGAGCCCAGCGCCGACGCACACTGCGCCGGTCTGGTCCAGGCCTTGAGAAGGCAGGCTGGAGACGGCTTTGAATTCGTCGGCGTCGGCGGGCCGCGAATGGCCGAGGCCGGCTGCGAATTGCTGGAGGCCACCGTCGGCAAGGCCGTGATGATCTACAACGCCTTCGCCTCGGTCGGCCACTTCTACAAGCTGATTCGCCGCATCGCCGACTACCTGCGAGAGCATCGGCCGGACCTCGTGGTGGTTTGCGACTCGCCCGGGTTTAACTGGCACATCGCCAAGGCGGCGAGGAAACTCGGCATCCCCACGCTCTTCTACGTCGCCCCCCAACTGTGGGCCTGGGCAAGCTGGCGTATCCGCAAACTCAAACGCACCTGCGATAAGCTCTGCTGCATCCTGCCTTTTGAGCAGGAGTGGTTCACCCGGCGCGGCGTGGACACCACCTACGTGGGCCATCCGATGGTAGATCGCCTCGACATCGACTGGGGCCACGTCCGCACTTATGAGCCGTTCGACCCGGCCGGCGCCCGAATCGCCCTAATGCCGGGCTCGCGCAAGGCCGAGAACGAGACGCTCTGGCGGCCCATGCAACAGATTGCGCTGGGCCTCAAGCGCCGCTACCCCGGCGCAGGGTTCACCACCGTCGCCGTCGACGCCGCCGGCCGCGACACCCTCAGGCAGGCGCACATCGACGGTTTTGAATGCGATTACACCGTCGGCGGGGTCCATGAGGCCGCCAAGGCCGCCGATTTCGCCATTGTCGCCAGCGGCAGCGCCACCCTGGAGGTCGCCGCAGCCACCTGCCCGATGGTCATCATGTATCAGTCCAGCCGCTTGCTCTGGCACCTGGCCGGCAAGTACATCATCAAGACGCGATACCTGTCTCTGGTCAATATCCTCGCCGGCCGCGAGCTGGTCCCCGAGTTCATGCCCTACTTCACCTCGGTGAACCCCATTATCGAGGCCGTCGTCCAGCGTCTTGAGGACCCATCGGAGCTGGCCCGAATCAGTGCCGCCCTCAAGGAGCTTGTCCGCCCACTGGCGGCCAGGAAGGCCGGGGATGAAACGGCCGGGGTCGTCCTCGAATTGCTGGGGTCGGCCCGTGGGTGAGTGCAACCAGACGATAGCAGGCCCACCGGGCAGCATGATCCGCCGTGACCGATTGGGTGGACGAGTGGACGTTGACGCAACGCTCGCCTGCCTGGGGGCGCTGGTGTTCTGGTCCATCGGGCCGATCTTCATCAAGTATCTGGCGCCGTTTGTCGATGCCTGGACCCAGAACGCGCTTCGCTACACCGTGGGTTGTCTGTTCTGGCTGCCTCTGCTGGCGGTTGCGATGCGAAAGGGGACGTTCGATCGGCGTCTCTGGAAGGCCGCCATCATCCCGTCGGTCGCCAACGTCGTTATGCAGAGCCTGTGGGCCACGGCGTTCTACTTCCTCAAGCCCGCGTTTATGACCATGCTTCTGAAGACCAATGTCCTCTGGGTCGCCGCGTTCTCGCTGGCGGTCTTTCCACGGGAACGGGTCCTCGTCCGCAGCAAGCGATTCTGGACGGGCCTGGGGCTGAGCGTGGCCGGGGTGGCCGGGGTGCTGTGCTTCAAGCCGGATTTCTCAGCCGAGGGCACGGGCTTCGGGATACTTCTGACCATGATCGCCGCCGTCATGTGGGCCGTGTACGTGCTCGCCGCCCGGACGGCCTTCAGCGGAACCGACTCGCGGCACAGCATGGCCGTCGTGACGATCTACACGGTGGCCGGACTCTGGGTGTTGGCCGCCCTGTTCGGCAACGTCGACCAAGCGGCGAAGCTGAGCGGCACGGCGTGGGCCGTGGTTGTGGTATCGGGGATTACGAGCATCTCTCTGGCTCACGCCCTGTACTACGCCGCCATGCGCCGCATCGGAGCGACCATCCCTGCCCTGATCGTCCTGGCCCAGCCCTTCCTTGTCCTGGCCATTTCCTATTTCATGTTCGACGAAAGACTCGTCCCCCTGCAACTGCTCAGTGGCCTGATCCTGCTGGTCGGCTCGGCCATCGCCATCTGGGCCCAGGAACACCTCGGGCGGGTTCCGGCAGACCCGCCACGCCGGTTCAGAGGGGCATAATGGCACTGTATTCGGAGAAGACGTTATGCTGTCCTTCGATCGAATACTGAGGTTCTACACGCGCCACATGGCGGTCTGGGTGGTGCTGTTCGGGGTTCTGGCGTATTTCTGCCCCGGGCCGTTCAACGCCGTCGGACGGTACAACAAGCATTTCTTCGCCCTGACGATGTTCGGCATCGGCGCGGTTCTCGACATCGAGGACTTCAAACGCATCGTCCGACATCCGCTCATCGTTCTGATCGGCTCAGTGGCTCAGTTCACCATCATGCCGCTGGGGGCCTTCGCCCTGGCAAAGCTCTTTCGCCTGCCCCCCATGCTGGCGGCCGGCCTTATCCTCACGGGTGCCGCGCCCGGCGCGATGGCCAGCAACGTCATGAGCTACATCGCCAAGGCCGACACGGCCTATTCGGTCTCGCTGACCACGGTCTCGACGCTGCTGTGCCCGCTGCTGACCCCCGCGCTGACCTGCGTGCTGGCTGGGTCCGTGCTGCCGGTCAGCTTCTGGGGCATGGCGCTGGATGTCATGCTCATGGTCGTCGTACCACTGTGGGTCGGCTTTGCCGTCCGTCGTTATTTGGGGCGCCATGTCGAGAAGATCCTCGTTGTCTTCCCCGCCATCAGCGTTACATTCATTATCTTCATCTGCTCGCTGGTAATCGCCTCGAACCGCGACCGCCTGGCCCAGGTAACCGGGCCGGTCCTGGTGATCGCGTTGTTGCTCAACCTTTACGGGATGGTCGGCGGCTATGGCGTGGGAACGGTGTTTCGTATGGACCGGCCCCGCCGCAGGACCCTGACCATCGAGATCGGCATGCAGAACGCCGGACTGGGTGTCGTCCTGGCCAAGGCGCACATGGGGCCGGAGGCAACGATCCCGGCCGCCATCTTCGTCTTCGTCTGCATCATCACGGCCTCGGCCCTGGCGGCCGTGTGGCAGCGTCGCGACGAGGCCGGGGCCACGAATGCCGTCTGATTGCCGTGAAACGGTGAACAAACCGCCCCGCAGCGCCTATTTGTGAGGATAAAGCGCCAAGTATGGCCGCTGGTGTGTTGCGTTCATTGCTCCCGGCTGGTATACTAATGGGCTATCTCAAGAGCCGGGCCCCGGCATGACAATCATCTTCAGGAAAGGTCATCAGGAGAAAAGTATGGGTTGCAATCTTGCAATCGCAGGCGTGACCGGCGCGGTCGGTCAGGAGTTTTTGCAGATTCTCGAACAGCGGGATTTCCCGTTCGATTCGCTCAAGATGCTGGCGTCCAGCCGTTCGGCCGGCAAGCAGATCACGTTCAGGGGCAAGACGTACACCGTTGCGGAGATGACGAAGGACAGCTTCGCCGGGGTCGATATCGCCCTGTTCAGCGCCGGCGGCGGCCGCAGCAAGGAGTTCGCCCCCGCCGCCGTCAAGGCCGGGGCCGTCGTTGTTGACAACACCAGCGCCTTTCGTATGGACCCGAAGGTCCCGCTGGTCGTCCCGGAGATCAACGCGCACAAGATCAAAGAGCACAACGGCATCATCGCCAACCCTAATTGTTCGACCATCATCGGCATCGTGCCGGTCTGGCCGCTGCACAAGGTCAACCCCGTCAAACGGATGATCGTCAGCACCTACCAGGCCGCCAGCGGGGCCGGCATGAGCGCGATGCTCGAATTGGAGCATCAGGCCCGCGAGATACTTGAAGGCAAGAAGCCGACGATGAATGTCTTTCCCTATCAGATCGCCTTCAATATCTTCAGCCATAACTCCGCGATGGGCCCCAACGGCTACAACGAGGAAGAAATGAAGATGGTCAACGAGACTCGAAAGATATTCGACTGCCCGACCATCAACATCACGTGCACCTGCATCCGTATCGCGGTCTTCCGGGCCCATTGCGAGAGCATCAATCTCGAATTCACGCGGCCGACAAGTGAGGACGAGGTCCGCGAGATACTTTCGACGGCCCCCGGCGTCAAGGTCCTCGACGATCGCGAGCACAACCGGTTCCCGATGCCCATCGACGCCACCGGCCAGGACGATATCTACGTCGGCCGCATCCGGCGTGATGAGTCGCTGCCCGACGGCCGCGGCATCAACCTGTGGGTCGCCGGCGACCAGCTCCGCAAGGGCGCGGCGTTGAATGCTATCCAGATCGCCGAGAAGCTGCTATAATCGCAGCTCATGGCGCCGCGAAACGTCAAGCTCACCATCGCCTACGACGGCACGGATTTCCACGGCTGGCAGATTCAGCCGGGCTATCGGACTGCGCAGGGCGTGCTGACGGACGCGGTCAAGGACCTCTTCGGGCCTTACGCCCGCATCTGCGGCGCCAGTCGAACCGACGCGGGGGTCCATGCGCTCGGCCAGGTAGGCCTGATCCAGATCGACTCGCCGATTCCCACCGAGAACATCCCCCGCGCCCTCAACGGCAAGCTGCCGCCGGATATCGCCGTGACCGCCGCCGAAGACGCTCCACGGGGCATCGACATCATCGGCGACGTCACCAGTAAGCTCTACCGCTACACCATCCACACCGGGGCGGTCCGGCCCGTGCTCGACATCCGCTACTGCTGGTACCTCTGGCATCCGCTGGATATCGAGGCTATGCACGCCGCGGCGCAGTACCTGCTCGGCCGCAACGACTTTCGCTCGTTTGCCGCCTCCGCCGACCGCCGCGAGAGCACCGTCCGCACCATCTTCCGCTGCGACGTCGCCAGGACCGGCGACTGGGTCCACATCGACGTTGAGGGCGACGGCTTCCTCTACAATATGGTCCGCAACATTGTCGGGACCCTCGTGGACCTGGGCCACGGCCGCTGGACGCCCGACCAGATGAAGGATATCCTCAACGCCAGAGACCGAACGCGCGCCGGCCGTCTGGCCCCGGCCGCCGGCCTGTGCCTGATGTGGGTCAAGTATTGAAGATTGCACATATCATAACCCGATTGATACTCGGCGGCGCGCAGGAGAATACCCTGCTGACGTGCGAGGTCCTGGCGCGGCGCGGGCATGATGTGACGCTCATTACGGGCCCGGCCACGGGACCCGAGGGGGAGCTGTTCGACCAGGCCCGCGGCGGCGGCTACCGTATCGAGACCGTGCCGCACATGATCCGCGCCATCCATCCGTACCACGACGTCCTCGCCTATCGCCATGTCAAGAGGCTGCTGCGCCAAATCCAGCCTGACATTGTCCACACACACTCGGCCAAGGCTGGCATCCTCGGCCGCCTTGCCGCCTACAGCCTGAAGAACGTGTGGGCCCCCGGCAGGCCCGCCGTCGTGCATACCCTCCACGGCCTGGCCTTCCACCCCTACCAGTCCCAATGGCTCAACCGTTTCTACATCGCCGTCGAGCGGGCGGCCACCAGACGCACCGACTTCTTCATCAGCGTCGCCGACGCCATGACGGCCCAGTCGCTGGCCGCCGGCATCGGCCGGGCCGAACAGTACACGACGGCCTATTCCGCCATGGATGAAGCGGCCTTTATGACCCCCATCCCGCAATCGCAGCGCGACGCCTTCCGCGACAAGTACAGCATCCCGCATGACTCCGTCGTCCTGGTCACCATCGCCCGGCTGTTCATGCTCAAAGGCCACGACTACATCATCGAATCCGCCCGAACCCTCGCCCCGCGCCACCCCAACGCCTTGTGGCTGTTCGTCGGCGACGGCAATCTGAGCGACGTCTATAAACAGCAGGTCAAGACCCTGGGTCTGGCCGACCGCTTCCGCTTCACGGGCCTATTGCCCACGACCGCCATACCCCTGGCCGTCCAGTCATCGGATATCCTCGTCCATTGTTCGCTGCGCGAGGGTCTGGCCCGCGCCCTGCCGCAGGCCATGCTCGCCGCCCGGCCGGCCATCAGCTTCGACGTCGATGGGGCCCGCGAGGTCGTCAACGACAACACCGGCCGCCTCATACCCCCCAAGGACACCGGCCGTCTCATCGCGGCGTGCAGCGAGCTGATTGCCGATGAATCCCTCCGCACGCGACTCGGCCGTCAGGCCCAGGCCGCCGTCAAGACCCAGTTCTCCCCCGACACCATGGTGGACGCCATAGAGAAGGTCTGCCACAGCTTGTTGGCGTAAGCAACCCCCCCGGACGCACTCTTGTCATGCTGAGCGAAGCGAAGCATCTCTTCGCTTGGATGCCCAGACCCTTTCCCTCGGCTGTGCTCAGGGTCGGCACCACCGCCTTGATAGTATCTCAGTGGCCCGGCTTTTCGCAGACGGCATCGACGATGCGTTTGAACTTCGTACAGATCGTTTCGCTGAACAGCCCCGACAACGACGCCAGGGCCACGAATCCATAGATCCCCGCGGGCCCGGCCGGACCCGGCGCGAACAACGCCCGCGCCACGAAGTACAGCGCCGGCGCCAGGGCCGCGCCGATAAACGGCCGCCCGATGTAGTACATGACCCACTTGCGCGTCAGGTCCCCCGTCCCGACATACCATGCAAACGACCGAAGCGCATGCACCTGCGCCCCAATCGCCCCGACGAATACCACCAGCAACAGCAATCGCGTCTCATCACAAAGGGTAAACGCCCAGAACAGCTTCTTCCCCGCGCCGTCCGAATCCCCCATGCCCGAGGCCGGCCACACGTGGGCCAGCATGAAGATGAGTATCGCCGTTACGGCGAGCATCCATCCGGCCACCGGCAACATGACGAGCACTCCGGCCCGTCCATGAGACCCGTTTGGGTCGGCATCCGACCTGCGTTTACCGTTCGACTTCGCCATCGATTCGCCTTTCACACACAAGCCGAAGCAAAAAACGACGGAGCAGGGGGACTGACGAGGCCTAAGCCTCTGCCGCCACTTCCCTGTGCCCTGCCCGGCCGGTGTATCCATCCAATAGCCGCCAAGATCATATACACCCGCCGCCCATTTGGCAAGACATTTCCGCCCGTGCGCGCCCGTCACGTCAGCGGCAGCATCTTCGACAAGGGCTCGCTTTCCGCATCCCCGCAAATGTCCATTTAGATGTTATCGGGCGAACCGTCCGGCAAAAAAATCGCCGAAAAATCATCCGCCTGATCCGCCGAACCCCCGAAACGCCACCGGATAACCGTCGGGCCCTCGCACCGCCTGAACCGCCCGCGGCAACCGCGACAATTGTTTATCCAGTCGACCCTTAATTATCTCCATCGATTCGGGAGAGTCGAAGGCCCGCAGCAGGTCCCCGTCACCTCGCTGCAAGGGCACCACCATATCCCCCCCAAAGACATCGCGTCCCGCGCGAAAGACGCTCTTTCGCCCTGGAAGGGTCGCCTTGCCCGGCGAGTGCTTGGCCAGCGGCCGTCCATCGTAGGTCGATATCTTGTACACGATCTCCGCCGCCGGCGCTGCGGCGCACACGGCCAGCCGCGTGCCGACCCCGAAGCCGTCGATCGGGGCTCCGGCCGTCACCAGGTCGGCGATCCTGTACTCATCGAGGTCGCCCGATGCGAATATCTTCATGAACGCCACCCCCTCCTCATCGAATCGCCGCCGCGCCAGCCGCGACAATTCGGCCAGGTCCCCGCTGTCCAGACGAATGCCCTTGATCCGCACGCCGTGTATGTCCCGCATCCGGCGCGCCACACGGACGGCCTTCTCGATCCCCTCCATACTGTCGTAGGTATCCACCAGCAGAACCGCCTGTCGGCCATGCACCTCGGCGAAGTCCCAAAACGCCCGCTCCTCATCCTCGTGAATCTCCACGAACGAGTGAGCCATCGTTCCCGTGGGCGTCATCCCCAGCAGCTTCGCCGCCAGCACGTTGCTCGTCAAGGACACTCCCGCGATCTGTGCGCCACGTGCCGCCCGGATGCTCGATATCGGCCCCTGACACCACCGCAGCCCGAAGTCCGCTACAGCCCGCCCTCCGGCCGCCAGGCGGCACCTCGCCGCCATCGTCGCCGCCAGGATCGAGTACCCCAGGATATTCAGCACGGCACTCTCGAGCAACTGGGCGGTGATGACGGGCCCGGCCACCTCGACCACCGGTTCGCCCGCGAAGAACACCGTCCCCTCCGGCATCGCCCGCACCCGAACATCCGCCTCCAGCCCCGCCAGGTGCCGCAGAAACCCCTCATCGAACGAACCCAGGCTCCGCAGATACGCTATGTCCTGATCGCTGAACCGCCATTGCCGGAGGAACTCGCCCAACTCCTCCAGCCCCGCCATCACGAAGAAGCCCCAGTTCTCCGGCAGCCGCCGGATCGTGACCTCGAACGTCGCCTCGGCCGTCAGCTCGCGCCGCAGGTACACCTGCGCCATCGCCGGTTCGTAGTAATCCGTCAGCAGCGCACCGCTGTCGTTCATCAGCCACATGACAGCCGCCCCCGTAATTGGCCCATATCCGTCACAACCACGCCGATGTCCTCAAGCTCGCCGTAGATGTCGTCCTCGCTACGGCTGCCCAGCCCCTTGACGGCATCCCGCAGCACGTACAGGCGTATCCCGCCGTACCGCGCCAACCCTCTGAGCACATACGATACGCAAAACTCCAGGGCCACCCCGAACACGGCCACCGCCGACGGCCGGATGAGTTCTATTAACCGCTCGGTATTGGGGTTCTCGAACACATCGAGCGTGTGCTTGCGAATCATCACATGAAACGGCTCTTTCTCCACCAGCCGCTGAAGCTCCCGGTCCGTCGCCGCCTCCGGCCCCACATACTGAATCGGCCCGGCCCCCAGCCACCCGACCCGCTCGGCCCCGTGGCTGCCCGCCATGCAATGCGGCGGGAAAGTCCTCTCAAAATCCGGGGTTTGCGAAATCTCCTGATCCTGGGGGCTGTGCCAGTCCACGTCGCCCAGTATCGAGTACCCCCCCTCCAGCGCAAGACGCCGCACATCGCCGACCCGCCCCAATATCGCCCGTGCACCGGGCACGTACAGCCTCCCGTCCGGCATCATGAAGTCGTACTGTGTATCTACATCCCAGAATAGCACCTTTGCCTTCATCATTATCTATACCCGCTGTCGCCGGCCTGTGTGCATGCCCCTTCGCCCCAGAGGCCCCTGAATCTCTCTGAGACAATCCCTTGCCGTCATAGTCTTGACGCAGTATCATAGCCTTGGTCCCACCCGCGAGGCCACATGCGCGCCTGCGGGCTTATCCGACAGGGCGAGGATCACCCCGCCGGATACCCAAGCGATTTGAAGGCGAGTCGTCTATTGAGGATTGAATCGTCGAATGAAATTGGCTCGACTGAGATTCATCGTCTTATCCGCCCTCATATTCGCCGCAGCGCTGGGCGTCACCTTCTACGCGGGTCTTCGCTGGGATACAATCCGCCCCGAGCACATCAAGACAGCGGTCTTCAGCGTTCTCATGGTAGCTATCTGTATCGTCACGGCAACAGCCATTCTCGTGCTTCGCGAACGCCTTGGCCGCCCCGGCCCCGACGATCCCTGCCCATGCAGCGAATTCACCGCCCAGGTCCTGTTCGATGCCTTCAGAAGGCGCTTCCCACAATTAGCGCACTATCTGCCGACAGGCAAGGCTGAATCCATCACGATCCCCGGCACAAACCGCGCCCTGGGCGACCTGGTCATTTATCCGTCGTTCGACGAGATCACCGTCTCGCTTGCCGACCGCGTTCACTGCCACTTCGCAGTTGATTGGTCCCATGTAGAAGACCTCGACCGGCCCGATGAGGGCATAGTCCACGACGCCCTGCAATACGTTGAGGACATCCTCGCCGATAGAGTGCTTGTCACCCTCAAGTGCAAGCGCTCGCACCTGCTGGCCTCCAGTGCCGTGTACCTTCATGAGCAGGGCCGTATTCCCAGCACGTGGGTCTTGCCCATCTCAACAAAGGTCCTACTCCTGCGGTTATTGCCGTCACGAACCCGAATTGAGAGGCACCTCTGGTCCGGCCCGTATTCAGCGCATACCCAGCTTCGGCAATGACCCTGACGACGAACATCGCGGTTACATTGCTCGGCTACGCCGCCACGGCCGTCGCGGCGATCACGTGGATCGCGCTTCGCAAGCCGCCGCGGATCCCACTGACCCGGCGAACTGTGCTCTTTCTGCTGTTTCGCACCCTGCTGATCTTCCTGTTGTTCTTCGCCGTCTGTGAGGCCTTCGATCTCAACGCCCTCATCGTCATCCTCATCGTGGTTCTTTCCACCATCATCTCTTCCACATTGGCATGGGGGCCATGGGGCGGGCCTGCGGCTGTTGCCATCGGCTTCATCTACCTCTTACAGCAGTGGGTCCTCGGTTTTCCCGACCGCCACTATCTGTTCCTGCAGGCGCCCGATGCCTCCGCTGCCCCGCCCGACGTGGCTGCCCTGGAGAGGCTCATCGGCCGATGCGCCCGAACGACCACGGCCCTGCGCCCCATGGGCCATATCCTCATCGACGCCGCCGCTTATGAGGCCTCCGCCGACACGAACTTCATCCCCGCCGATGCTGACGTCCGCGTCGTGGCCGTGAGGAACCGGCGGCTTGTCGTTGCGCCGGCCGAGTCAGACCCGCGGTCGGTTCGTCCGGCATAGCCGTCATTGCGCCCGGCAGGCCCGGCGGCCCGCGCCACACCGCTCTTGCTCTTTCGTCCGGGCCCAATATACTGGGGCCGTCGAATCAGGAGCCCCGGCATGAAGACACTGACGAAAGAACTCTGGATCAACACCCCCACCCGCCGGGCCATCGTCTCGGTCCATGAGCAGGTCGAGCTGCTCGTCGCCGAAAGCGGTGTCCGCGACGGCCTGGTCCTCGTCAACGCCATGCACATCACCGCCAGCGTCTTCATCAACGACAACGAGTCGGGCCTGCACCACGATTACGAGGTCTGGCTCGAGCGGCTCGCGCCCGAGAAACCCCATTCTCAGTACCGCCACAATGGTTATGAGGACAACGCCGACGCCCACCTCAAGCGCCAGGTGATGGGCCGCGAGGTCGTCGTTGCCATCACGGACGGCAAGCTTCACCTGGGCCCCTGGGAGCACATCTTCTACTACGAATTCGACGGCAAACGAGATAAACGCATCCTCGTCAAGATCATAGGATCGTAGAGCCTCTCATGGCCATCCTCGCATTCCTCGTCAAGGTCGTCGGTATCTCGCTGTCGGGCGTCATGGCGCCGGGCCCGGTCACGGCGGTCGCCCTTGCGATGGGCCCCAGGAATCGCCACGCCGGCGCCCTGATCGCCATCGGCCACGGCATTGTGGAGTTTCCCCTGATCATCCTGATTACGCTCGGCATGTCCACCCTTATCCGCCTGACGGGCGTCCGCATCGCCATCGGCATCGCCGGCGGGGGTTTCCTCTGGATGATGGCCGTCGGCATGATCCAATCGCTTTCCGCCGCCAACGGCCCGGCCACCGGCGGCGCCACCCGCGGCCCCATCGCCACGGGCATCGTCCTGTCCGCCGGGAACCCCTATTTCCTGTTCTGGTGGGCCACCATCGGACTGGCCCTGGCCACCGACGCCCGCGCCTTCGGCATCTGGGCCTTCGCCGTTTTCGCCGTTGTCCACTGGTTGTGCGACCTGGTCTGGCTCTGGGCCCTGTCCTGGGCTGGGCACAAGGGCTCTGCGCTGCTGGGCCCGGTTGTCCAGAGGGCCGTTCTGCTCGTCTGTGGCCTGGCCCTGCTGCTGTTCGGCCTGCTGTTCATCACCGACGCCGCCAGAAAGATCGCCGCCCTCTAGCAGTAACACACGCATAATCGGGCCGACCACCTTGACCCACCGGCCCTGGTTCTTGTATCATACTGTGTTGTCTGTAGAGACCCAGAACCTGTGGACCCGCTTGCTTCGGAACCGACGCCATGAATGACAGACAATTGCTCCAGAGAATTGCCTGCAATCCAGAAGTAATGACCGGCAAACCCGTCATTCGAGGCACCCGCCTGACTGTGGATTTCATCCTCAACCTCCTTGCCCACGGTCAGACCGCCGACGAAATCCGCCGCGAATACCCGGATCTTGTTCTCGAAGACATTCAAGCGTGCCTGCTCTTCGCGACGAAGACTCTCAAGGACACTGATTTCATGCCTCTGGCGGGTTGACGGGCGCCATGCGATTCCTCATTGACGAATGCGTTGGACCGCCCGTCGCTGCTTGGTTACGGGAGCAGGGCCATGATGTCGTATCCATCTACGAAGAAGCTCGTGGGCTCGACGACGACGGTGTCATTCAAATGGCACTCGAAGCACGGCGGGTCCTTGTTACCAGCGACAAGGACTTCGGCGACAAGGTCTACAAGGATGGACGCCTCCACTACGGCGTGATCCTGTTGCGTCTTGAAGACGAGCGGGCCACCGCCAAAATCAAGTACATTTCCCGCCTGCTCACATGCTGCGGCGACAGGGTTCCGGGGTCGTTTGTTGTCGTTTCCGAACGCCGCGTCCGATTCGCCAGAACACAACCCTGAGACCCCATGGTTGACTCCAATTCCTCATGGCCGCCTATTGTCGGAATGGCTCCCCTTTGACCATCGCCCGCCCAATCGCAGGTTGAGAACCCTATCCCCTTCCTGCCTCCTGCCTCTAGCCTCCCGCGTTCTGCCTCTCATCGGCCGCCGGCAATTGCCGTCCACGGCCGGCTTGTCCGGTCTCGGTCAACGCCGCGCCCTCCGCCGTAATCGCAATCTCCGTCTCGTAGTCCGGGTAGGACAGCGCGAACATCTTCTTGAACGCCAGCCGGGTCTTGTCCCGCAGCAGATCCAGCACGTAGAACTCCTTGACGTTGTTCAGGGCGTTGGCCCGCGCCTCATCGTCCAGCGCCAGCACCTCATCCGAGCTGAAATCGGCGATAATATCCACCTTCCACGGGACGTTTTCCGCCTTCTCCAGCGGCAGTTTGTAGAACTTGCGGTTGTAGATTTCGCAGCTCAGGATCCGCGGGCTCGGCAGCGCAATCCGTATCGAGCGGGCCTGGTCGTCCACCCGATAGTCCAGCCGATCCAGATCGAACCCGACCTTCAGCTTGGCCGTGTACCGCAGCAGACCCCGCTTCCACCGCACCGTCAGAATGCTCGCCTTCTTCTCCTTGATCTCCGTTACGCCCTCGGTGATATACTCCAGAATCGCCAGTTCCGCGATCGCCTGAATGCTCTTGATCAGAAAGGTCGTGGTCTTGGACTGGACCTCGGCCTTCGGCGCGAGCCGCCGCCCGATGAAGAACGCCAGAATCCCGATCGCCACGACACACGTGGCGAATATCGCATACGTCAACATCCTGCAAGCCTCCATGACCACCCGCTGGACCCCGGCCGCCGCACTGACCTGCGACCCATCCGGCCAACGCCACCAAGAATAGCCCCCGTCGCCTAGACGGTCAAAGACAAACCGCAAACGGCCACAATAGGCCAAGGCCACCGGATTTGGCCCTGCCGCCGCAATCATCTGTACCTCTGAACCGTCCTTGTACGTATAATACAGGTCAGCCTGCATCGGCCGGCTCGGCGATGCGAACTACATGAACCAGACACCATCGGAAAGGACTCTTATGAACAGCGCCATCCTGAAGACCTCACTGGCCGTCGTCGCACTGACCGCGATCCTCCTGCCCGCCCAGTCCGCCGCCGCCGCGGCCGCCGGCACCTCGTGGAACTTCGACACCACGCGCGTCCGCTTCACCTTCGTCGGCTGGGGCCGCGTCGATCAGCGGATATTCGGCACGCTGGAGATGCACTTCGGCCCCAACGTCGACGAGGGCCTGGATAACAACGAGTTCGTCGCCACCAATGAGGATGACTACGATTTCACGGGCACCTTTGCCGAGGCCCGCGGCACCAGGGTTATTACGAACTTCGACTTGGGTGTCCTGGAAACCTACCTCGAAGCCAAGCTCAACCAGACGACCACGGCGACCGACATCGACGTCAGCATCACCCGAATCCGCCCCACGGTCCTCATCCGCGCCAACGGAACCATCCAGATCGTCTGGAAGATCAAGTACGCCGCCACGGGAACCTACAACGGCAGGCTCCGGCGCGGCGTCGGCAAGTACGAAATCCGCGCGACCGGCCGGCTCGCGGAGGAATAGGCGGTTTTCGGTTCAGGAATCGTTGCGGTTGGCCCGGCAGAACTGCCCCATCCGCTCCATCGCCACGCTCAGCCGCTCCACCGAACCGTCCAGCCTGGCGTAGGCGTCAACCAGGTCCAACAACTCTGCGGCCGGCTCGACGGAGCCGTACTTGTGCGCGGTGTTCACAATCGCCGCGTCCAGTCCGTACTCCATCGCTTTGACCACATACGCCCGGCACACCCCGACCCGGCGCCCCGGCAGGTCTCGCACGCTGTTGCTGACTCCCAGCGAACAATGCGCCTGCTTCATCCGCGGGTCGCTCTTGATCCGCCGGATCGTCTCGAATGCCCGGTAGGTATAGCCGGGAACACCCGGTTCCATCGGCATGTCGATTGCAAGTGGGAACACCGTTGAGTCAAAGAACATCTCGCCCGGCTTGAATCCATGCCTGTCTACGGCCGCATCGAACAACTGCCGGGCCATGGCCAATAACTCATCCACCGAATGGGAGCCGCCCGGCCCGGATGCCGCGTGCTCGCCCACCAGCAGCCCGATGAACGCGAAATCGTAATCGGCCTTGAGCGGCAGCATCCTGTCCATCGTGTAGGTCTTGATGGAGTTCAGCAGCGGCGGGGCCACAGTCCGGCCGCTCTCGTACCAGGTCTTGAGCCCCGCCAGCAGGACATCGTCGTTGCTGCTATCGACACACACCGGCACGCCCCGGCCCCATTGTCGCACCATCCGGGCATACTGCTTCATCATCTCGACGGCCGTCTGCGGGTCCGATTCGCCGAACGCATCCAGGTTCACGGCGATGTAGGCCGCTCCCTCCTCGGCCTGCGACTCGATCAGCCCGCGGATATAGGCCAGCGGCTCAGACGGCCTTTCGTAGGCATCCGGTCCAAGCCCCGCCAGCTCCTTCATAATCGCGCCCGTCTTGGGAATGGAGGCGTGAATCGCCTCACCAATGGCAATCAACGGTCCAGCCATGATAGCACCCCATGCTCAACAGAAACCACCAGTCAAGGCCCCGTCCCTGGGACCTTCGCCAGACACTATTATCAGATTCGCGGTTTTCTCGCCACCTCAAATCCCGGCCACTGCACACAGAGATGGCCCCAAAACCCGGCGCCTGCACATGGTAGAATCGCAGAGTAATGGGGTTCTTGCCGGTGATTTCAAGTTACGCAACAGCTTAACACCCTGTCAATTGTGGAAAACCTGTGAATTACCCAGTGTGCCCGCAGGGCGCCAGACCCGCACTAAGGGAAAAGCTCGTAACCCTATCGTGGTGCGTATGAGTCAGACCAGCCAAGTCCTCATCGACGTTGTCACGGTTAACCATGTAAACCTTTTTGGAAAAAAGACTTACGCACAACCATAAGTTAATCTTATCAAGCCATTAGCTCAGACATATAGGTGAGGCCTTAGTCCTGTTGCCCGCCCGCCCGCCTGCCTCTGGTGCGCACCTCCTGCAAACGTCCGGTGGATAATCGGTAGAAAACCCCTGTCCATACGCCTTCCATGACCGATAAAATGCGGCTGTAGCAGGCTCTAAACAAGCCCGTCCCGGCGTCGCCGCCGTCGGATGTGCTCCGGGATTCAGTACTCCATAAGCACCATCGTTCGCGGAGCCAGCCCCCCCAGCCGAACCGTCTTGCCCTCGCAACTGAGGTCCGCCTTGCCGCCCACCGGAAGGACCAGCGTCATGGTGGCCGACAGAGGCGCAGACATATCGAGCCGCACATCGACGGCCTCGTCGTTGAAGTTCTCAATGACGATCACATCGTCGCCTATCAGGTAGAGCGCCACCTTGTTCGGGGCATCGAACCGGATGCCCAGCGGGGCGAGCATCTTGTCGCGGATGGCATTGAGTTGCTCGCGGCCCAGTTGCAGCAACCGACGTGGATCGCCCTTGACCTCAAGGACGGTCACGTTCGCGCCGGTCAGGTCCATCCCATCCAGCCTGCCCGCCAGGCCGTCCGTTATCAGGATCGGCGTACCCGCCGCGGCCATTGACTTCAGCTTGCTCCGCAGGTCCGGGTCCTTGAGCGAGTGAACGGGCAGGAAGACCGCCCGGGCCTGAGGGTCAATCCGGTCCGTCGGGACCAGAGGCAGCCCCAGCATACCGACGAAGTCATAGACGTACTGCTCGTTGTCGGCGTCGCTGTCGGGCGCCTTCGGGGCTGCCACACCCCAAATCGGTTTGCCGCGGACCTTCTTCGCCAGCTCGAACAGCCCCGGAATCTCCGTCCGCAGCTTCTCTACATTGGCAGGGCCCGTCCCGCCCAGCAGCGACCCGTAGCAGAACAGCAACATCTCCTTGGCGTCGGCCAGCACGGTCTGTCGGGCCTGTTCGACGTAGGTGTCCTGCGTCGTGCCATAGGGGTCGAACCAGCCGCCCCCGCACCTGGCCCCGCCGATGCCGCCCAGCCATCGCATGATGTAGTATGCCTCGTACTGGACCTTGCCGCCCCATTGCGGGTTGTCGTAGTCGCGGGTCTCGGTGCCCACCCAGGTCCGGTCAAACGCCTCGCTCTGGCGGACGACGTCGTAGCCCCGCTCGTGGAAATTGTCGTACCACTGTGGATACTTGATGATGATGCGGGCGTTTGGATTGAGCTTGCGGACCGGCCCGAGTATTCGTTGTTCGCTCATCTGCATCATCAGGTCGCAGCGATAGTCCGTCCAACTGCGGTCGCCTCGTGCGGCTTTGCACTCGTCGCACCGGCAATCTGTGAATAGAAAATCGTCGATCATGATCTCACCGAACATCGACGCGGCGTACTCGAATATCTCCTGCAATTGCTTCTGTGTGCCGGCGTTGGTATAGCACGAGATCGCCGTCCACCCCGTGCCGAGCTTGCCCACCTGCGTCGGCGTGATGCAACCGGAGACATCGAAGCCCTCCTTGTGGAACCGGTCCCGCGCGGCCTCCAGCAGCTCGCGCGGCGCGGTGTACTTGTCGCGATAACTCTCGATGAATACGTGCGTTACGCCGGTGGCCCTGCACCAGTCGATGGCGTCCTGCGTGCCCTTTTCATTGCCCAGATACTGGCTGACGTTCTGCGCGGTGAACAGCGTGGAAATCGTCAGAGCCTCCCGGTTAGCCTTTGCAAGGTCCCAGAGGTCGGCGCCGGGACAAAGGGTGCAGGCAAGCGTCAAGAGCAGCGTTAAGATCATCATGTGTCGGATCATTGGTATGTCCCCCTTTATATGAGTCACTTGTAGGGTGTGCAACTTGTTGCACACGCGGCTTTGCCTGTCCGCTATGGCTAGCGTGTGTACAATCTCGATGTGCATCGGCGTCGCATACCCCACTTGATCAGTCAATCTTCTTGAGCGTAAGCTCTCGAACGGTCAATTCGCCCGGCGAGCCGAGAACCGCCAGGCGGAAGTCCGCGCCGTTGCCACGGTTCATGAAGCGGCATTGATCGAAGGTGAATTCGGCGGTCTTCCATTTGCCGGAGTCACCGACGGGAATTGTTGCGTTCGGGCGGAAGGCGCCTTCGCCGGGGCCTTTGGTTGCGTCTATGTTGTCGTACTCGGCTTGGAAGCTGGAACAGCCGCCGTCGCGGTAGGTCACAACCACGCGGACGGTCTTGTCATATAACTCGAACGCCACGGCCTCATCGACATCGAAGTAGAGGTACCGCCCGGCCGTCTCGCCGGCCTGTGAAACGACCGCATCGACGCCACCGACGGCCGCGGGCCTCCAGACGCCGTCGCCGCCGCTGGGCCGGATCTTCAGGCCCTTCGATTGCCCATGCCTCCAACAAAGCAGGTCGTCGGCGCTGAGGAACTCGCCGAATCGCAGGCTCACCCGGTGATGCCACATATCCGCGAACAGCCGCGTCAGTACGATGTAGCTGCGCCCGTACTCGCGTGAATCCGCGATATCGGTGCCTTCGTGCCACTCATTCCAGGTCTCGACATGCACTAGCCAGGGACGGTGCCGCGGGTTCAGCCGCAATGCCGTGGTCCAGCGGTCGATGTACGTCTTGCCGTCGAGCCGCTCGACAATCAGCGGGCTTCGGCCGGGCACGGCGCTGTGGTCGTAGCCGGGCCCCAGCGAGACCGTCTCGCGGAAGATGAGCGGCCCGTTGACCGCTCCGCCCCAGGAATACGTAGCGTCCGATTCGCCCTGCCAGTCGGCGTTCTTGACGAGGAACATCCGCACGCCGAAATCCTCCTCGAAGCGCCTCTGTGCGTGGGCCAGGGCGCGGGGGTCCTGGGCCTTGGCGAAATTCGCGCCGTAGAGAAAGACGATGGGCCTGCCATCGACGCGGGCCCAGTCGCCCGGCGGAATCAGGCTGAAGAAGTCGCGGATCGCCGTATAGAACCACTCCCGGCCGAACTCGGTGGTCAGGTCCACATGGTAGCTGCGGCCGCCGTCGAAGGCATTCCACAGCATGATCGAGGTATCGTAGAACAGCCCCACCGCCGGCGGTTTGAGCCCTTCGCCCTGCAGCGCCCGACGCGCCTCGATCATGGGCGGCAGTCCCGCGAAACTCCAGGCCTTGTAGTCGCCGGGCACGCCCCAGTAGACGGGCATGAGCGCATCGATGCCCGCGTCGATCATGTCGCGGAACTGTCGCTTGTGCCAATCGACGCTCCTGAAGCTCATGTCGTTCATATCCGCCGGGTGCGTGGTCAGGGCGTCCGTTCCGTCGTGGTCTATGATGTGGGACTGCGTCTTGATGTCGTACCAGTAGAAGTACGTCGTCGCGATGATCGGGTCGCCCTGCGAGAAGGTCGTGGCCGATGCGTGGTCTGCCGCCGTCAGGGGAAAGTGCCCGCCCGGTGGTTGTTTGGGCAATTCCATCGAGAAGGCACAGCCGCACAATCCCGCCAATACGGCCAGGTGCAGGCAAGTGCGTCGGGATAGGCTCGTGAACATGCTTGACCTCCTCAAATATACATGACGGTCGGTTACGGAGCCGGCGGGTCCCCCAGGAGGGCCTCGATCCGCTGTTTCATCGATCTGCACGCCGCTTCCGGGTTGCGGGCCCTGGTCACGGCGGCACAGACGGCCACCGCGCGGGCCCCGGCGCCGAGCACCTGGCCCACATTGTCCTGCGTTATGCCGCCTATGGCGACGTGGGCGATGCCGGCGCACTCTAGGGCTTCAAGGCTGCGCCGCAGGTGGTCGAGCCCGGTGCTGTCGAGGTCCGGCTTGGTCTCCGTGGGCCAGACCGGTCCGAGGCTCACATAGGTTGGCTGTTGGCCGCTGACAGCGCGGAGTTCCTCCAGATTGTGCGTTGTGGCCCCGATGATGAGCGGCCTGGACTGCAACCGGCGGGCCTCCTCGATGCCGATGTCGCCGCGTCCCAGGTGGACGCCGTCGGCCCCGGCGAGGACGGCAATATCCGCTCGGTCGTTGACAATGCTCAGGACGCCGCCCTCGGCGCAGACGGCTGCGAACTTCCGCGCCAGTGCCAGTCGTTCCTCATCGCTTGAGTGCTTGGTGCGAAGCTGGAGGCAGTCGGCGCCGCCTGCGACGCAGCTTTGCGTCAGCCAGAGGACCTCGGCGGGCAGGTCGCTGCTGATCAGGACATAGAGGCGGACGCGGGCGAACCGGCCGGCGGGGTCGGCGAACGTGACGATGTCCTTTTCCAGCGTGTAGGCGTCGTACCGCAGCCGCTCGACGGCCGCGGCGATGGTCGGGTGGTCACTCTGGACGGCTTCAGTGATGGCCCGCAGGGCCTCCGGCAGCCGCTTGCAGCCGGCCGTCAGGCAATCCCGCAAATCCCCGCGCTGCAACTGCCCCTGGACCGCCATGCCCACGCCCACATCGCCGGGGGTATCCCGCGCGGCAATCAAGGCGGCGCCGTCCAGACCGGCCATCGCCGTACACAGGTCGTGGCGGAGCTTCTTGGCGCGGGCGGTCAATGGTTCACAGTCCAGGGCGAAGCGGCAGTACTCCTCAATGACCCGGGCAGCCTCGCGGGCACGGTTGAAGTTGGCGTCGATGATCCTGTAAGCGGCACGCTGTGTCATGCCGGCGATTATACGGCCGGGGGCCTCGCTTGAGTATCCGAAAACGCCGCCTGGCTCACTGCGCCGACGGCCGTCGCCGGGCCACGCCATGCGCGCAAAAAAAAGACGGAGTCGCCCTCCTCCAGAACGACTCCGCAACACCAAAGTATCATGAACAAGACCGAAGGCACGGTGCGCCCGGCCGGTCTTGACTACGGGCTGAAATCGGGCGGCTGCCTACCTCCTCCGAGCAATGGGTCTAGGTGCGCCGCCCAATATCGGCGCCCAGAGGCGCAAAAGACGTCAACGATGCAATGAACGTACCAGACCAAGCCACAACCAGACGTCCATCTGGATGACAACACCCTAAGTCGCTGTCCGGCAGTAGTTTACAGGACCATCCCCCAGATCGATCCGACTGCCATCTTTGAACGGGCCGCAGATGTGATGATGCAAAACAGCAACACCCATATTTGCCATTCCCCCCATTTTTGCATGGCAACCCCTGCTGGCCGCACGAGAAACCAGATGTAGCCCACTGTCTACTGAACACAACAGAATCATGTTGCGTTTTGGAAACACGATCTGACATGAAACGCTGCCGCCACGGGTCAGCGACTGTTGCCCAGGCTCTGCCGGTCGAAGTCCACGTCGCTGACGCGGGCGTTCCATCGGCATCGCCAGACATCGAAAAGCATCGTGTTGCCGGTGCGTTTCTGGTCAATCTTGAGGACGCTGTTTCGACACCATGAGATGATGTCTCTGGCGATGGGTTCGGCCTCGGTCTCGCCGATAATAACGCCCGTGTTCTCATTGGGATCGGCGGCCAGGTCGAAGACGCGGACGACGTGATCCTCGCTGTGGTAGACGAACTTACCGTTGTTGCGGACGAATCCGGCGGGGCTCTCGTCGATCCAGCCGCTAAAGTAGACCTTGCGGTTGGCCGGTATGGGTCCGAGGGCATTGAGGCCGTCGAATCCGGCCCAGTGGGTCTCGACACCGAGCAATTCGAGCAGCGTAGGAGCCACGTCGATACTGCTGACGCTCGCCTGGACCCGCGTGCCCCGCTGGATCAGGGACGGCGCCCGCATCACCCAGGGCACACGCAGGGCCTCATCGAAGGCGTTCATCTCGTGGCCGTGCAGGCCGTGCTCGCCGAAGGCCTCGCCGTGGTCGCCGACGATGCAAAGTAGGGTGTTGTCCGCCAGGCCGAGGGCCGAAAGCTCGGCGTCGAGGGCCTTGAGGAAGCTGTCTGTGTAGGCGACGGTCTGCTTGTATCGCTCGACCGGGTCCCGGCCGGGCTCGGCGAACCACTGCGGCACCTCGTAGGGGTCGTGCGTGACCGAGCACAGGTAGGCGATGAAGAAGGGCTGTTCGCCGGACTGTATCCACTGCTTCAGAGGGTCAAGGAGGGCGAATTCGTCGCACGCGAGGTAGCCCACGAAGCTCTCGGGGTCCCGCGGGGTGTTCGGGTCTTCGAGGAAGTCGCGGGCCCAGAAGCTGTCGAATCCGAGGTTGTGGACGAGGCCGGGGCGGGCCTCGAAGTTGCCCTTGGCGGATTGGAAGAAGGCTGTGCGGTAGTTGAGCTTGCCCTTGAGGATGGTGGCCAGCGAGCCGTAGCCCTGGGCGATGGGGACGGTCTCTGCCAGGTCGTTGGAGATGGACGGGTAGCGGCCGGTCAAGAGGGCGAACAGGGCTTTTGTGGTGTGGGTCAGCGTCGAACGCATCCGGGAGAACGAGACGCCTCGGCCGGCGATTTCCGCAAGGTAGGGGGTCAGGTCGCCGTTTCTTCCATCGAGCGAGGTGTAGCTGTACTGGATGCCTTCAAGCACGATAATGATGACGTTGGGTCGGGAGGCCCGCGGGCGGAGTTTGAGGATGGCGTTGAGTTCGCTGCCTGTGGGCAGTTCCCGGACGGCCTGTTCATAGTCGGCGCGGGTGAGCTTGGCGGTGTTGCGCATGACGAGGCTGCGGACGGCTCGGAAATGGCTGCTGAATCTCATGCCGGCCGAGAGGATGTTCGGGTCGCCGCGCCGGATGATGAGGTTGTGGCCGATGGCGGCTGCGGCGATGATGAGGACCGACAGGACCACGCGGATGCGGAATCGGCGGGCGTTGTAGTCCGGGGCCAGGGGGTTGGCCAGGTAGTAGAAGTAGATGCCCAGCGCTGTGAAACTGGGCAAGAGCACAACCACGGCGGCCCTGGGCATGGCGTAGATATTGCCGCCGATCTGGGCGAGCGTGTTGAGCGGGTCGCGCAGGAGCGGTTTGAGCAGGCTCAGGGGTAGCTGCGCCCCGCTACGGACGATCCAGCCGACATTCAGTACGGACCAGGTGCAGAGGATGGCGGCCAGGCCCGTGGTCAGCCGGAGCACGCGGCGGGTCGGGCGGGCGAAGATGACCAACGCCATGATCAGCTCGACGGCCAGCAGGACGGCCACGTCGATGAGGACCCATGTAGGAAGCTCATTGACGAGGTTCATGCGGTGGGCGTGGAAGAGCTTGCCCAGCACGGTCGCGCCGAGGGCCCCGAGCATGATCGAGGTGTGGGCCCGCAGGGCGATCAGGCGGTAGAATCCGCCGGCGACCCGACGTAGCAGGCCCTTGCGGACCGGTTGTGAGCCTTGAAGTTCCATAGAACCGATACCATACCGCCAAACGGGTGTATCCGCAATGGGGCGTATTGGTGGCAACTGGTTTGTGGTTGGTGGCTTGCGGCTCGGTCGCGCGGGCTGCCGGGTCCTCAAACCCGGGTCTGCGAAACAGCCCGTGGAGAATGAACCGCGTCTTGATGGTATAGAGCCTGCGGCGAACACTCAAGCCAAAATCGTCGGTCTGCGTGCCGCCAAAGAACACCGACAAGAGTCGGTTCTTGGCAAACCGGGGGGCAGGCGGTCTTTCCCAGAGGATTCCGGGGGCGTCTGGGTGGCTGCAAGGGTTGAAATAACAGTCCCGGGCATGGTACTATTGAGGGTGTTGCATGCAGTATTGCAGACGGTGGCGTTACGTGGGAAGTTCCGGTATATTGGAGGGCGTGAGCAGGCGATTCCGGTCGATGGCACGGAATCACTGAGGGCGGCTTAGGCCCCACAATCAAGCCAATCCCTGTAATTGGGAGTCAACACGAATGAAGTGGGCAGTTTTGACAGTCGCAGGCCTCTTTCTGGCAGCGGGCTGCTCGGATTCGACAAGTGTCTCGCAGTCTCAGGCCAGGAAAGCATTCAGGTGGTTTGGAGGGCTTGGATTCCCGGATGTCACAAGTGCACAGTACGTTCGCGTCGCCACAGGCGAGTCGATTCGTCTTGGTGGCAACCCTCCGCGGAACAAGTACATTGAGGCTTTTCTCCTCAGTGAAGATGATGTCACGTTTTCTGTTCTCACACAGGACCTCTTCACCAGGACTTTCGAGAAGACCGAGCCAAATGCTGTTGAATACCTGAAGGTCTCCTATGAACCGTTGAACTTGAAGGCTGAGGCTGCCGCCCGTCTCGGTCTCGTACACGACCCACCGAAGGATGATTACAGCCGGCGCTTCGGAGAACGGTTGGCCGAGCGAACGGAACTCTTCGTGCTGGCCTGGGCCTGCTGGTGCAAGGGGATCGAGGGATTGCCTCTTGAGCTATGCAATCAGATAGTCGCTATGAGGAGCCATGATGAGACGGGTGGTTTGATGGACCTGGTCCAGCGTGACCTCGGCCATGCCATGACTTGGCGGGCGGTGGAGATGTTCGCGGTTGCCGACACCCCCCGAAGCGAGATACTCGCCGCGTTCGAGCATATTGCCAGATACTACGGCAAATGTGAGCATCTGGAACGGGTGAGGGATTCGATCAAGGTACTCAGGGAGATGCTCGAAGAGGATGAGGCACATGCCAAGTCGATCAAGGCGTACGAAGATATGAGCGTGGATGAACAAGTGGTGGAATTGATATTTCAGCTTCGTGACCAGAATGCACATCAATGGTCGCAACCGGGCAGGGTGAATGTCTACGATGACCCCAGGGGGGATGCGAGTCCGGCACACCTCCTTGTCGAGCATGGATATGACGCGGTGCCGCGGCTTATCGAGGCCTTGGATGACATGACGTTTACGCGATCGGTCGGATATGTGAGGAATTACTGCTTCTCACACCACGTTCTGCGGGTCGGCGACTGTGCGCGGGAGATACTTCAGTCAATATCGGGCAGATGCTTCTGTGCCGGCAGCCATACGGACCCTATATCTCAGGAGGGTAAGGCGGCAGCCGTTCGCGAGGAGGTCGAGGCGTGGTGGGCCGAGTTGCAGGCAAAAGGCGAGAAGCAACTCTGGATTGAAGGTATCCAAAAGGCTGATAGGGATTCGCCGTTGCAGGCGAGGTGGCTGTTGGACAAGTACCCCGAGGCGGCACTGGAACCTATCATCCAAGGTGCAGAGGATGCGAATGAGTACTGGGTGCGGGTGGGTCTTGTGACAGTGGCCGGCGATATCGAGGGGGATGGACCAGCGGCTTTTCTGAAGGAGGAGATGGTGTCCGGTCCGTTCATCCATAGTCGTGTTGAGGCGGCGCGTGCTTTGAGTAGGAGGGGCGTCGAAGAGGCATTAACACAGATGATTCGGTTGTGGCTGCTTGGTCCGAATCCTGGGGAGATGGAACTTGCCGAGTATCTCTTGGAATGTGGTTCGATCGAGGCTATCCAGGCCGTAGAGCAGGGCTTGCGCAGGCGGAATGTGGGCATGCGAATCCATGTCATCCGGGCTGTTCATGCAGCCATTCTTCAGACGAGGCAGGCAATCGAAGGAAGGGACCATGAGTCGCCGGACGAGAACCTCAAGGCGAGGATGTCTGTACTGCTCACGGCGATGGAGCAGTTGCTCGTGACGCATCTTGCGGACACGGAGCGTGAAGAGGGTAGTTCTGGTTCTTGGTATTCCGCCTATTTCGTTGACCCACGAGTCTGTGACATGGCGGCGACGGTTCTCTCGTGGAACTGGAAGGACACGTACACGTTCGATATTGGCGGCGCGCTCAAGCAGCGCAACTTCCAGCGTATCGCATGCGCCAATACATGGCGCAGTCGGCACGGTTTGCCGTTGCTTCAGCTGCCGCATCAGCAAGCAGTCGCCACAGTGCCATCAGAGAAGATCAAACCGCTGTTCGATACCATCCGCAACGCGAAAACAACGGCTGAGATCGATGGGGCAGTGGCTGGGGTGGAGGCCATGGGCCTATCGGTGCTCGGGGCGATATGTGAGTTGCTGTCGGATATGCCCGAAGACCATTGGGCGCGGCCGCCGTGCGTGGCTCTGGCAAGGCGTCTGTCCTGCAACATCACGGAAGTCTCGTTCGACGACAGGTCGGCCCAGCCGGACGATGCCCTCACCGAACTCCTGAATGGCTTGAAGGGCAAACCGCTGACATCCCAACAGTTCATAGCCATCCTGCTTCATGTGGCCAATCACATGCCCACGGGAGCGAGCGGGATTAGACTGGAGGCCGTGCGTGACGATGATCTGACAGGTATTACCCTGATGGTGGAACTCACCTTACGGGACCTTCCTGACGATGGCAGAGCGACCAGCTGGCGCTTTGGCGAACGTGTCATCGTCGGTAGCGACTGTATCCACAGTTCAGGTGGTAACGGTTCTCACAGTTTCCTCCAGAAAGCCGCAGCCTATGAGGACCTCAACATCGCCATCGAGAAGGCTACATCCAGTGCACCACGTGTTCAGCTCATCATCCGCGCCAGTCTGATTCAGGAGGAAAGCCTCATCTGGTAGAACGGACCATTACAGGTGTGATTCGTCGGGCCACCAGAAGACACCCTGCTTTTGACCATAAGCACGTTGAATCAGGGATGGGCATGGGTCGGTTTGGGTACGTGTGAAATTGGTGGGGAGAGGACGAGG